>CAYVVB010000315.1:0-13892 GCA_964454955.1 uncultured Bradyrhizobium sp. | reverse complement strand
ACGTCAGCCCCCCACCCCAAAAACATCTGCTGCGTCGGCGACGACGACCAGTCGATCTACGGCTGGCGCGGGGCGGAGGTCGACAACATCCTGCGCTTCGAGCACGACTTTCCGGGCGCCAAAGTGATCCGGCTCGAGCGCAATTATCGCTCCACCGGCCATATCCTCGCGTCCGCCTCCTACCTCATCGCGCATAACGAGGGCCGGCTCGGCAAGACCCTGCGCACAGAGGATGTCGACGGCGAGAAGGTCACCGTCACCGGCGCCTGGGATTCGGAGGAGGAAGCCCGCGGCATCGGTGAAGAGATCGAGGAGCTGCAGCGCAAGGGCGACAAGCTCAACGAGATCGCGATCCTGGTGCGTGCTTCCTACCAGATGCGCGAGTTCGAAGACCGCTTCGTCACGCTCGGCCTGCCCTATCGCGTGATCGGCGGCCCGCGCTTCTATGAGCGCGCGGAAATCCGCGATGCGCTCGCGTACTTGCGCGTGGTCAATTCGCCCTCCGACGACCTTGCTTTCGAGCGCATCGTCAACGTGCCCAAGCGCGGACTCGGCGATGCCACCGTGCAACTGCTGCATGAGCACGCCCGCAAGCGCCGCATCCCGCTGTTCGAGGCGGCGCGCGCCGTGGTCGAGACCGACGAATTGAAGCCGAAGGCGCGCGGGAGCCTGCGCGGCGTCGTCCAGCAATTCGATCGCTGGCGCGCGCAGGCCGAGGTCGCCTCCCACACCGAGCTCGCCGAGGTCGTGCTGGACGAGAGCGGCTATACCGAGATGTGGCAGAAGGACCGCTCCGCCGATGCCGCCGGACGGCTGGAAAACCTGAAGGAGCTGGTGCGCTCGATGGAAGAGTTCGAGAACCTGCAAGGCTTCCTCGAACACATCGCGCTGGTCATGGACCGCGAGGACGGCGCGGAAGAGGACGCGGTATCGCTGATGACGCTGCATTCGGCCAAGGGGCTGGAGTTCGACAACGTCTTCCTGCCGGGCTGGGAAGAAGGATTGTTTCCGAGCCAGCGCACCCTCGACGAACAGGGCCGCGCCGGTCTCGAAGAAGAGCGCCGGCTTGCCCATGTCGGGCTGACCCGCGCGCGGCGGCGCGCGAAGATCTATTTTGCGACCAACCGTCGCATCCACGGCACCTGGACGACCACGATCCCATCGCGCTTTCTCGACGAGTTGCCCGCCGCCAGCGTCGAGATCACCGAATCCAAGGGCGGCTCGGGCTGGGGCGGCGCCGGCGGCTACGGCCCCTCGCGCTTCGATAATGTGGAATCCTTCGGTTCCAGCTATGCGACGCCCGGCTGGCAGCGCGCGCAGGCTCGCCGTGGTGGCCAAGGACAAGGCGGAGGCGGCGGACGGGGCGGCTTCGAGGAGGAGCAATCGCCCTTCTCAGGCTCGCGCGGCGGATTTGCTGGCGGCTTCAGCCGCAACAAGCGCGCCCCCCTCACCATCGAGGGCGAACTGGTCGCAAAATCCACCGGCACGGTCTCGCAGTTCTCGCTCGACGACCGTGTGTTCCACCAGAAGTTCGGCTACGGCCATGTGGTCAAGATCGACGGCAACAAGCTCACCATCGCCTTCGAGAAGGCCGGTGAGAAGAAGGTGGTCGACAGCTTTGTGGAGCGGGCGTAACGGCCGCCCCTGACTGCCCGCTCTGCCTTTCGTGGGTCTTGACCGGTGCGGCGCGCGGCGTATGACATGGCCGCATGGTCAGGGGAGGAATCCTGTTCTTCGCAGCTCTGGTTGCGACGGCGCCGGTGGCGTCGGCGCAGACTGCGCGCGTCGGAGCGCCGGAGAAGCTGACTTTCGGTGACGCCTCGGCGCTGCTGGCGCAGAGCTGCGGCGCGGAGATCGACGCCAATTGCCGGGGCGTCAATTTCGACGCCAACCGCCTGAGAGAATGCCTGTCGCGCAACGCCGATGTGGTGTCGCCGGAATGCCGAAGCGGCTACTTGCGCGCGTTCAACGCGATCCAGAAGCGCATTGCCGCCCGGGTCGCGGTTGCCAATGCCTGCGGGCGCGAAATCGTCAAGCTGTGCAACGGCTCGACCAAGGAGACCAGCAAATCGATTCCGTGCCTGATCGGAAACAGTGGCGTCAGCAGAAACTGTCTGCAGGCCATGGATGATGCGGGGTACCGGTGATGCGCCCCGGGAAGGCAGCGTTGCGCGGCATCGGCCTGAACTTGGGCCTGCAACTGGCCGTCCTTGCCGCTTTCGCCGCGACCATGCCCCCTTCGCGCGGCCAGAACGTTCCGGAGAAGGATGCGATCGTCAGTCGGCTCAGCCGCTTCGATACAGCGCCGGAGCTCGACATCCCTGGCCTGCGCCAGCGGGTGCTCGACAAATCGAGAGTCCGATCGCGGAACGAGCCCGAGCCCGCCAAGCGGCCGCCGATTGCGCCTGAGCTTCTCAATTTGCCGACCTTCAACCTCGACATCCATTTTGATACGGATACGCCGGTGGTTCGCCCCGATTCGTACCAGACGCTCGGACGCCTCGCCGATGCGCTGGTGAATGCATCGCTGCTGCCCTACAGTTTCCTGATCGTCGGCCACAGCGACGCCACCGGCAGGCGTGAAGCCAATGTGCTGCTGAGCCAGCGCCGGGCGGATGCGATCCGCGACGTGCTGGTCAACACGTTCAAGATGTCCTCAAAACGCTTCCAGTCGCTCGGTCTGGGTGAGGAGCAATTCATCGACCAGGCGCATCCGACCTCGCCGGCCAATCTGCAAATCCAGATTTTGACCGTCGCGAGGCAGTCCGAGCAGAGCGAGCAAGCCTCACCGGCTGCGGCCGCCCCGGCACAGGCCGGAAAGAAGTCGGCGAAGAAGAGATAATCGGTTTCTCGTCCGATTGCGGAACGTGCCGGGCATTCCTATCTCAGACGACCTCTCATTCTCCTGCCCCAAAGCGGGCTGATGCCACCGCCGCGCTTTCTGGCCCAACGATCCGCTGCATGCCGCCCATCATCTCCGTCGCCAATCTTTCGAAGACCTACGCCACCGGATTCAAGGCGCTGAAGACCATCAATCTCGACATAGAGCGCGGCGAGATCTTCGCCCTGCTCGGGCCGAACGGCGCCGGCAAGACCACGCTGATCAGCATCATCTGCGGCATCGCCAACCTCTCGCAAGGCCGCGTCACCGTCGGCGGCCATGACATCAGGACCGGCTATCGCGCCGCCCGCTCCCTGATCGGGCTGGTGCCGCAGGAACTGCACACCGACGCCTTCGAGACGGTGTGGGCGACCACGAGCTTCTCCCGTGGCCTATTCGGCAAACCGAAGAACCCGGCCCATATCGAAAAGGTCCTGAAAGACCTGTCGCTCTGGGACAAGAAGGATTCGATGATCCGCACGCTGTCGGGCGGCATGAAGCGGCGGGTGATGATCGCCAAGGCGCTGGCGCACGAGCCGCAGATCCTGTTCCTGGACGAGCCGACCGCCGGCGTCGACGTCGAATTGCGCAAGGGCATGTGGGATGTGGTTCGCGAGCTCCGAGCTTCCGGCGTCACCATCATCCTGACCACGCACTATATCGAGGAAGCCGAGGAGATGGCCGACCGCGTCGGCGTCATCAACAAGGGCGAGATCATCCTGGTCGAGGACAAGGCGAAGCTGATGCAGAAGCTCGGCAGGAAGCGCCTGACGCTGCATCTGTCGAGTCGCATCGAGACGATCCCCGAGCGACTCGCCCCCTACCGGCTCGAACTCGGCGACGGCGGACTCCAGCTCATCTATGACTACGACACCAAGGGCGAGCACACTGGTATCACGAGCCTCTTGAGCGACCTGCGCGATGCCGGCATCCGCTTTGCCGACCTCGACACCCATCAGTCTTCGCTGGAAGACATTTTCGTGAGTTTGGTGCACGCGCCATGAATCATCAGGGCATTCGCGCAATCTATCTGTTCGAGATGTCGCGCACCTGGCGCACGCTGCTGCAAAGCATCGTCTCGCCGGTGGTGTCCACCTCGCTCTATTTCATCGTCTTCGGCGCCGCGATCGGCTCGCATATCGGCCATGTCGAAGGCGTGAGCTACGGCACCTTCATCGTCCCCGGACTGGTGATGCTGAACGTGCTGATGCAGAGCATCACCAATGCGTCCTTCGGCATCTATTTCCCGAAATTCGTCGGCACCATCTATGAAATCCTCTCCGCGCCGATCTCCTATTTCGAAATCGTGCTCGGCTATGTCGGGGCCGCCGCAACCAAATCGATCATCCTCGGCATGATCATTCTCGCCACCGCCGGGTTGTTCGTGCCGCTCAAGATCCTTCATCCCGTCTGGATGATGTGCTTCCTGGTTCTGACCGGAGTGACCTTCAGCCTGTTCGGCTTCATCATCGGCATCTGGGCGGACGGCTTTGAAAAATTGCAGATGATCCCCTTGCTGGTGGTGACGCCCCTGACCTTCCTCGGTGGCAGCTTCTATTCGGTGAACATGCTGCCGCCGACCTGGCGCACGATCGCGCTGTTCAATCCGGTCGTCTACCTGATCTCGGGTTTTCGCTGGAGCTTTTATGAAATCGCCGACGTCAGCGTGGGCTTGAGCCTCGGCATGACCGCGACGTTTCTGGTGATCTGCATGGTCATGGTGTGGTGGATATTCAAGACCGGCTATCGCTTGCGGAATTGACATATCCACCGTCATTCCAGGGCGCTCGCGAACACGAGGGAGCCCGGAATCTGGAAGAATGTGGAGATTGTGGTGCGAGATTCCGGGTTCGTGCTTCGCACGCCCCGGAATGACGGTGTACAAGTCCGCGCCTGCACAAGATCGGCCTGAGAGAAGCGTCACCGATAGCAGTGAAAGCGCCCGTAGCCGTCGCGGAAGCCGCGGCAATGATGGTGCCAGCGGCGATGGGGAATGCCGAGCACGCCCTCCACCGCGCCCACGGCGCCGCCGACGCCCGCGCCGACCGCCCCACCAACCACGCCGCCCACGGGACCGCCGACCCGGTTGCCTTCGCGAGACCCCTGCTCAGCGCCGCGGACGATGCCCTGGGCGTGACCGAAACGAGGGATGGAAAGCAAGGCCAGCGCCAGCGCCGTCGCGAACATGAAAGGCAGCCACAGACCCGGCGCAAGGCCCGCGCTCCTAATCTTCGTTTTCTGCATCCTGATTTCCTGAAATCCTGCGGCAAGTTGCTGTTGGAGCATGATCTTTTCGAAAGCGGAATCCGCATTTTCGCATCATGCCCGAAGGGAATCTGAAATGCCGATGCGGCCAAATGGTTACGGCTCTGTGACCAATTGGAGATCGCGGCGCCTTACGGCTCGCGAAAATGTCAGCGGCACAGGCCTCGCCGGCGCCTTGCCAAGGCCTTCGCATCCATGAACGATGCGCTGCCCGGCGGCTGGAACAAACGACGGCTTCCCGGCATAGTAGGTGCCGGGGACGGAGAGCCGCGGCACTGTGGAATAAGGCCAGGAGGCCATTGGTAAAATGCGTGCGCTGCTCGCTGCTTTCGCCGGCTTAACCCTTCTCACCTCAACCGCCGCTCAGGCCCATGTCGACATCACTGTCGACAAGAACAACCAGGTGATGACCGTCGCAGTCGACGGCGTCGAACGCTATCACTGGCCGGTCTCGACCGGCATCCCCTCCTACGAAACGCCGAATGGCAGCTTCCGCGCTTTCCGCATGGAGGAGAGTCACTTCTCCAAGGAGTTCGACGACGCGCCGATGCCCCATTCGATCTTCTTCACCAAGATCGGGCACGCGATTCACGGCACCGACTCCGAGGGCAGGCTCGGCACGCCCGCCTCTCACGGCTGCGTAAGGCTTTCGAAGGCGAACGCGGCGACACTCTACGCGCTGGTGCAGGAGCAGGGAGTGCTCAATACCACGGTGAGGCTCACCGGCTCCTCGCAGATCGCACTGGCGCGCAATCCGCGCCGCAACACGGCCGTCGCCCGCGCCGACAGCGCGCAGCCCTATCAGCAGCAATATTCCGCCTCCGGCCAGCCGGTCGTGCTGACGCCGCAACAGCAGTACTATGGCGGCCGCCCCCTGCCGCAGCAGCGGCCCGACGATGGCTACATCTATCCCGCCGACGGCAGCTCGAATGCGCAGATCTATCCGGCGCCGCGATCCAGCCGACCCCTGTACAACGCGCAGCAGGGCTATGCGCCGGCGCCGCAAGGTTACTACCAGCAGCGGCAATATTATGAGCCTCAGCCGCGTGGCTTCTTCCAGGACTGACGCACAACAGGGCATGACGAGCCGCCGCCCAGGGCGGCGCGCTCGCAGCCACAATCAAGCCGGGAAGGTGAAATTGACAACGGGCGCTGCACCCGTATTGTCGTCGGCGTTGGAGCGCGATCTTTTCAGAAGGCCGGTTTTCCGCTTTCCGGATCATGCTCTGCCTCAACTGCCTGGAATCCTTTATGACACGAGAGCAAATCTCAGAGGCCTGCGTTGCCGCCCTCGCCAATGTGCTCCGAATCCCTCAGGATCGCGTCGAACCCGGTACGAAATTCAGCCGTTTGGGGCTCGATTCAGCAATGCTCGTCTATCTCATGATGGAGCTGGAAGAGAAGCTCGGCGTCGAACTGTCGACCGATGATTTCTACGACTATCCAACCGTCGACGCCCTGTCGCGCTATCTCGCCGACAAGCGCGCAGCCGCGGCCTGAGCTTCTGCCGCTATTTGCATGGATACATACCGTTCGCTTGTCGCACTGCTGGCCAGGCGCGCGAAAGACCAGCCGGACGAGCGAGCCTACGTTTTCCTCTCCGACCGCGGCGAGGAAGAGGCGGCCATTACCTTCCGCGAACTGCATGACCAGGCGCAGGCGCTCGCGGGGCGGCTTGCGGAGCGCGTGCAACCCGGGGAGCGCGCCCTCCTGGTGTTCCCGCCCGGGCTGGAGTTCCTGGTTGCTTTTTTCGCCTGCCTGATCGCGCGCGTGATCGCGGTACCGATGATGATGCCGCGCCGAAACAGCGCGCGCGATTCCAGTGCCGCCATTCTTGCTAATTGTTCGCCCGCGCTTGCGCTCACGAGCCCGACCTTCGCAGCACGCGCCGACTTGAAGGAGCGCTTTCGCCACGCGCAGCCACAGTGGCTCGCGGTCGATCTGGCGCCGGCTCCGTCCACTCCCAATTGCTTCGCCGAGCCCGAGCCGCACGACACGGCCTTCCTGCAATACACCTCCGGTTCGACATCCGATCCCAAGGGCGTCGTGGTCAGCCATGCCAATCTGCTCGCGAACCTGGAGATGATCCGCGTTGCGCTCGGCAACACAAGCGCGTCGACTTATGTGAACTGGGTCCCGCCCTATCACGACATGGGGCTGATCTTGAACGCGCTGCAGGCGCTCTATGTCGGCGCCTTGTGCGTGCTGATGGCCCCCAACGCATTTATGCAGCGGCCGCTGAACTGGCTGCGCGCCATTTCGCATTACCGCGCAGAAGTCGGCTGCAGCCCCAATTTCGGCTACGATCTCTGTGTCAGCCGGCTTCGCAGCGATCAGATGCAGGGAATCGATCTTTCCTCATGGAAGGTCGCGCTCAACGGCGCCGAGCCGGTACGTGCCGAGACCTTGCGGAAATTCATCGCAACCTTCGGCGCTTACGGCTTCGCTTCCGGCGCCGCCTACCCCGCTTACGGCATGGCGGAAGCAACCCTGCTGATTGCGGGTGGACGGCGCGGCGACGGCCATCGCACACGCAACGTGAGCCGCTCCGCGCTGCTGCAGCACCGGGTTCACGCCCCGAGCGAGGAAGCCGACGTCCAGGTCCTGGTCGCTTGCGGGCGCGCGCTGATCAATGAGCGCATCGCAATCGTCGAGCCCGAAAGCTGCGCCCGGCTGCCCATCGATCAGGTCGGGGAAATCTGGGTCAGCGGGCCGAATGTCGCGCGCGCCTATTGGCGCAACGCCGAGGCGACACGAACGTCCCTGGAGGCACGCATCGCCGGCGAGACTGATGAAACGTGGCTGCGGACCGGTGACCTCGGCTTCCTCGACGAGGCAGGCCAGCTTTTCATCACCGGACGGATCAAGGACCTCATCATCATCCGCGGCATCAATCATTATCCGCAGGACATCGAGCACACCGTGCAGGCTGCTCATCCCGCGCTCAGCCAGAACTGCGGCGCAGCTTTCTCCACCGCGGACGAAACGGGCGAGGAAATGCTGGTCGTGGTGCAGGAAGTCGAGCGCACCGCGCGCAACAGGATCGATGCTTCCGAAATGATCGCCCTGATCCGGGAGGCGGTGACCGACCAGCACGAGTTGTTCGCGCGCCACATCGTCCTGACGAGGCCGGGCAGCCTGCCAAAAACCACCAGCGGCAAGATCCAGCGCGCGTTCGCCCGAACCCTCTGGCTGGAGAAGCGGCTCGACGGGCTGGTGTAGTCAGATCATGAGCTTTTGGTTGGATCGGTTCAACCAACCGACGGATGGATAGCGACGCCGTACTGCTCGGCAATTGCAGCAATGGTCTCGATGGCCGGCACATGTCCACTTCGTCTTCCCACCTCGTCGAAGGCGGCGAACATGCGGTCGAGGCCGGCACCCGGCATCGCGAATACCAGGAGGCGCGCCGTATCGGTGCCGACATTGCGATAGCCGTGGCGCCGATGGCGCGGCGCAAAGAGAAATGCGCCCGCGCGGAGTCGCAACGGATCGGCCGCGCCTTCGACTTCCACAAGCAATTCGCCACTCAGCACATAGAAGGCCTCGTCCTCGCGGGTATGCGTGTGGGCCGGCGCGCCGCAGCCCGGCGGCACGATCGATTCCCACACCGAGAATTGCTGGCCGGTATCACTCGCCATCGCCTTGTAGCTATGCGTCACGCCAAGCACGTCGAGCGTGGGTCCGGTGCCCGGTGCCCGAAACAGCGCGCTCAACTGCGTTGAATCGCGGCTTCCATAGCTGGCCATGGCAATTTCCTCCGCGGATCGGAATGCGACGTGTTGCCGCTCAACCCGGGTGAACCCGCGTGAGGCCGTAACGTTCCTCGCGCACTTGGAACAGCGATCTAGAATTCGATCCCGGCGGCTTCGCCGAGCTTGAGGCTCTCGACGATGCCCTGCTCCAGCCTGCGGGCGATCTTCGCGCGGTAGTGCACGAGGTCGACGAAATTTGCGGGATCACGGGTCAGCGCGTTGTCGATGCGGTAGTCGAGCAGGTTGCTGTGCGCCCGGCCGGCGATGATCGGCCGCAATCGCTCCTTGCAGGCGTCGCGCAGGACGGCTCCTCCTCTGCTCTGGGGCTGCAGAACGCTGTGGAAGGTCGGCGGCATCAGAAGGATCACCGCGGTGTCGGACGGGAGTTTTTTGACCGCCGCATCCAACAGCTCCACGAGCGGAAAATGAGCGCCGATCTCGCCGCTAAAGGGTGCCGCGTCTTCCGCGTCGACTGCGACCGGGTGCCGATCAGGCGGTATGGCGTCCTCATAACTCAAGAAGCCGTCAGCGCGCATCGGCGCGCGCGCGCCCAATCCGATTGTGATCCGTTGAAACAGCCGGTCCATCGCAGGCCAGTTGAATAGATGCGCCAGATAGTCCAGCCGGCTGCCGTCGTAGAGCCAGAACGGGAATACATGTGACCGGAGCGGCGGAGGGCGAGTGGCGCACCATTGATCGTCCAGCACCAGCACCATGGCCTCGATCCGCCGGTGATGCCGGACGAAATAATCCATGACCGCAAGCTGAACGCGGGGATCGCCACCGGGCGTAACAAGCTGCACGAAATGCCGGCCCGTTGCCGGCGTCAGTTTGGCCGGTTCGAGCAGTTGGCCGGTCGAGGTGCCGAGAATGGCGGAATCGAATTGGGGATCGCGCGCGCGGCTTGCGTCCGCGGTGAGCGCATTCCGGTCGACGACGCCGCGAATGCCGAGCAGCCCGAACTTGTCGCTGTCATAAGGGTCGACCAGGACCAGCAGCGCAAGGATCAGGAGCGCGCTGGCGAAAACCGCGACAAGAGACGCGCGCAGGCAGCGGCCCCACTCGGGCGAGAAATCAGAATTTGAAGTAGACGAATTCATAGGTCTCACGGCTGCCGAGGTCCATCAAAAGCATCACCAGTCCGATGCCGAGCAGCACGGAGAGCGCGGGCCTCGGCTTCCGCGCCGCCGCTTCGACAATGTCCTGGCTCGCCGGAAGCAGAAACGCGATCAGGGCCGCCGCAGTGAACGGGACGAGATAGGGGCTATGGCTGAGCCGGGGCGCAACGCGAAGGCCCTCGAATACATGCCACGCCGCCTCGACCGTGCCTGCACGGAACAGCACGCCGGTCAGCAGCACGAAGATGACGGTCATGGCCCAGCCGAGCAGCGGGGGCAGCCGCGGACAGCTGCGGCGCCAGAGCGCGCACACCACAAGCGCGCAGCCATGCAGGCCCCCCCAGAGCACGAAGCTCCAGCTCGCGCCGTGCCAGAGGCCGCACAGCGTCATGGTCGCAATCATTGCCGCGAACGACTGGAGCGGCAGAAACCGCCTGGGCAGAAGGCGGGCATTGACCAGCGGGTAGAACACGTAGTCGCGCAAGAACAGCATCAGGGTGATGTGCCAGCGCTGCCAGAAATCCTGGATGTTCGCGGAGCGAAATGGCGCGTTGAAATTGAACGGCAGCTGCACGCGAAACAACTGGCCAAGGCCGATCGCAATATCCGAATATCCGGCGAAGTCGAACAGGATCTGGATGTTGGCGGCCAGCGCGAACCAGGAAGAACCGTTCGTGACCACACCGAGCCGCGCCTGCTCGTAGATCGGATCGAGCAGATGGGCGAGCCTGTCGCCGATCGTAACTTTTTCGAACAGCCCCGCCGCGATGAAGCAGGCTGCAATGCAGAACTGGCGCTGCCAGCCCGGCGCGTAAACCCTCTGCCCGAACTGGTGCATCACCTCGGACCAGCGCGCGAGCGGGCCTGCAATCGCCTGCGGAAAGAACGCGATGTAGAGCGCGTAGCGGCCGGGCGGATAAAACGGAGCCTTGCCGCGCTTGAGATCCACCAGATACATGATGTGGTGGAAGGTGAAGAAGGAGATGCCGAGCGGCAGCGGAAGATCGAGCGTCGGAATTGGTTCGCCCAGCAGCAGGCCGAGATTGTAGCTGACGAAATTCGCGTATTTGAACAGCGCGAGCACCGCGAGATCGAACACGATCGCGCCGGTCAAAATGGCCGGCTTTTTCATCGCACCATAGGCGCGCGCCGCCAGCCAGTTGACGGCGATGGAGAGGATCATCAGCAGGATGAGGGACGGATTGGCATAGGCGTAGAACGCAAACGACAGCGCCACCAGCACGGCGATCCGCGCTTGCGGATACGGATCGGCAAGCCGGTAGAGCAGGATCGCCGCCGGCAGGAAGACCAGCAGAAAGGGATAGCTGTTGAACAGCATCGACCGGCTATTCCGACCCGGCTGCCATTGCCGGCGAGGCGCGACAACTATCCATGCTCAAGATCGAGTGCTTCCGTTGACGCGGCGAGCACGCTGCGGCGCGCGATTCTCTCCGCGCTCGGCACCTTGACGTCCCAGGCAAGCCTTGATGCCTCGAGCAGCCGGATGAAGAGAAAGCCCAGATCGAATTCGGAGCGCCTGAGCCCGAACGCCGCCGAATAGGGAAAGGCGTGGTGGTTGTTGTGCCAGCCCTCACCCCAGGCGATCAACGCCAGGATGCCGAGATTGCGGCTATTGTCGCCGCGAGTCTGGAAGCGGCGCTTGCCGATCGTATGGGTGATGGAATTGATCGCCGACATCGATTGCTCGACCACGAACATGCGGACGACGCCGCCCCAGAGGAAACCCGTGAACGCACCCCACAGCGTGCCGGACAGGATGCCGCCGATCGCGGCCGGGATCAAAAGGCCGAGCAGCACCCAGCTGTAATAGTAGCGGTTGACGGCGACGAGCCCGCGATCGGCCATCAGGTCGGGCACGTAATGGGCGACATTGGGATAGTCATGTTCGATCATCCAGGTCAGATGGGCGTGCAAAAAGCCCCGCAACCGGCCGGCGAGGCTCGCGCCGTGCAGATGGGGCGAATGCAGGTCGCCTTCGTGGTCGGAGAATTCGTGGTGACGACGGTGCATGGCCGCCCAGGAAATCATCGGCCCGCGCCCCGCCATCGATCCCATCACGGCCAGGAGCGACTTCACGCCCGCTCCCGTGGCAAACGCGCCATGGGTGAACAGCCTGTGATATCCCACGGTCATGCCGAGACCGGTCACCAGCCACATGGCGAAGAACAGGCTGATCTCGATGGCTCCGATCGGGCGGTAAAAGAGAAGTCCGAATGCGAGCAGCGTCCCGACGAAAGGCAGCACGTCGAAAAGAATGAAATGACGCCGCTGCAGCTTGTGAAAATGTCGGCTTCTGATGATACGGGGATCGCGCGCCCCCTGCGCAGCTGAAACGTCCATTCGAGTCCGCAATAGATGACCAAGCCAATAGCAACAACGAAAGACACCGACCATTAGCCGAGCGGCCGCTCCCGGTCCAGTGCGGGAGCGATAAGGATTTCAGCCCGCGGCCCACTTTTGTGCGCTCCGTTCTACTCCCCGTCGCGCAACCGCCGGTACACAGCGCCAAGGATATTGGAATAATCATCGGTCCAGACGCGCTGGTTGTCGGTCGGCTCGGTCTCCTCCCATTTATCGGACGAAGCGAGCTTGCCGACATCGGCTTCCTCGCGGGCGCAGACCACGACGTCGGTTGCGAAAATGTACTCATCGTCGCGGCCGGAGTCCTCGTTGAAGACCCAGCTCTTGAGGTCGTTGGCGTCGGCGATGCCGACCACCACGCTCTCGAGTTCCAGGTGCCGGTTGGAGACGTGCATCACCACCGCACCCTGCGGCGCGAGCTTGTCCTTGTAGATCTTCATCGCCTCCTCGGTCGCGAGATGGATCGGAATCGCGTCCGAGGAATAGGCGTCCACAATGATCAGGTCGTAGATGCCGTCGGGCTCCTTGGCGAAGGTCAGCCGGGCGTCGCCGATCACCGGCTTGAAGTCCGGCGCGCAGTTCTTGATGTAGGTGAAGTAGCGGGGATCGCGCGCGGTATCGACCATGGTCTGATCGATCTCGAAGAATTTCCAGCTTTCACCGTGCTCGGCGGCGCAGGTCAGCGTGCCCGAGCCGACGCCGATCACCGCGACCTTGAGCGGGGCG
Organism: uncultured Bradyrhizobium sp.; assembly: GCA_964454955.1. Classification (GTDB taxonomy): domain Bacteria; phylum Pseudomonadota; class Alphaproteobacteria; order Rhizobiales; family Xanthobacteraceae; genus Bradyrhizobium. The sequence goes on along the minus strand of CAYVVB010000315.1, from coordinate 765 downwards.
CCCTTGCGTTCGCGCATTGCGGTGATGGCCTGACCGATGCCGCCGTCCTTGTGATAGTAGCTGATCGGCTCGGGCCGCCCTTGCACCGGTGTCCCATCGTCGTTCAGAAACTTTTCCGCGCCGTGGATCGTGGTGCCGTGCATCAGCACATGGTACTGGCCATTCGGCGTCACCACGATCTTGTGCACGCCGAAAAAGCTGCGTACCGTTTCGACGCGCCCCTCATCGGTCGGATAGGCGCGGACCAGTATCAGCGCCACCACGACCGTCGCAAAGACTTTCCAGCGGCTGGCGTTCAGTGCAAGCGCGAGGAATGCGGCGAGCACGCCGACGCCGCCCGCGAGCCAGACCCGGTGGTCCTCGAACCACAGCCAGTTCTTGCCCGTTGTGCCGTAGGCCGGCACGATCAGGGCGACCGCGAGCACGGCCAGAAACGGCCAGTACCAGCGGCTCCATGGGGCCAGCCGCTCGCGGCTTTCCGCCGGCCGGCCGAGCGCCGCCAGCGCCAGCAGGATCGGGTACTCCGCGATCCAGGAGAAGGTGTAGGGCGCGATCAGCCCTGCGAACAGGCCACCGAGCATGCCGCCGAAGGACAGCGCGACATAAAAGCCAGTGAGATATCTTGCTGCGGGGCGCGTGCGCGCGAGCTCGCCATGGCAGGCCATTGCGATGACGAAGAAGCAGAGCTGATGGCCGCCCAGCGTCAACAACAGGTTCTGCTCGCCGCCGACCGCCAGCAGGATCACCACGCCCGCAATCGCGAGC
>CAYVVB010000314.1:0-2522 GCA_964454955.1 uncultured Bradyrhizobium sp. | reverse complement strand
TGTAGCCCTGCTCGTTCAGGAGCTTCAGGAGCTTGTCGGTGATTTCCTCGCCGGCTTCGGCATAGATCTCGCCGGTCTTGGGGTTGACGAGGTCCTCGGCGACGTAGTTGCCGACCAGTTCCTCATCGCCCATGCGCAGCGCCTTCAGCCCCTTTTCCTGGAGCAGGCGCGCCGCGCGCACGGTGAGCTACTTGCCGGCCTCGAGCACCACCTTGCCGGTGTCGGCGTCGATCAGGTCGTTGACCGTCGAGTAGCCGCGGAAGCGGTTGGCGTCGAACGGCACGCGCCAGCCTTCCTTGGCGCGCTTGTAGAGGATCTTCTTGTAGAACGTGCTGAGGATCTGCTCGCCGTCGAGACCGAGCGCGAACATCAACGAGGTCACCGGGATCTTGCGGCGGCGGTCGATACGCGCGAACACGATGTCCTTGGCGTCGAATTCGATATCGAGCCAGGAGCCGCGGTAAGGAATGACTCGCGCAGCGAACAGGAGCTTGCCCGAGGAGTGGGTCTTGCCCTTGTCGTGATCGAAGAACACGCCGGGCGAACGGTGCATCTGGGAGACGATGACGCGCTCGGTGCCGTTGACGATGAAGGTGCCGTTCATGGTCATGAGCGGAATATCGCCCATGTAGACGTCCTGCTCCTTGATGTCCTTGACCGACTTTGCGCCCGTCTCCTCGTCGATATCGAACACGATCAGGCGCAGCGTCACCTTGAGCGGCGCGGCGAAGGTCATGCCGCGCTGGCGGCACTCGTCGACGTCATATTTCGGCGGCTCGAACTCATAGCGGACGAACTCCAGCATCGAGGTGCCGGAGAAATCAGAGATCGGGAATACCGACCGGAAGACGGCCTGCAAGCCTTCATCCGCCCGCCCGCCCTGGGGCTCCTCGACCATCAGGAACTGGTCGTAAGACGCCTTCTGAACCTCAATGAGGTTCGGCATTTCGGCGACTTCCTTGATATGTCCGAAGAACTTGCGAACGCGTTTGCGACCGGTGAATGTCTGCTGCGCCATCGGGGCCTCTCATTTCGTCGCCCTCCAAGTGGGCGACCCTTCCAAGGCGCGACTGCCATCGCCCCCCGGGTTGAATTTCGATCTACTTCGAAGGTCAAAGCGCCGGCTTCAGGCCATTAAAGTCCTGAATCTGTTCTCCAGACCTTGAAAACGCAAAACGACGCGCGGGGCGCATAGGCGCGCCCGCCCGTCAGAACCATTTCCTTACGGACTGCAAAAGCCCGAAATTGCCGATCTCCCAACAGCTTGCGGGGAACCACGCTGCCATTCCGCCTCAAGCCGCCCTTTCGTGCTGCCTTCCCGATATGGGACGGCGATCGCGGAGATTCGAGGGGCCTGCCCACGTATCCCCACACTTTTTTGTGTTTGATGCGCGTCGGGACGCTCCTTTCGCACATCTTTTGCAGCGATTCCCGGATTCAGCTCCGGGAATCGCCCAAATTCTCGATCCCAAGGACTCGCTGCGCTCGCCCGGGATTAGCTCCAGCAACCCTGCGGTTACTTCAACTCGACCTTCGCGCCAGCCTTCTCGAGCTGGGCCTTGATCTTGTCGGCCTCTTCCTTGTTCACGCCTTCCTTGACGGGCTTCGGAGCACCCTCGACGAGGTCCTTGGCCTCCTTCAGGCCGAGGCCGGTGATGGCGCGGACTTCCTTGATGACCTCGATCTTCTTGTCGCCGGAAGCAGCCAGCACGACCGTGAACTCGGTCTTCTCTTCGGCGGGGGCCGCAGCGGCACCAGCGGCGGCCGGACCGGCAACCGCAACCGCAGCAGCGGCCGAGACGCCCCACTTCTCTTCGAGGAGCTTGGCGAGCTCTGCGGCCTCGAGCACGGTCAGGCTCGAAAGGTCGTCGACGATTTTCTGCAAGTCAGCCATTGATCTATTTCCTTAAACGTTTGGTTCGAACCAGGGTTTGAGTTTTGCGAAGGGCGTCAGGCCGCTTCGCCCTTTGAGGCATGAGCCTGAATGACGCGCGCGAGCTTCGCTGCGGGCGCGTTGGAGAGCTGAGCGAGCTTGGTCGCCGGCGCCACGATCAGGCCGACAATCTTGCCGCGCAGTTCGTCGAGCGACGGCAGCGAGGCGAGCGCCTTCACGCCGTCGACATTCAGGACGGTCTTGCCCATCGAGCCGCCAAGGATGACGAACTTTTCGTTCGCCTTGGCGAATTCGATGGCAACCTTTGGCGCCGCGACCGGATCGTTCGAAGTTGCGATCACGGTCGGCCCCTTCAGCAGGGGGCCGATGGCAGCGACGTCAGTGCCTTCAAGAGCAATTTTGGCGAGACGGTTCTTGGAGACCTTCACCGACGCGCCCGCCTGCTTCATCTGCTTGCGCAGGGTCTGCATCTGGGCAACGGTGAGGCCGGAATAATGAGCAACGATCGCAACGCCCGTGGCCTTGAAGGCCGCGTTGAGCTGTTCGACCGCCTCTTTCTTTGCCGCTCGTTCCACAGCAAGCTCTCTCCGGTTGGCGGCCTTCGCATCGACTGCGGGACCGCCGGGTT
>CAYVVB010000313.1:0-7098 GCA_964454955.1 uncultured Bradyrhizobium sp. | reverse complement strand
GCGGCTCCGCTTGCACGGAACCGCCTGTCGAATTCTTCTGGCCTTTCGTCAGTGTACGCTGACGGCCTGCAATTCGTTGCTCCAGGCGTTGGCAATCGCGGCCTCCCGCGAGTCGGTCAGCATGATCGGCGTGCCGTCGGCGGCATGCAGTGCGAAAAGCTTCAATCCCGGCGCGATCTTCGGTGCCTGCGGAAACAGGTCCGGCACGTCCTCGGAGCGGATTTGCTTCACATAGGCGATGTGACCTTCGCCGAGATGGGCCAACGCCTCCGGCGAAACCGGGGTTTCCAACGCAACATTACCTTCAATCATGGTCTCGACTCCTTCTGAGCCCAAGCGGTCGAGTCCGCTACTCGTTCCATTATTCGTGTTCATTGATAGCGATTGTCTTAACGATCCGCTCCGGCTCCGGCCGGGCAAGGTCGATAGACAACAGCCCGTTCTTCAAGTCCGCGCCAAGCACCTGCATCCCCTCCGCCAGCACGAACGTGCGCTGGAAGTGGCGCGCGGCGATGCCGCGATGGATGTATTGCCGGGCCTTGTCGTCCTGCTGGCGACCGCGGATCACGAGCTGGTTTTCCTCAATGGTCACATCGAGTTGGTCGCGGGTAAATCCCGCTACCGCCAGCGTGATGCGCAGCCGTTCCGGCTGGCCGTTGGTACGGTCACACCTCTCGATGTTATAGGGAGGATAGCCGTCGGCCCCCTTCACGACGCGATCGAGCACACGCTCGATCTCGTCGAACCCCAGAAGGAACGGACTGGATAACGATGGAACACGCGACATAGTCTACAAAGTCCTCTCGAAGCGACTTTGATGTTTCAGGGCCCTTGCGGCACCCCTTGCCGCCAATATGGGCAGCTTCGCGGAAGTGTTCAAGCACCTCGGAACCAAGCGGCTCGCTGCCGCCTCTAAAGAGCGAACATTGATCCACAGCTTATTGCGCGCCTGAGAACGCCGGGATTCCGGGTTCGATTCTTGCGCCTCGCCCCGGAATGACCGGGCACATCCCAGACTAGCCGAGCTCGATCCGCTTCCGTCCATCCGCGCTGAACAGGTGCAGCTTCTCGCGCCGCGCCGCGGCCTGGATGCGCTCGCCGATCGCGGGCCCCCTTTGGCCGGGAATCCGGACCAGGATTTCCCCGGGCGGCAGCTCGCCTGGCTTGGCGCTGACCGCTGCGCCGCCGGCCTCGTGGGGGCGCAGGCCGTAAACATAGGTTTCCGCGCCCACCCGCTCGATCGCTTCCACCGTCAGCTCGAGGGCAACCCCGCCATCCGGTAACGTGCCGTTCACCATCTGCAGGTCCTCGGGCCGAATGCCGAGAATGCCGGCCTCACCGCCCGCGCCGGGAAGCCTGATGTCGGAATCGCGCAACGCCATCAGATTCATCGGCGGCGCGCCGATGAACGAGGCGACAAAGGTCGTCGCCGGCTTCTCGTAGACCTCCAGCGGGTTGCCGATCTGCTCGACCTGGCCGCCGTTCATCACAACCAGAATATCGGCGAGCGTCATCGCCTCGAGCTGGTCGTGGGTGACATAGATCGAGGTGGTGCTCAGCCGCCGCTGCAATTTGCGGATCTCGACGCGCATCGCGATCCTGAGCTTGGCGTCGAGATTCGACAGCGGCTCATCGAACAGAAAGACCTTCGGCTGCCGTACGATCGCGCGGCCCATCGCAACGCGCTGACGCTGGCCGCCGGACAATTGTCCCGGCTTGCGATCGAGCAGCGCGGCAAGCTCGAGAATGCGCGCGGCTTCCTGCACGCGGGTGTCGATGTCGCCCTTTGGCATGCCGCGGTTGCGCAAGCCGTAGGCCATGTTGTTGTAGACGCTCATGTGCGGGTAGAGCGCATAGTTCTGGAACACCATCGCGATATCGCGATCGGCGGGCTCGATCTGGTTGACCACGCGGCCGCCGATGTCGATCTCGCCGCTGGTGACGGTTTCGAGCCCTGCCACCATCCGCAGCAGCGTGGATTTGCCGCAGCCGGAGGGGCCCACCAGCACGCAGAACTGGCCATCGCCGACCTCGAAGTCGACGCCTTTGATGGCCTCGAACCCGTTGGGATAGGCCTTGCGAACGTTGCGGAGGGCGACGTTAGCCATGGGTTTCACCAGCGAATAGCGAATAGGGAGCAGCGAATAGGGAAGGGCAGTCGAGGCCTGGTCCGCCCGCTATTTGCCATTCGCTATTCGCCATCTTCACTTCTCCGTCTCGATCAGGCCCTTGACGAACAGCCGCTGCATCAGCACCACGACCGCCACCGGCGGCAGCATCGCGAGCACTGCGGTGGCCATGGCCACCGACCATTCGGTGAGCGCATCATGCACGTCGATGATCTTCTTGATGCCGATGACGATGGTCTGCATGTCGTCGCGCGTCGTGATCAGAAGCGGCCAGAGATACTGATTCCAGCCGTAGATGAACAGGATCACGAACAACGCGGCGATGTTGGTCAGCGACAGTGGCAGTAGCGTATCGAAGAAGAAGCGCACCGGGCCTGCGCCATCCATCTTGGAGGCTTCGACCAGCTCTTTCGGCACGGTCATGAAGAACTGGCGGAACAACAAGGTTGCGGTCGCCGACGCAATCAGCGGCAGGATCAGTCCGGCATAGGAATCCAGCATGGAGAGATCGGAGACGATCTTGTAGGTCGGATAGATGCGCACCTCGACCGGCAGCATGAGCGTGATGAAGATGGTCCAGAAAGCGGTCATCCGGAACGGGAAGGCGAAAAACACCACGGCATAGGCCGAGAGGATGGAGATCGCGATTTTGCCGACCGCGATGCCGATCGCCATGATCAGGCTCGACAGCATCATGCCGCCGACGGGCTGGCGCGTGGTGGCGCCGGTGCCGGAGACGATCGTGTGCCAATAGGTTTCGAGCGCATGGGAGCCGGGATAGAGCGGCATCTGCCCATTGGCGATCACGGCGTTGTCGTGGGTGGAGGCGATGACGGCGAGATAAACCGGGAAGGCGACCACCGCGACGCCGGCCAGCAGCACGAGGTGCGGAAGGAGGTTTCCAAATCGGCGATGCTCGACCATGGCGCTCAATAATGAACCTTCTTCTCGACGTAACGGAATTGGAACGCCGTCAGCACCACCACGATCACCATCAGGATCACCGACTGCGCCGCCGAACCGCCGAGATCGGCACCGACCTTGCCGTCCTGGAACACCTTGTAGACCAGCGTTTGCGTGGCGCCATTGGGGCCGCCGCCGGTCGCGGTGTCGATGATACCGAGCGTATTGAAGAAGACGTAGGTGATGTTGACGATGATCAGGAAGAACGTCGTCGGCGACAGCAGCGGGAATACGATGGTCCAGAACCGTCGCCAGGGCCGCGCGCCGTCGATCGCCGCGGCCTCGATCACGCTTTTCGGGATCGACTGCAGGCCGGCGAGGAAAAACAGGAAATTGTAACTGATCTGATTCCACACCGCGACGGTGACGACCAGGATCATCGCATGCGTGCCGTTCAGGACCGGATTCCAGTCGATGCCGGCGCGCTGCAGCGCTCGGGCGATCATGCCGAGCCCGGGCTGGAACATGAAGATGAAGAGTACGCTGGCGACCGCCGGCGCCACCGCATAGGGAATGATCAGGAACGTGCGGTAGATCTGCACGCCTTTGACGTTGCGGTTGGCCATCGTCGCAAGCAGCAGGCCAAGCGCGAGCGAGAAGACCACCACCAGGATCGAAAAGACGAAGGTGACGCCGATCGCCTGATAATATTCGGGCGTCTGCAAAAGGTTGATGTAGTTCTCGAACCAGACGAACTCGATCGACAGCCCGAAGGCGTCCTGCACCAGGAACGACTGCCACACCGCCTGTGCCGCCGGCCAGTAAAAGAAGATCAGGGAAACGGCGAGCTGCGGCACCACCAGAAGAAGGGGCAGCAGCTTGCCTGAAAAGATCGCCCGGTTCTCCATGCCGCCCCCAACTAGGCCGTCATTCCGGGGCGGTGCGAGAGCACCGAACCCGGAATCTCGAAATTCCGGATTCGCTCGCTGGCGCGGGCGCTCCGGAATGACGGAGCGTCGCCGTCACTTGACGGCGGTGCGCTCGAACTGCCGCAGCATCTGGTTGCCGCGCGAGACCGCCGCATCAAGCGCGTCCTTCGCGGACTTCTTGCCGGCAAGGGCGGCCTCGATCTCTTCGGACCAGACGTCGCGCATCTGCACCATGCCACCGAAGCGCAGGCCGCGCGAGTTTTCGGTCGGCGGCTTGTTGGTGAGCTCCTTCAGCGGCACTTCCAGGATCGGGTTCTTGTCGTAGAAGCCGGACTGCTTGGTCTTCTCGTACGCCGCCTTGGTGATCGGCAGATAACCCGACACCTCGTGCAGGTAGACTTGGCGGTCGGTGTCCGACAGGAAGGTGAAGAACTTGGCGATGCCCTTGTATTCGTCGGCCGATTTGCCGCCCATCACCCACAGCGAAGCGCCGCCGATGATGGAGTTTTGCGGCGCGCCAGCAACATCGGGGAAGTACGGCATCGGCACCGCGGTAAAGGCGAACTTGGCGTTGGCCTTGGCGCTCGGATAGAACGCGGACGACGTCAGATAGAGCGGGCATTCGCCCGAGGTGAAGCGTCCTTCGCCGGTGTTGGTGCGTCCCGAATAGTCGTAGCTCTTGTCCTTCTGCAGCTCGACCAGGTTTTGCAGGAGCTTGGTTTCCAGCGGCGTGTTGAACTCGAGCACGGTGTCGAAGCCGTCGAGTCCATTCGCCTTGGTGGCGATCGGCACGTTGTGCCAGGCGGAAAACTGTTCGATCAGGGCCCAGGTGATCCAGGACGTCGAGAGGCCGCAAGTCGGGTGCGTGGCGTGCAGTTTCTTCGCATCTGCGAACACCTCCGGCCAGGTCTTCGGCGGCTCGGCGATGCCGGCTTCCTTCAGCGCATCGAGATTGACCCACATCACCATGCTGGACGAATTGAACGGAAACGACAGCATGTCGCCCTTGGCGGTCGAATAATAGCCCGTTATCGCCGGCAGATAGGACTGCGGATCGAATTTCTCGCCCTGCTCCTTCATCAATTCGAACACAGGCTTGATGGCACCCTTGGCGGCCATCATGGTCGCGGTTCCGACCTCGAACACCTGTATGATGCCAGGAGCGTTGCCGGCGCGATAGGCGGCGATACCGGCATTGAGCGTATCGGCGTAGCTGCCCTTGAAGGTCGGCACGACCTTGTAGTCGCTCTGCGAAGCGTTGAAGTCGTTGGCGAGCTTGACCACGACGTCATTGTTCGGGCCGGTCATGGCGTGCCACCACTGGATTTCGGTGACCGCGAACGCGGGCGAAGCGGCGAACGCCAACGCCAGGACGCCTGCCGTGGCAGCACTAAACCCTCGAAAAACCATCAAAACCCCCTTGATTTTGGATTGTCATCGGCGTTGCGCGTTAGCAGCGCTGGATGACGTAGAAATGACTGCATGGCAAGGGGATGGTACGGGGGAAAAGCCGCCTGAGTGAAGCAGTCAAATAGGCGCAAGGACTCGCCGCGCCGCACCGTGCGGCGCGATATTAACCGGGCAGGGCGGGCGTTGCGGACTACCGCTTGCGCTCGGATCCGCAGACGACTCCTTTGGCGATCAGCGCGTCGATCTCGCCGTCGGGATAGCCGAACTCGGAAAGCACCTCGCGTGCGTCCTGACTGAATTTGGGCGGCAGGCGGCGCAGGCTCGGCTTGTTGCGATCGAGCCGGATCGGCGAGGCGACCCCCTTGTACCAGTCCTTCTCGATCACATCGCCGCGGTAGACCGTGTGCGGGTTTGTGAGGGCCTGGTCGATCGTCTGCACGGGACCGGCCGGCAGGCCCGCCGCCAGCAGGCGATCGCACAGCGGCTCGGCCTCGTGCTGGGAAAATACCGCGGCGAGTTCCGCGCGCAATTCCTCGCGGTTGGCGATGCGGTCCTTGTTGTGCGCAAAGCGCGGATCGGTGCCGAGATCGGGCTTGCCGATCTCCTTGCACAGCTTGCGGAAGGTGCCGTCATTGCCGACGCCGATGAAGATGTCGTCGGTTTTGGTGGGAAAGATCGCATAAGGCACGAGATTCGGATGCTCGTTGCCGGTCAGCGCCGGCGGCCTGCCGTGCATGAAATAGTTCGCGGCGTGCGGATGCATGATCGCGAGCCCGGTCTCGTAAAGCGTGACCTCCAGGAATTGTCCGAGGCCTGACTTCTGGCGCGCCGACAGCGCCATCAGGATCCCGATCGCCGCATAGAGCCCGGTGGTGATGTCGACCAGGGGGACGCCGATCCGCGTCGGCCCGCTTGCCGGGGAGCCGGTGGCGGCGATCATGCCGGTCATGGCCTGGATGATCGCGTCATAACCGGGATTGCCGCCGCGCGGCCCGTCGGCGCCGAAGCCGCAAATCCGGCAATGCACGAGCTTTGGAAATCTCGCGCGCAGGGCCTCGTTGCCGATGCCCCATTTTTCCAGCGTGCCCGGCTTGAAATTCTCGATCAGGACGTCGGCGTCATCGAGCAACTTCATCAAGACGGCGCGGCCGCCCTCGGAGGCAAGGTCGAGCCCGATCGAGCGCTTGTTGCGGTTGATGCCGACGAAATAGGCCGCGTCCTCCTCATGGAAGGGCGGACCCCAGTCGCGGACCTCGTCGCCGGCGGGCGGCTCGACCTTGATCACGTCGGCGCCGTGGTCGGCCAGGATCTGCGTGCAGTACGGTCCGCCGAGCACGCGCGTGAGATCGATCACGCGCAGTCCGGCCATCGCGCCGGGAGCAGGTTCTGGGGTCATGGGTGGTTCGCTGGATTGGTTCGCGAGGTTGGTGAACGTCGGGTGCCATTAAGCATCGCGACGGCCATCGCGCAAATGCACCGCGGCAACGGCCGCACCTCGCCGGCGCATGTCGGGAGACCGCGCGCAGCCAAGCTGATGATGGTTCAAGCTAAACGATTGCTGGTGGAAGGGCCGTCTTCGCCCTGCGGGCTACGCCGGGCACGCTTCGCCTTCGGCTACGTGGCTGCGCCACGCGTAGCCGAAGGCGTAGCGTGGTGGAGCCAGGCGGGATCGAACCGCCGACCTCTTGCATGCCATGCAAGCGCTCTCCCAGCTGAGCTATGGCCCC
>CAYVVB010000312.1:0-11685 GCA_964454955.1 uncultured Bradyrhizobium sp. | reverse complement strand
GGACGGCGTCGAGTTCCGCCGGGCCGTGCTGAGCGATCAGGGCGCGGGCGGCCGGACGCTCGCCGTGCCCCTCAATTCTGCTGTCCCGACGGGAACCTGGCGGGTGCGGGCGTTCACGGACCCGAAGGGGACATCGGTGGGCGAAACCACCTTCATGGTCGAGGATTACGTCCCTGAACGGCTCGAATTCGACTTGAGTTCCAAGGACAAGCTCATCAAGGCTGATGCTCCTGTGGAGCTGAAGGTCGACGGCCATTTCCTCTATGGCGCGCCGGCTTCCGGGCTTCAGCTCGAGGGCGACATGCTGGTCGCGCCGGCGGCCGCGCGCCCAGGTTTCCCCGGCTACCAGTTCGGCGTGGCGGATGAGGAAACGACGTCCAATGAACGCACCCCGATCGAGGATCTGCCGGAGACCGATGCCAACGGCGTTGCCACCTTTCCGGTAAGCCTCGCAAAGCCGCCGGCCTCGACGCGGCCGCAGGAAGCGCAAATCTTCATCCGCATGGCGGAAGCCGGTGGCCGTGCGGTGGAGCGCGAGCTGGTGGTCCCGGTCGCACCGACCGCCGCGCAGATCGGGGTGAAGCCGCTGTTTGGCGACAGAAGTGTGGCCGAAGGCGACAAGGCAGAGTTCGATGTCGTGTTCGCATCCGCCGACGGCAAGACCCTGGCGCGCGGCGGCTTGCGCTACGAGCTGCTGAAGATCGAGTCGCGCTATCAGTGGTATCGCCAGAACTCCTCGTGGGACTATGAGCCGGTCAAATCGACCAGCCGTGTCGCCGACGGCGACATCACCGTCGCTGCGGATAAGCCGACGAGGATCACGCTTGCGCCGCAACCCGGCCGCTACCGGCTCGATGTGAAGTCGAGCGAACCGGACGGACCGATCACCTCGGTGCAGTTCGACGTCGGCTGGTATTCCGACGGCAGCGCCGACACGCCGGACATGCTGGAGACCTCGATTGACAAGCCGGAATACCAGTCCGGCGACACGATGACTGTTTCGGTGAATGCGCGCAGCGCCGGCAAGCTCACGATCAATGTGCTCGGCGACCGGCTCCTGACGACGCAGACCATCGACGTCAAGGAGGGCACTACGCAGGTCAGGATGACCGTCGGCAGGGACTGGGGCTCCGGCGCCTATGTGCTGGCGACCTTGCGCCGTCCGCTGGACACGGCCGCGCAGCGCATGCCCGGCCGCGCGATCGGCCTGAAATGGTTCGGCATCGACAAGAAGACGCGGACGCTGGCGGTCAATATGTCGCCGCCCGCCTTGGTCCGTCCGAACTCGACCCTCAAGATTCCGGTCAGGCTCACCGGCCTCAACCCCGGCGAGGACGCCAAGGTGGTCGTCGCCGCCGTCGACGTCGGCATTCTCAATCTGACGAATTACAAGCCTCCGGCGCCGGACGATTACTATCTCGGCCAGCGCCGGCTGACGGCGGAGATCCGCGACCTCTACGGCCAGTTGATCGACGGCATGCAAGGCACCCGTGGCCAGATCAGGTCGGGCGGCGATGCCGGTGCCGCGGAGTTGCAGGGCTCTCCGCCGACGCAGAAGCCGCTTGCGCTCTATTCCGGCATCGTGACCGTCGCAGCCGACGGAACAGCCGAGATCAGTTTCGATATCCCGGATTTCGCCGGCACCGCGCGCGTCATGGCCGTAGCGTGGAACGCGACGAAACTGGGCCGCGCCACGGTCGACGTCACCGTGCGCGATCCGGTGGTGCTCACCGCGACCTTGCCGCGCCTGCTGCGCAACGGCGACCGAGGCACCATGAGCTTCGATCTCGACAATGTCGAGGGAGCGCCCGGCGATTACACCATCGGCGTGAAGACGTCGGGACCGGTGACCGTGGCCGGCAGTCCCGCCACGGCGGTCCATCTCGTCGCCAAGCAGCGCAGCTCCACGACGCTCGCGCTCAACGGCGGCGGCGCGGGGACCGCGCAGATCGATGTCGATATCAAGGGGCCGAACGGGCTTTCGCTGGCCCGGCACTACACGCTGGAGGTCAAGCCCGCCACCCAAACCCTGGCGCGGCGCTCGATCCGCACCCTGGCGAAGGGCGAAAGCCTGACATTGACGCCGGACATCTTCTCCGACCTCGTGTCCGGTACCGGCAGCGTATCGCTGTCGGCGAGTCTCTCCACCGCGCTCGATGCCGCGACCATCCTGCAGGCGCTCGACCGCTATCCGCATGGCTGTTCCGAGCAGATCACGAGCCGCGCGATGCCGCTGCTCTATGTCAACGAACTCGCGGCCGGCGCGCATCTGGCGATGGATGCCGATGTCGATCAGCGCATCAGGGACGCCATCGACCGCCTGTTGGCCCGCCAGGGCTCCAACGGCTCGTTCGGCCTGTGGTCGGCCGGCGGCGACGACGCCTGGCTCGACGCCTATGTCACGGATTTCCTGACCCGCGCCCGCGAAAAGGGCTTTGCGGTGCCCGACGTCCTGTTCAAGAACGCGCTCGATCGCGTCCGCAATTCGGTGGTCAACGCCGACGAGCCGGAAAAGGATGGAGGGCGCGATCTCGCCTATGGCCTCTATGTTCTGGCGCGCAATGGCGCAGCGCCGATCGGCGATCTGCGCTATCTCGCCGACACCAAGCTGAACAATCTGGCGACGGCGATCGCCAAGTCGCAGCTCGCGGCGGCGCTGGCGCTGGTCGGCGATCGCAACAGGGCCGAGCGGGTCTATGCCGCGGCGCTCGACAGCCTCAATCCGAAGCCGGTGCTGGAATTCGGCCGCACCGATTACGGCTCGGCCTTGCGTGACGCTGCGGCGCTGGTCTCGCTCGGAGCGGAAGGCAACGCGCCGAAGGCGACGATCTCGCAGGCCGTGGCCCGCGTCGAGGTCGCGCGCGGGCTCACACCCTATACCTCGACCCAGGAAAATGCCTGGATGGTGCTGGCGGCTCGCGCGCTCGCAAAGGAGACGCTCGCGCTCGACGTCAACGGCGAGGCGGTCAGGACCGCGCTCTACCGCAGCTACAAGGCGGCAGAGATGGCGGACAAGCCGCTCAAGATCACCAATACCGGGGATGCTCCGGTGCAGGTGGTGGTCTCGGTCTCCGGCTCGCCCGTCGTGCCGGAATCTGCGGCTTCCAACGGCTTCACCATCGAGCGCAACTACTACACCCTCGACGGCAAGCCGGCCGATGTGACCAGGGCCAGGCAGAACGACCGCTTTGCGGTGGTGCTGAAGATCACCGAGCCCAAGCCGATGTTCGGGCACCTCATGGTGGCGGACTATCTGCCTGCGGGGCTCGAGATCGATAATCCGCATCTGGTCTCTTCAGGCGACAGCGGAACGCTGGACTGGATCGAAGACGGGCAAGAGCCTGAAAACACCGAGTTCCGCGATGACCGCTTCACCGCGGCGATCGACCGCGCCGCCGACAGCAAATCAGTGTTCACGGTCGCCTATGTCGTCCGCGCCGTCTCGCCCGGCAAATATGTGCTGCCGCAGGCCACGATCGAGGACATGTACAACCCCTCGCGCTATGGTCGCACCGGCACGGGAGCGATGGAGGTGCGCGCCGCGAAATGAGTGATGGCGAGATTGACAATGTCATTCCGGAGCGCGTCGAAGACGCGAACTGTGGTGCGCAATTGCGCACCAGAGAATCTCGAGATTCCGGGTTCGATGCTTCGCATCGCCCCCGAATGACGAAGCGTGTGGCAGCAATCGCAGCCATTATGCTCGTTGCAGTCGCCACCACCTTCGCCGCCTGGGTCATTTCCCTCGGCCCGCCGCCGCTCGACGAGGCGCGCGCCGTCTCCACCACGATCGTCGATCGCAATGGAAAGCTGTTGCGCGCCTATGCCATGGCCGACGGGCGCTGGCGGCTGCCGGTCGATGCCAGGAAGGACGTCGACCCGACCTATCTCAACCTGCTGCTGGCCTATGAGGACCAGCGCTTTCGCTCACATGGCGGCGTCGATCCGCTGGCCCTCATGCGCGCCGCATTCCAGCTCGTCACCCGCGGCCATATCGTGTCCGGCGGCTCGACCATCACCATGCAACTGGCCCGGCTGATGGAGCCGCGGCGCGAGCGGTCGCTCCATGCCAAGCTGCGGCAGATCGTGCGTGCGCTCGAGCTCGAGCACGAGCTGAGCAAGGACCAGATCCTGAACCTGTATCTGGCGCTCGCGCCCTATGGGGGCAATCTCGAAGGCATCCGCGCGGCGTCCATCGCGTATTTCGGCAAGGAGCCGAAGCGGCTGTCGCTGGCGGAAGCCGCACTGCTGGTGGCCCTGCCGCAGTCGCCGGAGACGCGAAGGCTCGATCGCTATCCGGACGCGGCGCGCGCAGGCCGTGATCGCGTGCTCGACCGCATGGTCGAGGAGCATCGCATCAGCCCGGAAGAGGCGGCGCAGGCCAAAGCTGCGCCCGTGCCGCGGATGCGCAAGCCGATGCCGATCCTGGCGCCGCACTCTGCCGATCAGGCGGCGTCGATCGTGAAAGATGCGTCGATCATCAAGCTGACGCTGGACTACAATCTGCAGAAGGTGCTCGAGCCGCTCGCCCACGATCGCGCCCTCGCGCTGGGGCCGAACATTTCGGTCGCCATCATCGTCGTCGACAACGAAAGCGGCGACGTGCTGGCCCGCGTCGGGTCCCCTGATTATTTCGACGAGACGCGGGCAGGGCAGGTCGACATGACGCGCGCGCTGCGCTCGCCCGGATCGACGCTGAAGCCATTCATCTACGGGCTGGCCTTCGAGGACGGATTCGTTCACCCGGAAAGCCTGATCGACGACCGGCCGGTCCGCTACGGCTCCTATGCGCCGGAGAATTTCGACCTGACCTATCAGGGCACGGTGCCGGTGCGCAAAGCGCTGCAACTGTCGCTGAACGTGCCTGCGATTGCCTTGCTCGACCGGGTCGGTTCGGGCCGGCTGGCAGCGCGCTTGCGGCAGGCCGGCGCCAATCTGGTGCTGCCGAAAGACGAGGCGCCGGGCCTCGCGATGGGATTGGGCGGTGTCGGCGTCACCCTGCAGGATCTGGCCTTGCTGTATGCCGGGCTGCCGCGGCTCGGGACCACGCGACCGCTGCGCGAGATCATCGGCGCCAGGGACGATGGGCGCGAGCCGTTGCGGCTGATGGACCACGTCGCGGCCTGGGAAATCGGCAACGTGCTTCTGGGCACGCCGCCGCCGGAGAACGCCCCTCATAACCGCATCGCGTTCAAGACCGGAACCAGCTACGGCTATCGTGACGCCTGGTCGGTTGGCTTCGATGGCCGCATCACCGTCGGCGTGTGGGTCGGCCGCCCCGACGGTGCGCCGGTACCGGGCCTGATCGGGCGCAACGCGGCTGCGCCCATCCTGTTCGACGCCTTTGCCC
This sequence comes from uncultured Bradyrhizobium sp., assembly GCA_964454955.1. Taxonomy (GTDB): domain Bacteria; phylum Pseudomonadota; class Alphaproteobacteria; order Rhizobiales; family Xanthobacteraceae; genus Bradyrhizobium. The sequence continues at coordinate 6,335 of CAYVVB010000312.1, read as the reverse complement.
GCAGCGGAAGGTTGCCGGCAGCCTTGCCCAGACCGCCCAAGGGGGCATTGGTCGCGAACAATACAAAGCTGCCGCTGCCGCTGCGGCGGTTCCGCCCACTCGGCGAACTGATACGCAGCGGCGGCGAGCAGGCGCTGCACATCCAGTTCCCGCTGAATGGCTCGCGGATCGACGTCGATCGGTCGGGCGGAGCGGACGCCGCGGCCATGCCGGTACGGGTTTTCGGCGGCGTGCTGCCGATCACCATGCTGGTGAATGGCATGGCGGTCGGTGAGATCGATGGCCGCAGGCACAGCCTGATCGATCCGCCGGGACCGGGCTTTGCCCGGCTCACCGTGATCGACGCCCTGGGCGCCGCCGACACAGTTGTCGTAAGAATCCAATAGAGTGACCCTAAGCGGTTGTCGGAATAGCAGTTTCGGCGTATGCGGAACCATGGTCGAGACCTATTCCCAACCCCGATTTGGCGCCGCACGCGAACCCAAGAAACCGGTCAATCCGGGCCACTGGCTTGTCGGCATCATTGACGTCGTCACCGCCAGCCACGTGCGTGCTGTGGCGTTCTTGCTGCTCTGCGGCCTGCTTCTGTTCTTGCCGGGCTTCTTCAACATCCCTGCCATCGACCGCGACGAAGCACGCTTCGCGCAGGCCACCAAGCAGATGGTCGAGACCGGCGATTTCGTCGACATCCGCTTCCAGGGAGACGTGCGTTACAAGAAGCCGGTCGGCATCTATTGGATGCAAGCGGCGGCCGTCGGGACGGCGTCAGCTCTGGGGCTGCCGCGGGCGGAGCTTCGCATCTGGGTCTATCGCGTCCCGTCGCTGATCGGCGCGATCGGCGCCGTGCTGCTGACCTACTGGGCCGCACTTGCGTTCGTCACGCGCCGCGGTGCGGTCCTGGCGGCGCTCATCATGTGCAGCTCGGTCCTGCTTGGGGTCGAAGCGCGACTCGCCAAGACCGACGCGATGCTGCTCCTGACCGTCGTGGCGGCGATGGGGGCGATGGCGCGCGTCTACGTGTCCTGGCAGCGCGGCGAGGATCCCGTTCGTCCGCCGTGGAGCTGGCCCGCGATCTTCTGGACCGCACTCGCCGCCGGCATCCTGATCAAGGGGCCGCTGATCCTGATGTTCGCAGGGCTTGCCGTCATCACGCTTGCGATTCTCGACCGCAGCGCGGCGTGGCTGTGGCGCTTGCGTCCGCTCTGGGGCCTGATGTGGATGCTGGTGCTGGTGCTGCCGTGGTTCATCGCGATCTTCCTGCGGGCAGGCGACACCTTCTTCACCGACTCCGTCGGCGGCGACATGCTGAGCAAGCTTTCAGCGCAGGAATCCCATGGCTTGCCGCCTGGGACCTACCTGCTGCTGTTCTGGGTGACATTCTGGCCCGGCACGCCGCTCGCGGCGATGGCGGCGCCGGCAGTCTGGCGCGCTCGGCGCGAGCCCGGCGCGCAATTTCTCCTGGCGTGGCTGCTGCCGTCCTGGATCGTGTTCGAGCTCGTGCTGACCAAATTGCCGCACTATGTGCTGCCGCTCTATCCGGCGGTCGCGATCCTGACGGCCGGTGCGCTGGAATTGCGCGTATTGTCGCGATCCTGGCTGATGCGGGGTGCCGCCTGGTGGTTCGCGATTCCGGCGGGGGCCTCCATTCTGGCCGTGGTCGGGGCGGTCATCCTGACCCGGCAGCCCGCATTCCTGGCCTGGCCGTTCCTGGCGGCGGCGCTGATCTTCGGCCTGTTCGCATGGTGGCTCTATGAAGACATTCGCGCCGAACGCTCGCTGCTGAATGCCGTGGTCGCGGCCATGTTTCTGGCCTTCGGAATCTATGGCGTGGTGCTGCCCTCGCTCAACCGGCTGTTTCCGAGCGCCGAAATCGCACATGTGTTGCGCAACGTCGCCTGTGTCGGGCCAAAGGCGGCGGCAGCCGGCTTCCATGAGCCGAGCCTCGTCTTCATGACCGGCACCTCGACATTGCTGACCGATGGGTCCGGCGCGGCGGAATTTCTGAACCAGGGCACGTGCCGCTTTGCGCTGGTCGAAGCCCGCGCCGAGCGCAATTTCGTGCAGCGGGCCGAGGCGATCGGCCTGCGCTACAATGTCGCCAGCCGGATCGAGGGCTATAACATCTCGCAGGGAAGGTCGGTTTCGATCGCGATCTTCCGCTCCGAAGGCACGGAGTAAATGCGCTCCGCCGTCGCTCCCCTGGGCGAATCCGGCAACTATGTCGGGCAGCTCTTCGCACTGCTGCGCATCTCGGTCGTGCAGCTCGTCCGCTCACCCACGCACGCGCGGCGCCGGACGGCGGCGCATCGGCTGGGGCGCCATGCACTGCTGTTGGTCGGCATCGGCGGCGCGCTCGTTGCCGTGCTGGTGATCTCCATCGACGCGACCGAGATCACCCTGATGCCGCCGCGCGGAACTCCGGCGCTTTGGCCGGTGCGCATCCTGACCGACTTCGGCAAGGACTCCTATGTCCTGTGCGCGCTGCTCGCGGTGCTGGCGCTCATCGTGCTGGCCGCTCCGCTGTTGCACGATGCCGCGCGGGCAAGGCTTTTGCGCTTCGGCACCGGCGTGCAGTATCTGTTCCTGGCCGTGGCATTTTCGAACCTGCTTGCCGAAGTGCTCAAATACGTGGTCGGCCGCGGCCGGCCGTTCGTCGGCGGGAAGGTGAACGTCTTCAACTTCGCGCCCTTCGCCGGAACCGAGGCCCATTTCAGCTTTCCTTCCGCGCATGCGGTGACCGCCTTCGCGCTCGCCTTTGCGGTCGGTGCGATCTGGCCGCGGGCGCGGATCATCATATTCGCCTACGCGCTCCTGATTTGCGCGACCCGCCTGGTGCTCGTCGCCCACCATCCAAGCGACGTGGCGGCGGGCGCGGTCGTCGGAATTTTCGGAGCGATGATCGTGCGCTACTGGTTCGCAGCTCGGCGGCTCGGCTTTGCCATTCGCGGCAACGGGGAAATTGTCCCGCTTTGAGGCGATTCAAGGGGTTGCCCGCATCGCCGCCGCCCCATAAGAAGCGGGCACCGTCGGGCCCGGGTGGCTCGCGCGGCACATCAACCCAGCGACGAGCGTCGATTTGCCTTCTTCCGACAAAGCGGTTTCCGACAAGACCCTCGCGGTCTCAATCGTCGTTCCCGTGCGCAACGAAGCGGAAAACATTCTCCCGCTGATCGAGGAAATTCGAGCTGCGCTCGAGAGCCGCTGGGACTACGAGATCGTCTATGTGAACGACGGCTCGACCGACGCGACCGCCGAACGGCTGGCCGAGGCGAGGGCGCGCTGGCCGAACGTGCGCCAGCTCAAGCATGCGGTTTCAAGCGGCCAGTCGGCGGCGGTCCGCAGCGGCGTGCGTGCTGCAAACGGAGTCATCGTGGCGACGCTGGACGGCGACGGCCAGAACAACCCGGCTTTTCTGCCGCAGTTGATCGCTGCGATCGAAAAAGGCGGCGAGCGGGTTGGCCTTGCAGCAGGCCAGCGCGTCGGGCGGAAGGACACAGGCTTCAAGAAATTCCAGTCGCGCGCCGCCAATGCGATCCGCAATGCCATCCTGCATGATGGCACACGCGATACCGGCTGCGGCCTCAAGGCATTCCGGCGCGAGGTGTTTTTGATGATGCCGTATTTCGACGGGCTGCATCGCTTCCTGCCGGCCCTGATGCGCCGTGAGGGATACGAGATCGCCTATGTCGATGTGGTTGATCGGCCACGGCGGTCGGGCGTGTCGAATTACGGCTTCTTCGACCGGCTATGGATCGGGATATTGGACCTTTTCGGCGTCTGGTGGCTGATCCGCCGCAAGAGGCCGACTCCCGTTGCGACCGAGGTGAGCTGATGCTGATTCAGTTTGGGCAGGCGCTCGGTAACTACCTCTACGACATTTTCGTCGCCAAGTTCGATTTCTGGCTGGCGTTCGGCCTGGCAGCGCAGCTCTCCTTCGCCGCGCGCTTTCTCGTGCAGTGGATCGCGAGCGAGCGCGCCGGCAAGAGCGTGGTGCCGATGGCGTTCTGGCTCTTCTCGATCGGCGGCGGCCTGATGACGCTGCTCTATGGCCTCGTCAAGCGCGAGCCCGTGATCATCTTCGGACAGTTGCTCTCAAACGTCATCTACGTCCGCAACATCATGCTGATCCGAAAGCATCACGCCAGCGGTTCACAGACGCTGGACCGCTGAATGTAAGGTGTGGACCGTGCTGTACCAGCACGTGCATTGATCGGGCTTACTTGATTTATCTCGGTGCCCGCTCATTGCTTCGGCGACGCCGTCTCCCCCCGCACGATCAGATTGGGAGTGAACACGACGGGCCCCTGTGGCGCGCGTTAATCGAAATCGCCCCCGCGCTCTGACGAGCTTGCAGCGCTAGTCGTTCGCGAAATGCGACTTAAGCTAGAAGCATCTTTGCCAGGTCCTGCAGGGTGTGCTAAGTCCCGCGCTGGGACGCTGGGGAAATGCCTGTTCTAACGCGGTTACTTTTTTTAATCGGATTCTTTATTTGCGCATCGGTGGTGGCTCGCGCGGATAACGATCGCAAGATCGACCGGCCTGACTGCGGCGGCATCGTCGCATGGGCTGGAACGTCGGGTGCGATCAAGCTGCCACCGGCCAGCAGCTTTACGCCGCCGTGCGCCGTGAAGGTTTGCAATCTCAATCCGAATGATGTCACGGGGCACGGCGCTCTTCTCATCGGCTTTCCCGACCCAAGCTTGCCGCATCTCTGGATGCGGCAGTGCGAAACGGTCGAACTGGCGCCCGACGGAAAGACGTGGCTCGCGACCTCGATACCAGGCCGCTTTCGGCCCGCCTTCACTCCGGATCTCTACGTGGATGCGGCAGGCGACGATTCGAATGACGGACTCGTATCAAACGATGCGGGAAGTGCGCTCAAGGACCCGCAGCGCTGCTGGGCTATCTGGCAATGGGAAATGGATTTGGACGGCAAGCAGCCACACTGCTTGCTGACAGGCGGGCAATCTTTCGACGGGGGGCTCTTCTGCAGGCGTGGAGGCGGGGGCACGGCAGTCTACTTCCTCAGTGGAAATGGCGGCCAAGCAACGCTGCGTAATAGCTCTGGTGGCGCCGTCGTCATGCTAGCGGACTTCTGTGGCTACATCATTTTCGAGAACGTCAAGCTGGACCTGACGACCTCGAAAAAGCATCCGATGGTCGGCATTTTCAACCATCAGCAGAATGGATTTGACACTGGCGTCGGCGTCACGATCGTTGGCGGCGATTTGACCGACATTGGAATTTACTCGGACAGCGTCGGCAAATTGGGTATCGGCGGAACGCCGACGTTTGTTGGGCAATTCAGTAACCTCATTGAGGGCGATCTTCTGACGCCGATCTACGTGGGTCATGGGCTTACGATAGGTCCGGGTACAAGGATCAAAAACAGCGTCATCGCAGCTGACGCGTCAAGCCCGGTGCGGTGGGATGGGCCGCTGAATCTTCCGGGCGGGTCCTCGACCATCGACGGTTATGTTTTTTCCGCAGCCAATAAGGTGGCGGTCGAAATCTCTTCCTTGCAGGTCAACGGCACCATCGGCGGCGCGCTCAAGCAGTGGCGCATACTCAATGGTGCCGTGCTCTGCAATACGAGCCCTACGGTCGTCCCCGGCGCGGCCGGCGTGAATTCCGGCGTGGCCGGGGCCAGCGATGGCGTTATTGCAGCGCCCGTGAGCGGAAACTGCGGGCCGTAGAGCTCTTGCGCCCTAATCCACCGGGCCGACGGCTTCGCAAAATCTCGCTCGTGCGTGGCTGCCAAGCCGGCAGCCGGGGGAGGGACGTTTGAAATTGCGCGCTACGTGATTTGCCCGACAGGTCGGATGCGGGAATTCCTGTCAATCCCCGTCTGCGAAAATATTCTTCTTTTCCGAAATTCGGATTTCCGGTATGGTGTCGCCGTCCCGCCTCGATTGAGAGGGGCGTATCGCGATCGTCACGGACGCGAGTCGGGATGCGGTGGACGCGAAGGTGCCGATGGACGTGCGGCATCTTCGCGGACGGTCAAGTCGTGTGGTCCTGGCGCGCCCATGCAAGCGCCAAGTAGGCGACGGTGCTTCGCATCGCGCTTATGACGGTGACAAACGCTGGTTCACCGGGGAGAGTACGAAGTAAGCCGTAAACCACAGCGCAGGGAAGGCCGGATGTTACCGCCTGTACCTGTGGTCAACGCTCACTCGCGCAATCATTCTTGAGCGGGGGCCGTGGGTGCAAGCGGGCACCCGGTCTTCCCTGCACCCTCTGTATTCGAGAGGGTCGAGAAGGATGCAAAACTCGGGCGAAACGCGTCGCGAGAATATGAGCGCGTGTCTTCCCATCGTCACGTCCGCGAAGGC
>CAYVVB010000311.1:0-8709 GCA_964454955.1 uncultured Bradyrhizobium sp. | reverse complement strand
CCGACGAACGCGAGCGGTTGATCGGGCAGGGCGGGCCTTGCGCCCTGCGGCTCGACGTGGCGGCGGCGATCGAACGTGCGGGCCGCCTCGGCTGGATCGAGCAGGGCGAGGGGCCCGCCGGCGAGACGGGCGCCATCGAGGCCGAGCCGCAGGCCTGGGGAGACGTCATCCTGGCGCGCAAGGAGACGCCGACCAGCTATCACCTCTCGGTCGTGATCGACGACGCCCTGCAGGGGGTGAGCGAGGTCGTCCGGGGCAGGGACCTGTTCCACGCAACCAGCGTCCATGTTCTCCTGCAGCGTCTGCTCGGCCTTCGGCAACCGGCGTACCGGCACCACCGCCTGATCCTGGATGATGCCGGGCGCAAGCTTGCGAAGTCGACGAGCGCCACCGGTTTGCGCGAACTGCGCGCAGCGGGCGCGACGCCCGCTGATATCCGTCACCTGGTTGGCTTGCGCTAGAGCTTTGCCGTTCCGATAGAATCGGAACTGGGCTCTGGTCTTTGTTTGACACGTTGTCTTGATGCGAAGCGGTGTCCACTCGCGCGAAAACGCTCCGAAGCGGCTTGTTTGGAATCCTGTTTTTGAATGTGGCAAGGTTAACCGAAACGCCTCCGTGACTTCCGGGGTCCTGCCGTGCGATGCTGGTTCAGGGGGCGGGGTGAACGACAATCATGGCGGCAAAGTCGCGCGTGGAGCGCAGGAGCAAGCGGCCGGCGAAGAAGCGGGCTTCCGCAAGCCGGGCGCGCCATCGCTCCGAGGTCAAGGTCAAGTCAAGGCAGACGGCCTCTGCCGGTGTGGTCGAGGCGGCGCTCGCCGTTTTCGCCCATGAAGTGCGGACCCCGCTGACCGGAATTCTCGCCATCAGCGATCTGCTCTCGACGTCCGACCTCGGCGAGCGCGAGCGGCGCTGGGTCGACACGATCAAGGCCGGCGCCGAGCATCTGTCGGCGCTCGCGACCCTGTTCGTCGACGCCGCCAAGCCCGGCGGAGCCAAGGCCGCGATACGCGAGGACTTGTTCGATGTGAGAGCGCTGGCGCGCACAGCCGGTGATTCGCTCGCCGGTCGGGCGGCGGCCAAAGGCCTGCAGTCGCAGGTCGAGATTGCGCAAGCGCTGCCCCCGCTCGTGGTCGGTGATTCCGTCCGCCTGCGTGCCGCGCTGGAAAACCTGATTGACAACGCCGTGAAGTTCACCGAGCGCGGCGTGGTGGCGCTTCGGGTGAGTTCGACGCGCGCCCCGAAGGGCAAGGTCGGCGTCGTGTTCGCGGTCTCCGACAGCGGGATCGGGCTGACGCTGAACGAGATCAAGCGCCTGTTTCGCCCGTTCTCGCAAGCCAACGTCAGCATTGCCGCACATTTCGGCGGTGCCGGGCTCGGGCTATCCTCCGTCAAACAGCTCGCCCGCGCGATGGGCGGCGATATCGTGCCTTCGCAGCGTCCCGGCGGCGGGACGACATTCACCCTGACGGTGACGCTCGGTGCCGTACAGCCGCCGGAAACGAATTCGGCCGGGTCGGGCGACATGCCGCAACAGGTGAGCCGTCCGCTGCGCGTGCTGAGCGCCGAGGACAATCCGTTCGGCCGCGTGGTGCTCAACACCATCCTGAGCGAACTCGGACATCAGGCGGAGTTCGTCGGCCGCGGCGAGGATGCGCTCGCGCGGATCGAACAGGGCGCGTTCGATTGCGTGCTGATGGACATGGTGCTGCCGGGGATCGAAGGCGTCGAGGCGATCAGGCAGATCCGCAAGCTTCCGCCGCCGCACGGGCGGATTCCGATCATCGGGGTGTCCGGCCGCGGCGAGGACGAAGCGGCCTCGCGCGCGGCGGGCGCCGACGCTTTTCTGCTCAAGCCCGTGTCTCCGCGCGCGCTAGCGACTGCGCTGCTTGAAGCGACACGCCGTGCGGCAGCCGCGCCTTGATGATCGCCGCGTTCAGCTCGCCGCCATAGACGAAGATCGCGGCGATGAAATACAGGAACACCAGCGCGATGATCACCGACGCAAGCCCCGCATACATGGTGACGTAGTTGTTGGCGAAGCGCGCGAGATATTGTCCGAACACCATGCCTGATATCAGCGATGCCACGAGCGTGAAGATGATGCCGGGCAGGATCTGCAGAAATCCCCGCCGTCCTGCCGGAAGCCAGGCATGCAGAATGAACAGCGCCACGATCAGCGCGGTGATCGTGATGCCGTAGCGGAGAATGTTGAGCAATTGTTCATTGCTTTCGATCATCACGGGAATGTGGCTCCGCGTCGCCTCGATGATGAGCGGCCCGAGCACGATCAGGAACCCCATCGCGAGCGTCGTGAACGCGGCAACCAGCGTGTAGCCGATCGATTCCAGCCGCAGCCAGTACCAGCGGCGCGGCTCGACCACCGCATAGGCTCGGTTGAGCCCGACCCGGAGCGCCTCGACGCCGTTGGAGGCGAAATAGACCGAGAGCACCGCGCCGACGGTGAGGATGTCGCCGCGCGTGGTCGTCAGGACGTCGTGAATCTGGTCCGACAGCGCGTCCGCAACCTGGTGCGGCCAGGTCTGCAGCAACAGGCCGACCGCCTGGTCGGCGAGCTCCTTGGAGCCGAACAGAAAGCCGGCCAGCGATGTCAGCACGATCAGGAATGGGAACATCGCCATCAGCGTCGACAGCGCGATGTGGCTGGCGATCGCCCAGCCGTCGTCGGCGAGGAAGGTATAGAACGCATCCATGCAGACATGGAAGACCACGCGAATCTGCTTCACATTGCACCTTGACTCAAGGGACGGCGGTTGAAGTCATCTGATAATACTGGATAAAACGCCGGATGGTTGCATCATCACGGTCTTTCGTCAGGAGCGATGGCGCAGGGCGCTGGCCGGTGTTATGTACCGACCATGGCCTTCTTTCTAAGCAAGTTGATCCTTCCCATCGCGGTCGGAGCCGTCGCGTTGGTTCTGCTGCTCGGTCTCGTCAACATGATGCGGGGCGGTTCGCCCGACACGTCGCAGCGCCTGATGCGCCTGCGCGTGCTGCTGCAATTCGTGGCGATCGTCATCACCATGCTCGCGGTCTGGACGATGGGACGTTGAGAAGAGGAGTTGAGGACATGGTCGTGCTCAATCGCATCTACACGCGGACCGGCGACGATGGCACCACCGCGCTCGGCAGCGGCGAGCGCCGCCCGAAATACGATTTACGGGTCTCGGCTTACGGAACCGTGGACGAAACCAATGCGGCCATCGGCCTGGCGCGCCTGCATCTGAAGGAGATGCCTGAACTCGACGCCATGCTGGGGCTGATCCAGAACGATCTGTTCGATCTGGGGGCGGATCTGGCGGTGCCGCAGCGCGAGGGCAAGGCGGAGCGGCTGCGGGTGGTCTCCACCCAGGTCGAACGGCTGGAGCGCGACATCGACGGCCTGAACGAGAAGCTTGCGCCGTTAACCTCCTTTATCCTTCCGGGCGGCACGCCCGGGGCCGCCTATCTGCATATGGCGCGGACGATATGCCGCCGGGCGGAACGCGCGATGGTGGAACTCGCAGCCAAGCCGCAGGAGCCGGTCAGCGATGCCGCGATACAGTATGTCAACCGGCTGTCGGATTTCCTGTTCGTCGCGAGCCGCGCCGCGAACTATAATGGCGCCGATGACGTGCTCTGGGTGCCCGGCAAGAACCGGTAAAGGAGGCCGCGTTCGGGGGTGATTTTTGTACCCCGCGCGTTGACCGGGATGGAAGGGACCTTTAGGTTCCGCGCCCAGCAGATCAAGCCCACAAAATTCAAGCGAAAGAGGATCGATGAAGGTTTTAGTGCCGGTGAAGCGGGTGGTCGATTACAACGTCAAGGTCCGCGTCAAGAGCGATGGATCGGGCGTGGAACTTGCCAACGTCAAGATGTCGATGAATCCGTTTGACGAAATCGCCGTCGAAGAAGCGCTGCGCCTGAGAGAGGCCGGCAAGGCGACCGAGGTCGTGGTGGTGTCGATCGGCCCGGCGCAGGCGTCCGAAACCATCCGCACCGGACTTGCGATGGGCGCCGACCGCGGCATCCTGGTCAAGGCCGAAGGCAATGTCGAACCGCTGGCGGTCGCCAAGATCCTGAAGAAGGTCGCCGAGGAGGAGCAGCCTGGCCTGATTATCCTGGGCAAGCAGGCGATCGACGACGACAGCAACCAGACCGGCCAGATGCTGGCTGCGCTGCTCGGCTGGTCGCAGGCGACCTTTGCCTCCAAGCTCGAGGTTGAAGGAAGCGACTTCAAGGTGACGCGCGAGGTCGATGGCGGCCTGCAGACCGTCAAGCTGAAGGGGCCGGCGATCGTGACCACCGATCTGCGTCTGAACGAACCGCGCTACGCCTCTCTGCCCAACATCATGAAGGCGAAGAAGAAGCCGATCGCCGAGAAAAGCGCCGCCGACTACGGCGTCGATCTCAGCCCCCGTCTCGAAATCCTGAAAACCGCGGAGCCGCCGGGACGGAAGGCTGGCGTCAAGGTCAAGGACGTCGCCGAGTTGGTGTCGAAGCTGAAGAACGAAGCCGGGGTTCTCTGAAAATGACAACGTTGTTGATTGCCGAACACGATAATGCCTCGCTCAAGGACGCGACCAACAAGGCGCTGACCGCGGCGAGCGCGCTTGGCGGCGACGTCGACGTGCTCGTGGCGGGCCAGAATGCCAAGGTTGCGGCGGAAGCCGCGGCAAAGCTCGCCGGCGTCAGGAAGGTGCTGCTCGCCGACGGCGACGCCTACGCGCACGATCTCGCCGAGCCGCTTGCCGCGCTGATCGTTTCGCTGGCGCCGTCCTATGACGCAATCGTCGCGCCCGCGACCTCGCGCTTCAAGAATGTGATGCCGCGCGTGGCGGCGCTGCTCGATGTCATGCAGGTATCGGAGATCATCAAGGTGGTGTCGCCCGACACGTTCGAGCGGCCGATCTATGCCGGCAACGCCATCCAGACCGTGAAGTCGAAGGACGCCAAGAAGGTGATCACCGTGCGGACCTCGACGTTCCAGGCGGCGGGCGCCGGCGGCAGCGCGCCGGTCGAGACCGTTGCGGCAGCGGCCGATCCCGGCCTCTCCTCCTTCCTCGGCGAGGAAGTCGCCAAGAGCGACCGGCCCGAGCTGACCTCGGCGAAGATCATCGTCTCCGGCGGCCGCGCCATGCAGAGCCGGGAAAACTTCACCAAATATATCGAGCCGCTCGCGGACAAGCTGGGCGCCGGCGTCGGCGCCTCGCGCGCCGCGGTCGACGCAGGCTATGCGCCGAACGACTGGCAGGTCGGCCAGACCGGCAAGGTGGTGGCGCCGGAGCTCTACGTCGCCATCGGCATTTCCGGCGCGATCCAGCATCTCGCCGGCATGAAGGATTCCAAGGTGATCGTTGCGATCAACAAGGACGAGGACGCCCCGATCTTCCAGGTCGCCGATTATGGCCTGGTGGCGGATCTTTACCAGGCCGTTCCCGAACTGACGGCGGAGCTCGGCAAGCTCGGAAAATGAGTTGAGGTCACCGGCCGGATGGGCAAAATCCGGCCGGTGTAGTTTTACGGGCAGGCGCGATGTGCGCGCCGTTCCGGTGTATGAAGCGCCGTTCCGGTGGATGGAAAAATGGCTGTTATCAAGAAGCTCGGCGTGATCGGTGCCGGCCAGATGGGCAATGGCATCGCGCATGTTGCGGCGGTCGCAGGTTTCGACGTGGTGCTCAACGACGTCTCGGCCGACCGGCTGAAGTCGGGCATGGCGACCATCAACGGCAATTTGTCGCGACAGGTGGCCAAGAAGATCATCGGCGAGGACGCCAAGGCCAAGGCGCTCGGCCGGATCACGCTGACCGAAACGCTGGACGACCTTGCCGATTGTGACCTGGTCATCGAAACCGCGGTTGAGAAGGAGGAGGTCAAGCGCAAGATCTTCCACGACCTCTGCGCGGTGCTCAAGCCCGAGGCGCTGATCGCCTCCGACACCTCCTCGATCTCGATCACGCGGCTTGCGTCGACCACCGACCGGCCCGAGCGCTTCATCGGCATTCACTTCATGAATCCGGTGCCGCTGATGGAATTGGTCGAGCTGATCCGCGGCATCGCCACCGACGATTCGACCTTCGAGGCCGCCAAGGAATTCGTCAGCAAGCTCGGCAAGCAGGTTGCGGTTTCGGAGGATTTTCCGGCCTTCATCGTCAACCGCATCCTGCTGCCGATGATCAACGAAGCGATCTACACGCTCTATGAGGGCGTCGGGAACGTCGAGGCGATCGATGCTGCCATGAAGCTTGGCGCGCATCACCCGATGGGACCGCTGGAACTCGCCGACTTCATCGGCCTTGATACCTGCCTGTCGATCATGCAGGTCCTGCACGAGGGCCTCGCCGATTCCAAATACCGGCCCTGTCCGCTGCTGGTGAAATATGTCGAAGCCGGCTGGCTCGGGCGCAAGACCCAGCGCGGCTTCTACGACTATCGCGGCCCCAAGCCGGTCCCGACGCGGTGATTGCGGCTTCGTCACAGGCTCTACGGTTCCCGTCAGACAGTCGGACCTAAATCCCTGCCGCGGCCGGCGCGAGGGCGGCCGTGATCAGCTTGATCGCGTCGTCGCTGTTCCATTCCGCCGGGCCCGCAATGGTGGCGATCTCGCAGCCGTGGGGGTCGACGAGCACCGAGGTCGGCATGCCGAGCGCCCGTCCTATCGCCTTAAGGTCCTGAAAGGTCTTGGCTTTCTCGTCGTTGAAATAACCGAGCCGGGTCAGTCCCGCCTCTTTCAGGAAATTCTTCGGCTTTTCGGGATCACGGGTGTCGATGTTGATCGCCACCACCTCGAAATTCGGCCCCGCCAGCTTGGCCTGGAGACCATCCAAGGCCGGCATTTCCTTGCGGCAGGGTACGCACCAGGTGGCCCAGAGGTTCACCAGCACCGTCTTGCCGCGCCAGTCCGAGAGCTTTTTCGGCTTGCCGTCCGCGTCCTGGAAGGAAAGGTCGGGCAGCTGCAAGGGGGCGGTTGCCATCGTCAGCGCGGCGACCTCGCCATGGGCGAGGGGGGCGATTTTCCTGGCGATGTCGACCGCGCCGCGGCAGGCCGGATCGCCGCTCGCCCCATGCCGCAGGCTGCCGAACCCGTAGATTCCGGCGAATCCGAGCCCGGCTCCGATCAGCACCGCGGCGATCGTCAGGGGAATCCGGCGTCTGCCGGTGGGACGCGAGGTTGTGGGGCTTTCGGGCATATCGTTTGTCATTCTGTATCAGATGCGGCTATGCAAGGGCCGAAATCGAGCGCGGCGCAAGCCAGCGGCCAGCGCGGCGCAATCGCGCCGAGTTTCGATGAATGGCAGGTCATTGAGCAGCGAATCATGAGCAACAAAATGTGGGGCGGCAGGTTCAGCGAGCGCCCGGATGCGATCATGGAGGAAATCAACGTCTCCATCGACGTCGACCGGCACCTTTACGCCCAGGACATCGCCGCATCCAAAGCCCATGCGGCGATGCTCGCCGCGCAAGGCATCATCACGGCTTCTGATGCAAAAAATATCGCCAAGGGTCTAGACACGATTTTGTCAGAGATCGGCAAGGGCGCCTTCGATTTCAAACGCGCGCTCGAGGACATTCACATGAATGTCGAGAGCAGGCTTGCCGAGCTGATCGGCCCCGCCGCCGGGCGCCTGCACACCGCCCGCTCGCGCAACGATCAGGTGGCGACCGATTTCCGCCTCTACGTCCGCGACACGATCGACGAGATCGATGCGCAGCTCCTTGCATTCCAGCAGGCGCTGGTCGCGCGCGCCATCGAGCATGCCGCGACGGTGATGCCGGGGTTTACCCATCTGCAGACTGCGCAGCCGGTGACCTTCGGGCACCACCTGCTGGCCTATGTCGAAATGGCCTCGCGCGACCGCGGCCGCTTTGCCGATGCGCGCAAGCGCCTCAACGAATCCCCGCTGGGTGCGGCGGCGCTCGCCGGCACCTCGTTTCCCGTCGACCGCGACGCCACCGCGAACGCGCTCGGCTTCGACCGCCCGATGGCCAATTCGCTGGACGCAGTCTCCGACCGCGACTTCGTGCTGGAGACGCTGTCGGCGGCCGCAATCACCGCCGTGCATCTGTCGCGCTTCGCCGAGGAGATCGTGGTCTGGACCTCGCCGCTGGTCGGGCTTGTGCGCCTGTCCGACAAGTTCACCACCGGCTCTTCCATCATGCCGCAGAAGCGTAATCCGGATGCGGCCGAACTGGTGCGCGCCAAGACGGGTCGCGTGATCGGCTCGCTCACGGCGCTTCTCATCGTCATGAAGGGCCTGCCGCTCGCCTATCAGAAGGACATGCAGGAGGACAAAGAGGGCGCGATGGAGGCCTTTGCCGCGCTCTCGCTCGCCATCCGCGCCATGACCGGCATGGCGGCCGACCTGGTGCCGGAGGAGGCGAAGATGAAGGCGGCGGCCGGCGAGGGCTATGCCACCGCGACCGATCTCGCCGACTGGCTGGTACGGACCCTGAAGATACCGTTCCGCGATGCCCATCACGTCACCGGCCGCATCGTCGCGGCAGCGGCGAAGCGGGGCGTGGCGCTGCACGAATTGCCACTCGAAGCGATGCAGGAGGTCGAGCCCCGGATCACCGCGGACGCGCTGGCTGTGCTGTCGGTCGAATCGTCGGTGAAAAGCCGCACAAGCTACGGCGTCACCGCTCCTAAAAACGTGATCCACCAGGCCAGGGCGAGGTCGAAGAGGATGGAAAAGCAGCGAAATAGAGCAT
>CAYVVB010000310.1:0-25672 GCA_964454955.1 uncultured Bradyrhizobium sp. | reverse complement strand
GTCATTCGGCGTGATGCTGAACAGGTCGGTGACCTGCTGCGTGAAGCGCTTGATGCGAAGGCTCGAGACGAGGAACAAGGTTCCGAAGTCCGACGCCGCCAAGAGGTTCTGCAGATCGCTGTTGGCGCGCGAGACCACTTCGAGCTTGAGCTTGAGCTCGCTGTTGACGGTCTGCAGCTCTTCATTGATCGATTGCAGTTCCTCCTTGCTGGTTTCCAGCTCTTCCGAGGTCGAACGATATTCTTCGTTGATGGATTGCAGCTCTTCATTGGCTGCGCGCAATTCCTCATTGGCGCTGTCCGATTCCTCCCGGGTCGTCCGCAGCCGCGCCTGAACCTGCTGAAGCTCTTCCCGTAATCTGGTGACGATGTCGCTGCCGGCGGAGTCGTCCGAAAGATATCCTTCGGGACCGAGTTCGACCGTCCCGCCCTCGATGAACAACACCACAGCCTCGTCGGCCTTGCGATCTTCGTGTTCGTCCACCGGTTTCACATGCATCAGGACACGATGCGGCGCGCCGTTGAAACGCACGGGGATTGCCAGGCTCAGCCAGGGTTGCGAGCTTTCGAAAACCCTGTCCAGCGCGGAGCGCAACTCGAACCGGAGCTCCGGCCGCACCAGGTCGACGACATTGCCGCTTAAGGGACCGCCGACCGGTTGCAAGAAGCGTCCGGCGTTATCCGACATGTGCAGGACCCGATGCGAGCGATCGATCAGGATGCTGGGCGGAGCGAGCTTTTCCAGGGCCTGGCGATGCGAGGCGGCCTCGTTGCGCAGTGCGGTGGTGGTCGGCGCTCTTATGGCATGTGCAGCCTGCTCGTGCAGCGAGCTCACACTGGTGAGCAGGCGCGGCAGGAGGCGCGTCTCACCCTGAGCGGCTGTCGACTGGTAAATGCGTGCCTTTCGGTCGAAGGTGCGGAACAGACCCGCCGGATTGTCGGCGGTCTCGGATGTGCCCAGCATCAGGAAACCGCCCGGGTTGAGCGCATAATGGAACGTGTTGCACGCCAGCTCCTGCAGCTCGCGGTCCAGGTAGATCAGGAGGTTGCGGCAGGCGATGAGGTCGATGCGCGAAAAGGGCGGGTCCTTGAGCAGGCTGTGACTGGCAAAGAGCACCAGTTCACGCAGTTCTTGGCGCACACGATAGTGGTCTCCTTCGCGAACGAAAAAGCGGCGCAAACGATCTTCGCTGATGTCGGCCTCGATGGCCGCAGGATATTGGCCGTCTCGCGCGATGGCGATGGCCTTGGTATCGATGTCGGTACCAAATATCTGAATTGTCGGCCTGACGGCCTGCCGCGAGGCCTGTTCCATCAGCAACATCGAGATTGAATAGACTTCCTCACCGGTGGCGCAGCCGGGCACCCATACCCGGATCGGGTGGTCGGCCGGCTTGCTGTAAAACAATTGCGGGAGGACGACAGTTTCAAGCGTCTGGAACGCTTCCCGGTCGCGGAAGAATGACGTGACCGAAATGAGCAGATCCCCCAGCAGGGCCTGGGCCTCATCGGGGTTGTCACGCAGCACGTCGTAGTAGTCCTCGGGGGTCTCGCTCCTGGTGACCTGCATGCGGCGCGCGATCCTGCGCAGCATGGTGCCGCGCTTGTATTTGGAGAAATCGTGCCCGGTGCGAACCCGCACATAAGCGAGGATACGCCGGAGCAGTTCCTCGCTGAGCCTGCGCACGCCTTGCTCCGGGGCCCCATTGCTCTTTTCGCGCACCAGTTCGGTCAGGTGCTGAGCCAGTTCGTGCAGCGGCAGGACCAAATCTGCAATCCCGGTCGCAATGGCGCTGCGGGGCATCGATGGAAACTCGGCATCGTCGGGATCTTGCACGAGGATGATGCCGCCGGATTCCTTGAGAGTCCTTGCTCCTACTGCGCCGTCGGATCCTGCGCCGGTCAGGATTACAGCCAGGCCATCCCCATGCTGCTCGGCCAGCGAACGAAAGAAGGAGTCGATCGGTGCGCGTCTTCCGCGCGGCTCATCGAATTCCGCAGTCGCGATGTCGTCGTTGCTGATGAGGAGCCGGCGATCGGGCGGGATGACGTAAACGTGGTCCGCCTGCAGCGGAACGGGGCCTCCGACCTGCAGGACCGGCATCCGCGTGCGCGCAGCAAGGATATTTGCCATCTCGCTGCGCTGGTCCGGATCGAGATGCACCACCACGACAAACGCTGCGCCGGTTTTCTCGGGCAGCGCGTCGAACAGAGTTTGTAATGCGCGGACTCCGCCGGCCGAGGCGCCGATACCCACCACCACCGGCTTGGCGGTGCCCGGTCTAGTTATTGCGTTCCGCTCCTCGTCGCTCGGCTCAGCCATCACGCAGTCTCACACCCCCCTTGTCCGCCGAGACTGCCGATGACTGATGCTATCACAAGTTTGGCGGAAAAATCCGAGTTGCTCTGCATCTTTCGGAACGAATGATGGGGGGTGAGGGTTCCCATTTGACCGTCCAAGGAGCCTCGTATGGCGAATCGGGATATTCTGGCCATCGGCACCTCCGCGGGCGGGTTTGATGCGTTGCGTTTTCTGGCCGGGAAATTCCCCCGCGATTTTCCTGCTTCCGTTCTCGTGGTGATTCATCTCTCGAACCAATTCCGTTCAAGGCTTGATGCCATTCTGACCGACGCGGGTCCACTCCCGGCCAGCTTCGCTGCCGATGGCGAGAAGCTCGAAAGAAGCCGTCTCTACATCGCGCCGCCCGGGTGTCACCTCCTGGTGCAGAGCGAGCGGTTGCAACTGGGGCTGGGGCCGCGCGAAAACAACGCCAGGCCGGCGCTGGACCCATTGTTTCGCTCCGCCGGTCTCTGCTGCGGTCCCAGAGCCATCGGCGCCGTCCTCACCGGCACGCTGGGCGATGGCGCAGCCGGCCTGTCGGCGCTCAAGCAGTGCGGCGGCATCACGGTGGTGCAGGACCCGAGCGATGCCGCCTTTCCGGAAATGCCGGCGACGGCATTGAGCCGTGTCGAAGCGGATCATGTCGTCCGTCTTGCTGCGATGCCGGCGCTGTTCGAAAAACTGGTGCGGCAGCCCGCAGGTCAGCCGGTGCCGATCGCGGAAGCCATCAAATTCGAGGTCGATATCGCCAGCGGTAAGCGTAACAACATGAGTGAAATGGATAGCATTGGCCGACGCTCGGTGCTTGCCTGTCCCGAATGTCACGGCGTCATGTGGGAAATCAAGGAAAGCGATCTGGTCCGCTATCGCTGCCATGTCGGCCACGCATACTCGGCCGAGCTTATGAGCCTCGCGCTGGACGACAATCTGAGGCGAGCCCTTGGCGGCGCATTGCGCGCACTCGAGGAACGCGTCGCGCTTGCCAAAAAGTTGGAGAGCGAGGATAGACTCAACGGTCGAACCCGCCTCGCCTCATCGTGGGCCGGCAAGGTGCGCGAATACGAGGCGGAGACGCAGATTGTTCGCGAGGCGATCAGGCGCACCGACGAGATTGCCGCTCGTCTCACCGAATAGACCCGGGCCTCCGCTTGGGCCTTTTGTTTTGGCACGCCACCGGATGTTGTGGCATAGAGAAAAAGGGGCGCCCGGGCGGCGCTATTCTACTTTCTGCTCGCATCACATTTTTCAGCGGAGTTTTTCTTCATGCGTCGTTTCACCGTCCTTGCCGCGCTGACAGCGGCCGTGCTTACCGCGTCCCTGGTTGCCGCCGATGCTCAGGAGCGGGTGCGGGTCGGCGTGCTCGAATGCCGCGGGGCAGCGAGCATCGGCTTCGTCGTCGGATCGGTCACCCATCTCGGTTGCGTGCTGCGCGCCGAGGGCATGCCGGAAGACCGCTACGTCGCCACCATCCGGAAGGTCGGCGTCGATCTCGGCATCACCCAGGAGACGGCGCTGGCCTGGGGTGTCTATGCGCCGGTGGCTCGGCTCGGGCCCGGCGATCTCTCCGGCACCTATGCCGGCGCGCAGGGCAGTGCCTCGGTCGGTGTCGGCCTCGGCGGCAATGTGCTGGTCGGCGGCTCCAACAATTCGATCGCGCTGCAGCCATTGAGCGTGCAGGGTCAGGTCGGCCTCAACGTCGCCGCCGGACTGGAAAGCCTGGAGCTGCAGCCGGGAAGGTGAGGCTTCGCCGCCAACGGCAAGGGCCGCTTTCGAGCCCTTGCCATAGGGAATAACCTGACGAGTTCGTCCAGCTCACGCAATCTCGGCCGCGGCGACAATGTCCTTCTCGACATCGTAATCATAAAGCCACTTGCGGAAATTCGCGGAGGTCGCGATCTCATGGTCGCGTTGCTCCAGGCTCTCGTACCTTGAATCGTAGCGCAGGCCGTTCTGCCGGGCTTCGGCCTGCACCACGTCGGTGCGGACCCGGCGGAGTTGCTCATAGCGCTTCAAGGTCGCGGGAACGTCGGCCGCATCGCAGCTTTCGAGCAGCAGCGCCAGCGCGACGCCGTCCTCGATGGCCTGATTGGCGCCCTGGCCCAGATGCGGCAACATGGCGTGCGCCGCATCGCCCAGGAGGGCCAGCCGGCCGTTGGTCCACGAGGCGAGTGGCCGGCGGTCGTAGAGGCCCCACCAGAAACACGTTTCAACCTTGTCGAGCAGGGTGGTCACAGACGAATCCCAGCCCCGGAATGACGCCGCGAGTTCGTTGCGGTCGCCAATCGCGGACCACGACTCCACGGTCTCGGTCTCGGTCGGAACGAAGCCGACATAGTTGAGCAGAGAGCCGCTGCGGACCGGAAACACCATGAAGTGCTTGCCGTGGCCCATCCAGACCTGATGCGTCTCCTTCCGCCACTGCGGCAATTTCTCGCTCGCGATCAGGCCGCGATAGGCCCGCACCCCGGAATATTCCGGCGGCTTCGGCGTGACGACGTAGCGTTGCAGCGCCGACTGGATGCCGTCGGCGGCGATGACGACGTCGGCCTCGAAGGTCTCGCCGTTGGCAAAGCGGAGCCGCGCGATGGTATCGTCCTGCTCGATCCCGGTGCAGCGATGATCGGTGCGAACCGCACCTGCAGGCAGCGGGCGGGCCAGCACGTTGAGCAGGTCCGCCCGATGCATTCCGTACATGCCGTTCCAGCCACTGGAATCGGTGGTCAGGATGGCCCCGACGACAGAGCCGTCCATCCGGCAATAGACCGAGCCGGGACCGACCTTCGCGCCAACCGCGGCGAGCGCCTCACCGAATCCCATCCTCTCGAGCTGGCGCAAACTGTTGGGATAGATGAAGACGCCGGCGCCGACCTCGCCGAGCACCTTCGCCTGCTCGAACACCGTGACTTCGATGCCGCGGCTGCGCAGGGCGTTGGCCGCAGCGAGGCCTCCGATACCGCCGCCGACGATGGCTGCCCGCAGGCGTCCGGCCGATGTCTTCATTTGCATGCTCGTGGATCTCCGTGGGTTCGATATGAAGTGGGGCAGGACACCTGCGCGATCAGTCTTGCAGCGCCGGCGCGGGGAAATCCTCCCTTGGCGGGTAGCGGTAGCGTCCGAGCAGGACGACCAGGACGACGGCGATGAGCAGCGCGCCTCCGAGCCCAATCAGCCCCGTCCCGTAGCTGCGATTGGCGTCGAAGGCGTGCGCCATGATCCAGGGCCCAAGGCCGGAGCCGAGCGTGAAGAAGGCGAGAATGCAGCCGTAGACGACACCATAGTGCGCGATGCCGAAGTAGCGGCTGGTGAGATAGGCCATGATGTCGCCTTCGGCGCCTATGCCCAGGCCGAGAAGCACGGCCGCCACCACCGCAAGCGGGCCCGTGACGCCGACGCCGAGCATGGACATGCCGATCAGTGGGATCAGGAAGAAGAAAGCTGCGACATAGGGACCATGAAAGCGGTCGAGCGCGAGCCCGGACAAGATGCGTCCGATGATCAGCGAGAGTCCGGCGGCTGCGACCGCCGTGGTGGCGGTGCCCGCGGCAACGCCGCGATCCGTCAGGATCGGTACGATATGGGCAATGGTGCCGTTGATTGCCGCGGCGGCAAGCAACATCGCGGCAGACGCAAACCAGAAGCGATAACCGCGCAGTGCCTCGCCAAGCGTCAGGCCCTCGGCCAGCACGCTTTCGATGCGGGAGTGGCGAGGCCGTTCGCGAACGAACAATGCGACCGCGGGAAAGCCGACGACGAGCAGAGCCGCTCCGAGCGCGAAATAAGCGTGACGCCAGTCGTATTCCACGACGAAGTAGTGGGTATATTTCGGCATCAAGGCAGCACCGATGCCGATACCCGCAAGCGTGACGCCGAGCGCAAGCCCGCGCTGCCGGTCGAACCACGTCGAGACCGCCCGTCCGTAAGTGAGCGTGGAATGACCGGCGCCAACGATACCGAGAAAGCCGTAGAGCAGGATGAACGCCATCGGGCTCGCGCCAAGCAATCCGCCCGAGGCGGTGGCGAGCGCGAACAAGACGATGGCAGGGAGCGCAATCCGGCGGACGCCGACGCGATCCACCACGGTGCCGACGAACGGCATCATTAGCGCGCCGGTGACGTGGGAGGTCACCACAGCGGTGGCAAGCACGCTGCGCTGCCAGCCGAATTCGGCGCTGATCGGCTGCAGCAGCACGCCGAAGGTAAACAGGATGATGGGACCATTGCCCACGATCAGCGCCAGCGTCGAGCCGAACACCACAAGCCAGCCCGTCGCCACCTTCTCGCCGCCGACCGGCAGGGCGAGTTCTCCTTGGAACGCGGATTCTCTCATTGATCTTCCCCGGTTTGCTGCCGTTTCGCGGCTGTTTCGCCGGGCAGCGTTTGGCCAAGACCGTACGGGGATCGGAATTATTTTACTACACGCTGTTCACTTATAGAGTTATATGGAATCCATATGAATTTGTAGCTCCCAATGGCCATCACGTTCCGTCAACTGGAGGCGTTCATTGCGGTCGCCGAGACCCATAATTTCACGCGGGCGTCGGCGCGGTTGCGCATGGCCCAGCCCATGGTGTCGGGCCTCGTTCGCGACCTGGAAGCCGAACTTGGTTTTCGCCTGTTCGACCGCACCACAAGGAGAGTGCAGCTCACCGGGGCCGCAGCGGAGTTTCTGGGCGACGCGCGGCGCCTGAGTCAGGACATGGAGGACGCGCTTCGCCGCGCCCGCGACGTCGGCGCGCGCCGGCGTGGACTTATCAAGGTCGGCGCTCCGCCATTGCTGGCGGCGGCGCTGTTGCCAAAGGCGATCCATGCGTTGGCGCAATCGTCGCCCGGCGTCGCGGTCACCGTGGTGGACCGCTCGGTGGCGGCGATCCACGAACTCCTGACATCCGGCGATATCGACCTCGCGGTCGGCACCTTCCGTCGCAACGAGGACGGCGTCGTGCGGATTCCGCTGGTGGCCTACATGTTCGCGCTGCTTTGCCGTGCCGACCATCCGCTGGCCGCCATTCCGCGTCCGCGCTGGCGCGATCTTGCCGGTGCGCCGCTCATTGCCCTGCGCCGCGGCAATGGTATCCGCGAGCAAATCGAGCAGGGCTATGTTGCCGCTGGGTTGGCCGCGGACCCGGCGTTCGAACTCGATCAGCTCACCACCATTTTCGCCATGGTCGAGGCCGGCTTCGGCATCACCGTGCTGCCGCTCTACGCGCTGTCCGCGCTGCCGACACGCTCACTGGTCGCGCGAGAACTGATCGATCCCAACGTGACGCGCGAGATCGACGTGGCGCACCGCGAAGATCGTTCACTGTCGCCGGCCGCAGCCGAATTCGCGCGCCTGCTGCGGCTCTGCGCCGCCGAACTGCAATCGCCGAGAGGATGATCAGCAGGCGAACGCAGCTTGTTGAGACGACCCGTGGTGAGCAGGATGGCTATTTTGCGGCTCTGAGATTTTCGGGCGGTTTGCTTGCCGGCAAACGCTTCGCAATGGCGCGTGATCGGACGAGCTGAATCACCATCGCGCTCTTGCGCATGAAATTTTTTGAGTGAGCGTGAAATTTTTTTAGGAAATCGGTATCCACTTTGCGCTGACGCAACTCTTCGCGTTCGGAACATGCCTTTGCAGCTGGCTTGACATCTCTGCACCGCAGCGAAATTTTTTTCCTGCTTGCCAAAGTGCGTTGGCAGGCAGAGCATAACCGTTTGCCGACCCAATCACGGGCCGAGCTCCATCTGCAGGAGGCGGCGAATGGGACAAGACGTCAGAAGTCCCCGCGGTCCCCGGTGCATCGCACTGGTGGGCCCTTTCCAAAGCGGTAAAACCACCCTTCTCGAAGCAATATTGGCGCGCACGGGCGCCATCCCCCGCGCCGGCAGCGTCGATGCCGGCACCTCGGTCGGCGACAGCGGTCCCGAAGCGCGCCATCACAAGATGAGCGTCGCCTTGACCGCCGCGACCACCAGCTTCATGGGGGACAGCTACACCTTCATCGACTGTCCGGGCTCGGTGGAGTTCTCGCACGACATGCGCGCGACGCTTCCCGCCGTCGATGCGGCGGTGGTGGTGTGCGAAGCGGACGAGAAGAAATTGCCGCAACTGCAGATCATCCTGCGCGAACTCGAAGAGCTGAAAATTCCCCGCTTCCTGTTTCTGAACAAGATCGATCGTGCCTCCAAGCGCATCCGTGAGTCTCTTGCGATTCTGCAGGCGGCGTCCCGCGTTCCCCTGGTGCTGCGCCAGATTCCGATCTGGAACGGCGATCTGATCGAGGGCTATGTCGATCTCGCGCTGGAACGCGCTTTTGTCTACCGCGAGCATAAGGCTTCCGAAGTCGTTGCGCTCGACGGCGGCAATCTCGACCGCGAGAAGGAAGCGCGCTTCTCCATGCTGGAAAAGCTGGCCGACCATGACGACGCGCTGATGGAGCAGTTGCTGGAGGACATTCAGCCGCCGCGTGACTCGGTGTTCGACGATCTCGCGCGCGAACTGCGTGAGGGGCAGATCTGCCCCGTGCTTCTCGGTTCGGCCACGCGCGAGAACGGCGTGCTGCGCCTGATGAAGGCGCTGCGCCACGAAGCGCCGGGGGTGGCGGAGACCGCAAGGCGGCTCGGGGTGCCCGAAACCAAGGATGCGCTCGGCTACGTCTTCAAGACCATGCATTTGCAGCACGGCGGCAAGCTGTCGCTGACGCGCATCCTGGCCGGCCATCTCGACGATGGCGCAACGCTGCAGTCCGCGTCCGGCCAGAGCAGCCGCGTCTCCGGCATCTTCGCGGCTGGGGGCAGCCAGGATGGCAAGCGTTCCACCGCAGAGGCGGGCGATACCGTGGCGCTCGGCAAGCTCGACGCCATCAAGACCGGCGATACGGTCTCCAGCGGCAAGACTGCACCGGCCGCCCTGGTCAATCTCGAACCCTTGCCGGGGGTGCTTGCGATGTCGATCGCAGCCGCCGACCGCAAGGACGACGTCAAGCTCGGCCAGGCGCTGCTCCGTCTCAACGAGGAGGATCCCTCGCTGACCATGGTGCAAAACCAGCGCACCCATGACATCGTGCTGTGGGGGCAGGGCGAGATGCACCTGCGCGTCGCGCTGGAACGCTTGCGCGATCGTTTCGGTGTCAATGTCAAATCGCATCCGCCCGCGATCGGCTATCAGGAGACCATCCGCAAGCCGATCACCCAGCGCGGCCGGCACAAGAAGCAGTCCGGCGGCCACGGCCAGTTCGGCGACGTGGTCCTGGACATCAAGCCGCTTGCGCGCGGCGAGGGCTTCAGCTTCACGGAGACGGTGGTCGGCGGCGCGGTGCCGCGCAACTACATCCCCGCCGTGGAAGAGGGAGTGGTCGATGGGCTGGCGCGCGGCCCGCTCGGCTTCCCGGTGACGGACGTGGCAGTGACGCTGACCGACGGCTCCTTCCACAGCGTCGATTCCTCCGATCTCGCCTTCCGCACCGCGGCGCGCGTCGGCATCAGCGAGGGCCTGCCGCATTGTCAGCCGGTGTTGCTGGAGCCGATCCATACAGTGGAGATCGTCTGCCCGACGGATGCGACCGCGAAGATCAACGCCATCCTCTCGGCGCGGCGCGGCCAGATCCTGTCCTTCGACACCCGCGAGGGCTGGTCGGGCTGGGATTGCGTCCGTGCGATGATGCCGGAGTCCGAAATCGGCGAACTGATCGTCGAACTGCGCTCGGCTACCGCCGGCGCCGGCAGCTTCACCCGGCAGTTCGATCACATGGCCGAGGTCACCGGCCGCGCCGCCGACCAGATCATCGCCGCGCACCGGGTTGCGGCGTAAACGCCTTTGGTTTCGGGCTCGCGCTGTTGCGTCGAGCCCGGACCACTTGCCAGGCGGCCTTTTCAAGCCGGTTCCTTTCATGAACACTGGCGCCAGATTGCAATAGCAATGACGGTGCGAGGTTCATGCTCGACTCTTCCCGCAACATCGCACTCGCCTGCGCGCTGAGCGCGCTCGCCGGCTATGTCGACGGCATCGGCTATTTGCAACTCGGCGGCCTGTTCGTCTCGTTCATGAGCGGCAACTCCACGCGGATGGGCGTCAGCCTCGCCGCAGGACAATGGCCGGTTGCCATCCAGGCCTTCGGCCTGATCGCGCTGTTCGTGGTCGGTGCCGCCGGCGGCTGCCTCATCGTGCTCGGCCACGGTGTCCACCGGCAGCCCTGGGTCCTGTTTGTCGAAGCGCTGCTGCTCGCGCTCGCCGCGCTTTGCTATGCGCTGGGTTTTCCCAACTCTGCCGTGGCTGCGATCGTGCTGGCGATGGGGCTCGAGAATGCGGTGTTCCAGGTCGAGGGCGGCGGCGGGCTCGGCCTGACCTATGTCACCGGCGCGCTGGTGAAGGCCGGCCAGCTCATCGCGGCCGCGCTGACCGGTGGCCCGCGCCTCGGTTTCGTGCCGAACCTGCTGATGTGGGCGGCGCTGGTCGCGGGCGCGCTCCTTGGTGCGGTGGCCTATCACTGGATCAATCTTGCTGCGATCTGGTTCGCCGCGGCTTTCGCGCTCGCACTCAGCGCCGTCGTGGCGCTGACCGTTCACCGATGAGCATTGACTCCGCCGGCCGCTTGTCCGATTGGACAGCGATGGCCAATGCAACCAGAGCTCCCGCAGCATGCCTGATCGGATGGCCGGCGGCGCATTCGCGCTCGCCGCTGATCCATCATTACTGGCTGCGCATGCTCGGCATTGCGGGTGGCTACAGCATCGAGGCGGTGCCGCCGGAAGGTTTTGCCGATTTCGTGCTGCATCTGAGAAGCCGCGGCTTCATCGGCGCCAACGTCACCATCCCGCACAAGGAGCGCGCACTCGCGCTCACGACGCCGGACGCGCGCGCCCACGCCGTCGGCGCCGCCAATACGCTATGGTACGAGGCAGGCGAGCTGCGTTCGACCAATACCGACGTCGAAGGCTTCATCAACAATCTCGACGCCTCGGCGCCGGAATGGGATGCGACCGGCGACGCGCTGGTGGTCGGCGCGGGCGGTTCATCGCGCGCGGTGGTGTTCGGTCTGATCGAGCGCGGCATTGCCCGCGTCCATCTTGCCAACCGCACCTTCGAGCGCGCGAAGGCCCTGGCCGATCAGTTCGGATCAAGCGTGCACCCGATTGCCTGGGACGAGATCGGCGACGTGTTGCCGCGCGCGGGTCTCCTGGTCAACACCACATCGCTCGGCATGCATCGCCAGCCCGCGCTCAAGGTCGATGTCGGCCGCCTGCCTCAAGAGGCCGTGGTCAGCGATCTCGTCTATGTGCCGCTCGAAACTCCACTTCTCGCGGCCGCAAAGGCGCGCGGCTTGAGGACGGCCGATGGGCTCGGCATGCTCCTGCACCAGGCGGTGCGCGGATTCGAATTGTGGTTCGGCCAACGTCCGCAGGTGACGGCAGAGCTTCGTGAGCTCGTGGAAGCCGACCTCAAGAGCGCATGACCGGTCCATCGTGCCGTTCACATCGCTGCTCGCGCGCTTGTGAGCGGAACAACATGAAAGCTTCGGGGTCGCTAGATCAGGGGCGACCACAGGAGAGCTTTCATGCCCGTTCGACCTTCCGGCCTTGTCCACCCGCTGCTCGCCATCGCGATGGTCGCGGCGTCCAGCCTCTACGCCATCGCCCAGCAGGCACCGACGCCGTCGCGCATCCGCGGCACGATCGAGACCGTGAACGGCGACGTGGTCGCGGTGAAGTCGCGCAGCGGCGAAGACGTCAAGCTGCACATGACCGGCGACGCCAGGATTGCCGGGATCACCAGGATCTCGCTGGCCGACGTGAAGGTCGGGTCCTTCATCGGCGCCACCACGGTTCCCGGGCCCGGCGGCAGCCAGAACGCGGTCGAAGTCCATGTCTTTCCGGAAGATATGCGCGGCACCGGTGAGGGATCGCGCCCCTGGGATTTGCGGCCGAACTCGACCATGACCAATGCGACGGTCGCCGAGAGCGTCGTCGGGAAGGACGGTCAGACGCTGCTGGTCAAATACAAGGATGGTGAGAAGAAGGTCGTGGTGTCGGATCAGACTCCCGTCGTCACCTACGTGCAGGGCGACAGGAGCGACCTCAAGCCGGGCGCCAAGCTGATCGCTTTCGTGAAGCAGCTGCCCGACGGCTCGTTCGAGGCCAACCGCATCGGCGTCGGCCGCGACGGCATTGCGCCGCCGATGTGACGGTGGAGGCGATGAAGACTTTCTCCACGGGTCGTCCCGCGAAAGCGGGGACGACGGTTATCTCACACCGCCAGCACGTGATCGTCGATCTCGGCGATGGCGTTGACCCCGCACAGGCCCATGGTGGTGGCGAGCTCGGTGCGGATGATCTCGATTGCTTTGGCTACGCCGGCCTGCCCGCCCGCGCCGAGCCCGTGGGCGTAGGCGCGGCCGATCATGCAGGACTTGGCGCCGAGCGCGAGCGCCCGCATCACGTCCTGGCCCGAGCGGACGCCGCCGTCGAACATGACCTCCATCTTAGAGCCGACGGCCTCCACGATTTCCGGGAGCACCGTGATCGTCGACGGCGCACCGTCAAGCTGCCGGCCGCCATGGTTGGAGACCACGATCGCCTGCGCGCCGGTCTTGGCGGCAAGTTCGGCATCCTCGACGTCCAGAATGCCTTTGAGGATCAATTTGCCCGGCCAGATGCTGCGGATCCAGTCGACGTCCTTCCAGCTCAGCGATGTGTCGAACTGGGTGCCGATCCAGGTTGAAAGCGCCGTGATGTCGTCGGTGCCCTTCAGATGGCCGGCGAGATTGCCGAAGGTGCGGCGCTTGCCGCGCAACACGCCCGAGACCCAGGCCGGCTTAGTGGCGAAATCGATCAGTTTCGAGAGCGACCATTCCGGCGGCACCGTCATGCCGTTCTTGATATCTGCGTGGCGCTGGCCGATCACCTGCAGGTCGACGGTGAGCACGAGCGCGCTGCATTTGGCGGCGATCGCGCGCTCGATCAGCGATTTGATGAAGCCGCGGTCTCTCATCACGTAGAGCTGGAACCAGAACGGCTTCTCGACATTGGCCGCGATGTCCTCGATCGAACAGATCGACATGGTGCTCTGGGTGAAGGGAATGCCGGCGGCCTGCGCGGCGCGGCACGCATGAATTTCGCCATCGCCATGCTGCATGCCGAGCAGACCGACCGGCGCGAGCATCAGGGGCAGCGCGGCCGGCTCGCCGAGGATCGTGGTCGAGAGGTCGCGCTTGGAGACGTCGACCAGGATGCGTTGGCGGAACTTGATCTTCTGCAGGTCGTCGCGGTTGGCGCGCAGCGTCTCCTCGGCATAGGAGCCGCGGTCGGCGTAGTCGAAAAATGCCTTCGGCACGCGGCGCTTGTGCAGCACGCGCAGGTCTTCGATGCAGGTGATGTGCTTCATGAACGTATCCGGCCCCGTGGTCTCTTGTATTTCCCAAGCGGGTTGTCATCTAGCACCGTTGAGGCCGGCGCAACATCGAAAATGGAACCGGCCGTGAGGAGGGCAACGATGACCCGATCAGGTTCCAGGCCCAACACGCCGAAAGAAGCCGAAGACAGCGAAAGGCGCCAGCTCGAGCAGGCTCTTGAGGAGGGATTGGAAGAAACCTTCCCTGCGTCGGACCCGGTTAACGTGGCCCAGCCGGCGCCCACGAAGGGCGATCTGCACGTCCGCCGCAAGGATGAGGACCCGACAGAGCCGCAAACTTAGCGTTAACAAGACCTTACTGGTCCCGCCGCAGGCGCCTGGCGGTAACGATCAATTACATTTTTTGAAGGCATCTTAGCCTTGAAGGCATTATAACACCCGACAAGAGTGGACCGGGGCGCTCTCGTCGATCGCACGAGGAGTGCGGGGCTGTGTTGGGGGTTATATGAGCCGCAGTTATTTTGGTACGGACGGAATCCGGGGGCGTGCCAACGGTCTGATCACGCCGGAGCTTGCACTCAAGGTTGGCCAAGCCGCAGGGCTCGTGTTCCAACGCGGCGAACATCGTCATCGCGTCGTGATCGGCAAGGATACGCGCCTGTCCGGCTACATGATCGAATACGCCATGGTCGCGGGCTTTACGTCGGTCGGCATGGACGTCCTGCTGGTTGGACCGATGCCGACGCCGGCGGTTGCGATGCTCACCAAATCGATGCGCGCCGATCTCGGCGTCATGATCTCCGCTTCGCATAATCTGTTCGAAGACAACGGCATCAAGCTGTTCGGTCCGAAGGGTTTCAAGCTCTCCGACGATGTTGAACGGCAGATCGAGCAGTTGCTCAACGAATCGCTCGACAAGCAACTGGCCCAGAGCGCGAGCCTCGGCCGCGCCCGCCGCATCGACGGCGTCCATGACCGCTACATCGAATTCGCCAAGCGCACGCTGCCGCGTGATCTCAGCCTCGAGGGCCTGCGCGTCGTGGTCGATTGCGCCAACGGCGCCGCCTACAGGGTGGTGCCCGAAGCGTTGTGGGAGCTGGGAGCCGACGTCGTTTCGATCGGCGTCGAACCGGACGGCTTCAACATCAACAAGGAATGCGGCTCGACCGCGCCGGAGGCATTGTGCCGCAAGGTGCGCGAGATGCGCGGCGACATCGGCATTGCGCTCGACGGCGATGCCGACCGGGTGATCCTGGTCGACGAGCGCGGCCATATCGTCGATGGCGACCAGCTGCTCGCGGTCATCGCGCAGAGCTGGAAGGAGGACGGCAGGCTGGCGCGGCCCGGCATCGTCGCGACCGTGATGTCCAATCTCGGACTCGAGCGCTTCCTGAAGGATCAGGGACTGGAACTCGTGCGCACGCCGGTCGGCGACCGCTACGTGCTGGAGCATATGCTGAGCGGCGGCTACAATCTCGGCGGTGAACAGTCCGGCCACATCATCCTGTCCGACTATGCCACCACGGGCGATGGCTTCGTCGCGGCGTTGCAGGTCCTTGCCATGGTGCAACGGCTCCGCCGCCCGGTGTCGGAGGTCTGCCACCGCTTCGATCCCTTGCCGCAGATCCTCAAGAACGTGCGCTACCGCAGCGGCAAGCCGCTCGACGATGCCGACGTGAAATCGGCAATCGTGGACGGCGAAAAACGGCTCAACGGCCACGGCCGGCTTCTGGTCCGCTCCTCGGGCACCGAGCCCGTGATCCGCGTCATGGGCGAGGGCGACGACCGCATCCTGGTCGAGGAAGTGGTCGACAACATCGTCCTCGCGCTGGGCCAGGCCGCCGCGGCGTAAGCTCATCCTCGGATCGAGCCGCTTGCTCCTTCACCTCTCCCTGCTCGGGAGAGGTGAAGCGAACTCGGTTGCATCGCAGCCATCGGCTATTGGCGGTGGCGGGTGCGGCAATTGCGCTGTAGGAAGCCCGCATTGCCTGTCCGCCTCACCAATTTCGCCGGAACGCTGCATTGAACAAAGCCGTCGTTGTCTCCAAGGAAATGCCGACAGAGTCCGTCACCGCGCCCAAGCTCACAGCCTCGGCTGCGGCGCGGGCGGCCGGACCCGTCTACATGGTGCTCATCAGCATCAGCCTCTCGCACTTCCTCAACGACACCATGCAGTCGCTGATCGCGTCGGTGTATCCGATCCTGAAGGACAATTACGCGCTCGACTTCACCCAGATCGGGCTGATCACGCTGGCGTTCCAGTTCACGGCCTCGCTGCTGCAGCCGCTGGTCGGGCATTTCACCGACAAGAAGGCGCAGCCGTTTTCACTCGCGATCGGCATGTCCTCGACCTTCTTCGGCCTGCTGCTGCTCAGCATTGCACACAGTTACCTCGTCATCCTGATCGCGGCCGCGATGATCGGACTGGGCTCGGCGGTATTTCATCCGGAATCCGCGCGCATCGCGCGCCTTGCCTCCGGCGGCCGCTACGGCTTCGCGCAATCGGTGTTCCAGCTCGGCGGCAGCTTCGGCACCGCGATGGGGCCGGTGCTTGCGGCATTGATCGTCGTGCCGTTCGGGCAGGGCAGCATCGCCTGGTTTTCCACGATCGCCTTCGCGGCGATCGTGATCCTGTGGCGGATCGGGTTGTGGTACAAGCCGCAGATCAAGGCAAAGAAGACGGCGCCAATCGCCCCCGACGTGCAATCGCCCAGCCGGGCACGCGTCATGGTCGCGCTCGGCGTGCTGGTGGCGCTGCTGTTCTCCAAGCAGCTCTACATCTCCAGCCTGTCGAGCTACTACATCTTCTATCTGATCGAGAGGTTCGGCGTTTCGACGCAGGCTGCGCAGATCTATCTTTTCATTTTCCTCGCGGCGAATGCGGTCGGTTCGTTCTTCGGCGGACCGCTCGGCGATCGTTTCGGCCGCAAGATCGTGATCTGGTTTTCGATTCTCGGCGCACTGCCGTTCACGCTGGCGCTGCCCTTTGCCGGGCTCGCCGGCAGCGCGGTGCTGACGGTGATCATCGGACTCATCATCTCCTCGACCTCGCCCTCGATCATCGTGTTCGCGCAGGAGCTGGTGCCGCACCGCTTCGGAATGATCTCGGGCGTGTTCTTTGGCGTCGCCTTCGGGATCGGCGGCCTGGGGGCGGCGGTGCTCGGCAAGCTCGCCGACCATACGAGCATCGAATTCGTCTATCAGGTCTGCGCCTTCCTGCCGGCGATCGGCCTGCTCGCGGTGTTCCTGCCCAAGATGCCGAAGCAGGTGGGGTGAGTAGCGAGTAGGGAGTAGCGAATAGGCAGAACAACGTGTGCTCACTACTCACTATTCGCTACTCGCTATTCGCTTCCCTTCATTCGCTATTCGCTCGCCTTCGGTGCCTCGCCGAAATCGATCAGGGATTATCAACCTTAAGAATTAGGGTTAAGTGGCGCTTAAGCTTTTGGTGCCATCGTCCGGCCGTGGGTTTTTGAAGTGAGGCTTCGTCTGCCTCACGGCCAAGAGGGCGAAGCCAATGCGTTGCGTTAAGTTTCTATTTGCCGCAGGAGCGGCGACACTTTTGTCCACTGCGGCATTCGCCGCCGACATGCCGATGCCGCCGCCGTATGTGCCGCCGGCACCCGCCGAATTCAGCGGCTGGTATCTGCGCGGTGATATCGGCTTCAGCAATCAGAGCGTGAAGCGCCTGGAAAGCCCAGACTATTCGGCACCTGGGATCACCAACGTCACTACCACCGGACTGGGCTTCGATACGGCAGGCATCTTCGGTCTCGGCGCTGGCTACCACTTCAACAACTGGCTCCGCGCGGACGTGACAGGTGAATATCGCGGTAACGCGAACCTCCACGCTTACCAGGTAATAACTGGCCCGGGCGCAGTGTATCCGGACCAATATACCGGCAGCAAATCAGAATGGCTGGTCCTTGCAAACGCGTATGTTGACCTTGGCACGTGGTGGTGCGTGACGCCCTTTGTCGGAGCTGGTGTCGGCGCATCGCGCAATACCATTTCGAACTTCACCGACACCAACGTCGCCTACGGGTCGGTTGCGAGTGCGCCGGACACCTCGAAATGGAGTTTCGCCTGGGCGCTGCATGCCGGTCTCGCCTACAGGATCAGTCCAAGTCTGACGCTTGAACTGGCCTATCGCTATGTTGATCTCGGTGATGGCGTTGCCGGCGCAGAGACGACCTTTGACGGTCTATATCACAACTCTCCGACCACGTTCAAAAACATCACCTCGCACGACCTGAAGCTCGGCGTGCGCTGGGATATCGAGCCGCCGGAGCCCGTCTACGCGCCGCCGCTGGTCACCAAGGGCTGAGCTCTTAAATTTTCTTAAAATTGCCGGCGGCGCGGGATGCTCTCCCGCGCCGCTTTTGTTTGTGCGCAATTTTCAACGAGAAAGCGGGCAATCTGCCGCTGCGACAACCATTGGTTAAGGTTAACCGGCGATCATCGCTGCAGCGTTTGAGAGTTTTTTTGGAGCGTTGCGATGCGTAGGCTTTTGCTGGGGGCGGTGATGTGCAGCGTGGTGACCGGCGCGCGGGCCGCCGATATGCCTGATTTTCTTCGCGGCAGCTTCAGCGATGGCCTTTCAACGGCGACCCACAACTGGGACGGATACTACGTCGGCGGTCAGTTCGGCTTTGCCACCTCTGAAATCGACTTCAGCCACGCCCCGAAATCGATGACGGACTTCATGCTTCGCGACAGCGTCCTGCAGGCTCCGGTCGGGGGCTGGTCGCTGCTGCCGAAGAACCATGTCCAGGCGACTGGGTTTGGTGCTTTTGTCGGCCGGAACTGGCAATACTACGATGCGGTGTTCGGCATCGAGGCCAACTACAGCTACATGAACAATCTCGCGAGTTCGGCAAGCGATTCCATGGAGAGGTTGATCACGAATCCTCCCGGCGAAACGGTCCCCTCGGGTCACACCTATATTTACGACACGGCGCTCGGAGGCGGCGCGGCGTTGCAGCTCAAGGATTACGTCACCCTGCGCGGCCGGGTCGGCTGGTCCGGCGGCGACTTTATGCCTTATGCGTTCGGCGGCCTGGCGATCGGACGCGCCGATGTGTCGAGGTTTGCGACGGTGTCCTACGTGAAAATCGACCAGGACAATACGACGACTCCGGGCACCACGACGACCGGCGCCCTCGTGACGATGACGCAGCCCGAGCAGCGCGTGAACAGTTTCATCTTCGGATGGACGGGTGGCCTTGGACTCGAGTACGCGCTATTCAACTGCTTCATCTTGCGCGGTGAGTGGGAACATGTCGGGTTCTCGAACGCCAAGGACATCTCCGTCAACCTGAACAATTTTCGCCTGGGCGCCGCGTACCAGTTCTGACAGCCTTGTCCGCGTACCTGATTGACGGCGCCGCCTTCGCCTGTTGCTCTATCGCCCGACAAGACGGAGCAATCGATGCAAGCGACTTCCATCACCATCCGCCGCGCTCGCCGCGACGACGTCGGCAAGATCGTCGCCATGCTGGCGGACGATCCGCTTGGCGGGCCGCGCGAGCGGATCGAGGAGCCGCTGCCGGACTGCTACCTCCAGGCCTTTGCAAGGCTGGATGCCGATCCGAACATCCAGCTCGTGGTGGCGCAGGACGAACGCGGCGACGTCATCGGCTGCCTGCAGCTCTGCATCATGCCGGGCCTGAGCTCGCAGGGCGCCTCGCGCGGCCTGATCGAAGACGTGCGCGTCGCCAGCGACCGCCGCAGCCGCGGCATCGGCGAACAGATGGTGCGTTGGGCGGTGCAGGAAGCGCGCGCGCGTGGCTGCAAGCTGGTCGAGCTGTTGACCCATCATACCCGCATCGACGCGCAGCGCTTCTACGAGCGCCTGGGATTTGCGCGCAGCCATGTTGGGATGACGATCAGGTTTTAGGGCGGGATTGTTTGAGATCGACTGGCATGCCCCTCTATCACCGTCACCCTGAGGAGGCCGCGGAACGCGGCCGTCTCGAAGGGCGACGGCCCGTCTGGTTACAGCGGGGCCGTTCATCCTTCGAGGCTCGCTGCCGCTCGCACCTCAGGATGACGGTTAGAGATAGGGAAGCTTTCATCAGCTGAGGCGATCGAGCTCTCGCTCGGCATCATTTCGCCGGAATGCAGGGAGGCTACTGCGATGTCGTCGATCCATCCTTTGACGGCGCTGGCCGTCGTGCTTGCGACCGCCGCGACCGATGCGGTCTACGTGATGTTCACGTCGTCGGTCGTGGCGCGAAAACGCGTTCACGCCGCGAACTGGAGCAGCATCTGGTATCTGCTCTCGTCGTTCGCGGTGATCAGCTACACGGAAAACTGGGTCTACGTGGTCTTCGCCGCGATCGGCTCCTGGATCGGCGCCTACGCGTCGATGACGTTTCTGCATCGGCCGGGCGGCGGGCCGCCGTTGGGGGTTGCGCCGGAATAACGCAGTCGCCGCATCAATCGCGCGTGAGCGCTGCGAACTTCCTTGACGTTTGCACGCGTTTCCCTTATGCACCGCGGCGGGACACCTCCCCCCAACGGGAGGCTTACTATCTGGAAGGGTAGACTATGACTGCAGCGAAGCCCGCTCAGCGGCCGACCGTGCCGCATTTTTCTTCCGGCCCTTGTGCGAAGCGCCCCGGCTGGAACCCCGAAAATCTCAAGGACGCAGCCCTCGGCCGCTCGCACCGCGCGAAGGTCGGCAAAGCCAAGCTCAAGCTGGCAATCGATCTGACGCGCAAGGTGCTGGAGGTGCCGGCCGACTATCGGATCGGCATCGTGCCCGCGTCCGATACCGGCGCCGTCGAAATGGCGCTGTGGTCGCTGCTCGGCGCGCGCCCCGTCACCATGCTCGCCTGGGAATCCTTCGGCGAAGGTTGGGTCACCGACGTCCTCAAGCAGCTCAAGCTCAAGGATGTCACCAGCCTGACCGCGCCTTACGGCGAAATCCCCGATCTCGCCAAGGTCGATTGCGATACCGACGTCGTCTTCACCTGGAACGGCACGACCTCGGGCGTGCGCGTGCCGAACGCCGACTGGATCAAGGCCGACCGCAAGGGCCTCACCATTTGCGACGCGACCTCGGCGGCGTTCGCGCAGCCGCTCGACTGGTCGAAGCTCGACGTCGTCACCTTCTCCT
The DNA here is from genome assembly GCA_964454955.1 of uncultured Bradyrhizobium sp. Classification (GTDB taxonomy): domain Bacteria; phylum Pseudomonadota; class Alphaproteobacteria; order Rhizobiales; family Xanthobacteraceae; genus Bradyrhizobium. The sequence goes on along the minus strand of CAYVVB010000310.1, from coordinate 4,880 downwards.
GGCAGAAGGCGCTGGGCGGCGAGGCCGCGCACGGCATGCTGGTGCTGAGCCCCCGCGCGGTGGAGCGGCTCGAAACCTACAAGCCCGCCTGGCCGCTGCCGAAGATCTTCCGCATGACCAAGGGCGGCAAGCTCAATGAAGGCATCTTCGTCGGCGAGACCATCAACACGCCGTCGATGCTCTGCGTCGAGGATTATCTCGATGCGCTGAACTGGGGCAAATCGATCGGCGGGCTGAAGGCGCTGATCGCTCGCGCCGACGCCAACACCAAGGTGCTCGCCGACTGGAAGGCGAAAACGCCGTGGATCGATTTCCTGGCCAAGGATACCTCGATCCGCTCCAACACCTCGGTATGTCTCAAGTTCGTTGATCCCGCGATCACCTCGCTGACGGCGGACGCCCAGGCCGACTTCGTGAAGAAGCTGGTGGCGATGGTCGAGAAGGAAGGCGCCGGCTTCGACTTCGCGCATTACCGCGATGCGCCGGCAGGCCTGCGCATCTGGTGCGGCGCCACCGTCGAGGCAAGCGACGTCGCGCTCCTGACCCAATGGATCGATTGGGCCTTCGTCGAGGCCAAGGCGCAGCTCGCCAAGGCGGCCTGACCCTCCACGTTTCATCGTCGTCATGGCCGGGCTTGGCCCGGCCATCCATCAAAAAGATGGACCGCGGGACTCTTGGGCGAAGACGCGCTTCGCGCTTTTGCCCGCGGGGACGTGAAGCTTCAATGCAATCGCGCACCACGGATCACACCCATGCCCAAACCCAAGGTTCTCATTTCCGACGCCCTCTCTCCCGCCGCCGTGCAGATCTTCAAGGATCGCGGCGTCGAGGTCGACTTCCAGCCCAATCTCGGCAAGGACAAGGACAAGCTCGCCGAAATCATCGGCGACTATGACGGCCTTGCCATCCGTTCCGCCACCAAGGCGACCGCGAAGATCATCGAGCGCGCCAAGCGGCTCAAGGTGATCGGCCGCGCCGGCATCGGCGTCGACAATGTCGAGATTCCGGCCGCGACCGCCAAGGGCATCATCGTGATGAACACGCCGTTCGGCAATTCGATCACGACCGCCGAACATGCCATCACGCTGATGCTGGCCCTGGCGCGCGAAATCCCGCAGGCCGATGCCTCCACCCAGGCCGGCAAGTGGGAAAAGAACCGCTTCATGGGCGTCGAGATCACCGGCAAGGTGCTGGGCGTCATCGGCTGCGGCAATATCGGCTCGATCGTCGCCGATCGCGCGCTGGGCCTGCGCATGAAGGTGATCACCTACGATCCGTTCCTCTCGCCCGAGCGTGCCCAGGACATCGGCGTCGAGAAGGTCGATCTCGACGAGCTGCTCAGGCGTGCAGATTTCATCACGCTGCACACCCCGCTGACCGAGAAGACGAAGAACATCATCGACGCGGCGGCGCTCGCCAAGACCAAGAAGGGCGTGCGCATCATCAACTGCGCGCGCGGGGGTCTCGTCGACGAGCAGGCGCTGGTCGATGCGCTGAACGCCAAGCAGGTCGCGGGCGCGGCCTTCGACGTGTTCAGCGAGGAGCCGGCGACCAAGAACGTGCTGTTCGGTCACCCCAACGTGATCTGCACGCCGCATCTTGGCGCGGCCACCACGGAGGCGCAGGAGAACGTCGCGCTGCAGATCGCGGAACAGATGTCCGACTATCTGCTCACCGGCGCGATCTCGAATGCCATCAACTTCCCGTCGATCACCGCGGAAGAGGCGCCGAAGCTGAAGCCGTTCATCGAGCTTGCCGAAAAGCTCGGCTCGTTCGCCGGCCAGCTCACCGAGACCGGCATCCGCAAGGTTCAGATCACCTATGAAGGCCAGGTCGCGGAGATGAAGATCAAGGCGCTGACCTCGGCGGTGCTGTCGGGGCTGCTGCGGCCGATGCTGGGCGACGTCAATGTCGTGTCCGCGCCGGTCGTTGCCAAGGAGCGCGGCATGGTGGTGGACGAGGTCGTGCGCGCGGCGCAAAGCGACTATGAAAGCCTGATCACGGTCACCGTCTTCACCGAGCGGCAGGAGCGCGCGGTATCGGGCACGGTCTATCACGACGGCAAGCCGCGCCTGGTCGACATCAAGGGCATCAGGGTCGATGCCGAATTCGGCAAGTCGATGATCTACGTCACCAACGAGGATAAGCCAGGCTTCATCGGCCACTTCGCAAGCCTGCTGGGCGACGCCAAGATCAACATCGCGACCTTCCATCTCGGCCGTACCGCGCCGGGCGGCGACGCCATTGCGCTGGTCGAGATCGACGGCGCGGTGCCGGCGGACCTGCTCGCCAAGGTGCAGGCCCTGCCGCAGGTCAAGCAGGCCAAGGCCCTGGTGTTCTGAGGCTTATTCTCGCCTGGCTTCATAGTTGCGCAGGGTGGGCAAAGGCGCTCTGCGCCGTGCCCACCGCACTTGGTTGGTGCCTGGGCACGCTTCGCTTTGCCCACCCTACGAATCCGTTACAGATTCGCCGTTCACGGCCGCCCGGATGACACGCGGGCGGCGTTTTCGCGTCTGGCTGCGCTTGATCCAAAGCAAATCGGGGGAACCGCAGCCTGCTATCCGGTCTTATGCTTATGGGCCCGTGTGTGGGCAATTTGCCTGAAGGCATGAGACGCGGAGCACGAGATGGATCCCGATCCCTCCCAGCGCAAGCAAGCCATCGCGATGGGGTATATCTTTGCGGCAGGCATCGGTGTGCTGCTGCTGCAATGGCTGTTTGCCACCTACAACACCGTCGACACCATCCCTTATAGCCAGTTCAACCAGCTGGTGACCGACGGGAAGGTCGCCGAAGTGGGCGTCGGCCAGGACACCATCCAGGGCAAGTTGAAGGAAGGCGAGAAGCTGCCGAGCGGCAAGTCGGCCTTCGTCACTGCGCGCGTCGATCCGGCGCTCGCCGACAGGCTCGCGGCGAAGGGTGTCGTCGTGACCGGCGTGCCCTCGGGCGGGGTGATCCAGACCATCCTGTCCTGGGTCGTGCCGGCCGTCATGTTCTATCTGATCTGGATTTTCCTGTTTCGCCGCGTCGCCGAGCGCCAGGGCTTTGGCGGCCTGATGTCGATCGGCAAGTCGCGCGCCAAGGTCTACGTCGAAAAGGACACGAAAACCACGTTCGCCGACGTCGCCGGCGTCGAGGAGGCCAAGTTCGAACTGCAGGAAGTGGTGCAGTTTCTGAAGGATCCGAAAAGCTATGGCCGGCTGGGCGCGCATGTGCCGAAGGGAATCCTGCTGGTCGGACCGCCCGGCACCGGCAAGACGCTGCTGGCGAAAGCGGTCGCCGGCGAAGCGGGTGTGCCGTTCTTTTCCATCTCCGGCTCCGAATTCGTGGAAATGTTCGTCGGCGTTGGAGCAGCCCGGGTGCGCGACCTGTTCCAGCAGGCGCGCCAGGCCGCGCCCTGTATCATCTTCATCGACGAGCTCGATGCGTTGGGGCGCAGCCGCAATCCCGGCGCCTTCGGCGGCTATGACGAGAAGGAGCAGACCCTGAACCAACTGCTCGCCGAACTCGACGGCTTCGATCCCTCGACCGGCGTCATCCTGCTTGCGGCCACCAATCGCCCCGAAATCCTCGATCCTGCGCTCATGCGTGCGGGCCGCTTCGACCGCCAGGTGCTGGTCGATCGCCCCGACAAGAGCGGACGCATCGCCATCCTCAAGGTGCACATCCGCAAGATCAAGGTCGGCAACGACGTCGATCTGGACAAGGTCGCCGCCCTGACCGCGGGCTTCACCGGCGCCGATCTCGCCAACCTGATCAATGAAGCGGCGATCGCGGCGACCAGGCGCCGCGCCGACCAGGTCTCGTTCGACGACTTCACCATCGCGATCGAGCGCATCGTTGCGGGCATCGAAAAGAAGAGCAGGGTGCTCGGCAAGGAAGAGCGCCGCCGCGTCGCCTATCACGAGATGGGCCATGCGCTGGTGGCGGCAAATCTACCCGGCGTCGATCCGGTGCAGAAGGTCTCCATCATCCCGCGCGGCGTCGGAGCGCTCGGCTACACCATGCAGCGGCCGACCGAGGACCGCTTCCTGCTTTCGGCCAGCGAACTGAAGAACCGGATCGCGGTGCTGATGGGCGGCCGTGCCTCCGAGCAGTTGATCTATGACGGCGACGTCTCGACGGGTGCGGCCGACGACCTGCAGCGCGCGACCGAAATCGCGCTCGAGATGGTCACCAAATACGGAATGGATTCGACCATCGGCCAGCGCACCTACGCGCCGCGGCCGCAGGCTTTCCTGCAGGCCCAGCAGGATCAGCTCGTCAGCGCCGCCGAAGCGACCGGGCGCGAGATCGATCTCGCCGTGCGCGACCTGATCGAGGGCGCAGATAACCGGGCCCGCTCGATCCTGGAGGCGCACCGCAAGGATCTCGAGGCGGGCGTTGAGCTCCTGATTGCCAAGGAAACGTTGACGGCCGATGATTTCGCGCCGCTGCGGGGCATGACGCCGAGGGAGAGTGTTGCCGAGCGCGCCGGCGAAGGCGCGCGTTCCCGCGAACCGGCCTCGGCACATTGATCCGCGGCTGCTGGCCGGGCGCTAATCGGAACCCGGCGAAAGGCTGGGAAACCTGGGCGTCAGCGCCGTTTCCCGCGCTTGCTCGGTGAGCCCTGATACTCGGCGCGTGCCTTCTCCAGACCGTCCACGCGGCCGGAGAGCGCGCTGAGCTGATCCGACAGCTGCTTGCCTTCCCCCTGTTCCGCGGAGAGTTGCCGCTGCAGGTCGGCGATCTGCCCCTCGTCACGTTGGCGGGCCGACTGCAGATCGTTCACGGCTTGCTGGAGCGCAGCCAGGGCTTGCCTTGTGTCGCCTTGTGGCGCTGACGCGTGATTTGCATCAGTCGCAGACGACGTGCTCTGCGGAGGGTTGTTCGCCCAAAGG
>CAYVVB010000309.1:0-31091 GCA_964454955.1 uncultured Bradyrhizobium sp. | reverse complement strand
CTTCGGCTTCTTCTTCGTGAACACGGCTAACTGGTCGCCTTTCATACCGCCCGCGGTCACGGATGCGGGGTCCGGCCTCACCAAATACGGGCCCGAGGGCATCGTCCATGCGGCGGGCCTCATCTTCTTCGCCTATATCGGCTTCGAGGTGATCTCGACTGCGGCGCAGGAGACGCGCGATCCCCAGCGCAATATGCCGATCGGTCTCATCGGCGCGCTCGCCATCTGCACCCTGCTTTACATTCTCATGTGTCTCGTCATCACGGGCGTGGTGCAAAAAGTCTCGGATCTCCTTCTGACCATGCGCGTCTATGTGCGCGACGTGCATACGGGTGGACTCGTGACCGCCATGAATGCTGATTTTCAGGGCAACACCGACGAATCCTGGTCGCGAGCGGTCAGCTATCTGGTGCGCAACCGCCTTCTTGCACCCAATTACGGGGCGCCGACCCAGTAGGCTGCAGGCGATCTCAGGCTTTCAGCCGCGCGGCGTGCCAGCGCAGGTGATCGCCCATGAAGGTGGAGATAAAATAGTAGCTGTGGTCATAGCCAGGCTGGCGGCGCAGCGTGAGGGGAATATTCGCCTTCTCACAGGCGTTCTTGAGCAATTGCGGGCGAAGCTGCTCGTTGAGGAACTGGTCGGCGTCGCCATAATCGACCAAGAATTCTGGAAATCTCGAGCCGTCCTCGATGAGAGCGACCGTGTCATGTTGTCGCCAGGCTTTTTTGTCGTCGCCGAGATAGCCGCGGAGCGCCTTGAGGCCCCACGGCACTTGTGACGGCGCCACGATAGGGGCAAAGGCGCTGGCGAAGCGGTAGCGGTCAGGGTGACGGAGCGCCACCGTCAGCGCGCCGTGTCCTCCCATAGAGTGGCCGAGAATGGATTGCCGTGCAGGATCAACCGGAAAGTTTCCAGCGATGAGTTTCGGCAATTCTTCCGTCACATAGCTCCACATGCGGTAGTTGCGCGCAAATGGCGATTGCGTTGCATCGACATAGAATCCGGCCCCTAACCCAAAATCATAGGCGCCGGCGGGATCGCCGGGCACATCCGCACCCCGTGGGCTGGTATCCGGGGCGACGAAGACCAATCCGAGTTCCGCGCATGCGCTGCGAAATTCACCCTTTTCCGTTACGTTGGCATGCGTGCAGGTCAGGCCCGAGAGATAATAGACCACCGGCAGCTTTGCGCCTTCCTGGTGCGAGGGAACATAGACGGAGAACGTCATGTCGGTTCCGGTCTGGGCGCTGGCGTGTCGGTAGACGCCCTGCGCTCCGCCGTAGGATCGATTGAGTGAAACGGTCTGAAGCGTCATGTTCGAAACTCCGGCGCGACAACAGGATCATCAACGTAATGCCGATTCAGTGCCGCGGTAGATCGGCCATCGGCGTTTTGGCAGGACACACCCGATCAGGCCACCTTAGGCAACACCGCTCTCGATCGCCAACCGGACGAGCTCGACGGAGGTGCGCACACCAAGCTTCTGGCGCATGAGCGAGGCGGTATTGGCAACGGTCTTGTAAGAAGAGTGGACGAGCCAGGCGATTTCGGAGAGGCTCTTGCCTGCGCTGAGCAGGCGCAAAATTTCCATCTCCCGCGAACTCAGCTTCGACAGCGGGCTTTGTGCGAAGGCGGGGCCCGCAAAGGCAATGCTTTGCGCCATCGCCGCCGGAAGATATGTGCCGCCTTTTTCCACCTGGCGTATCGCTGCGAGGAGGTCGCAGGGATCGCCGGTCTTCGAAACATATCCCTTCGCGCCGGCTTCGATGGCGCGCGCAGCGAAGATCGGATCATCGTTCATGCTGAACATGATGATCCGAGCCGATGCATCGCGCGCCAGGAGACGTCGTACCAGTTCAAATCCCGACACGGTTGGCAGATTGATATCGATCACGCAGACGTCAGGATGCTCGGCGGCAAAAATGCGCTCGCCACTTTCGGCGTCGGATGCTTCCACGAGCGCGATCTCGCCCTCGCCGGCGAGAAGGGCACGGCAGCCGGAAGCGACAATGGGATGATCGTCGACGATCAGAACGCGCATAACGATGGTCCCGAACAGCCGCGCCGGCCTGTTTGTTGCAGTGCACCGAGTGACGACGCGTGCCCCGGCCGGGTCATGCATCGCGAGCGATGTTGCTGTACGCTGCAATTAGATCGCCGCCTCAATTATCTGTCAACGTCTCTCCCGATGGAGATGCGAATGCGGCGGCGGGGGGATGAATGCCATGTGGCAAAGTCTTTCGTTGCGTGCGCGGATCAACTTGCTGCTAGGACTGGTTCTGGCGCTCGGTCTTCTCATCAATATCGCGCGGCTTGTGGCGGAGGCGGGGCCGCGCGTGCAGGCCGAGGATCAAAGCGTCATACGATTGTCACGCGAATTCATCGAGATGGTCGTGGCCGACCTGAACGAGGCGCCAGATCCCGATGCGAAGCTAAAGCGGATTGCGGGCGATCTGAGCCGGCTTCGTCACGTCAGCATCGCACTGCAGGATGAGGCAGGACGATCTTCGAGTGACGGGCGCTCCACGGCTGGCGAGAGTGCACGTTCGCCGCCGGCCTGGTTTGTCACCCTGGTTCATCCGGAGGCCATGTCAGTGAACGTCCCGGTTTCGGTTCACGGAAGACCGGAACGGCTGGTGATTACCTCGCATCCGAACGACGAGATCGCCGAAATTTGGGACGGCATCATGACCCAGATCGAGGTCGGCTCTGCAACCGCGCTAGCGCTCTTCCTTATGACCATGGTGGTCATCAGCCGCGCGCTTGCGCCGCTTCAGTCTCTTGCGCAGGCGATGACACGGATCGAGGGTGGTTGCTATGGTGCCCGGGTCGAGCCCGGCGGTGCGCCGGAGCTGGCAGCGATCTGCGCCAAACTGAACCATCTCGCCGCAACGTTGGGACATGCCGTGGAAGAGAAGCGGCAGCTTGCGGAACGGGCAGTTTCGCTGCAGGACCTCGAGCGCAAACAAATCGCGCGCGAATTGCATGACGAATTCGGGCCCTATCTGTTTTCGCTTCGTGCCCACGCGAGCGCGCTGGTCCGGCTTTCCGAGCATCCCGAGCCCAGCGGGGAGTCCTTGCGCAAGCACGGCCGCGCCATCCTCGAGCAGGTCAACGCCCTGCAGCAGTTCAATCGCCGGGTCCTGGAGAAGCTGCGGCCGGTGGGGCTCGCGGAACTTGGGCTTCGCGGAGCGCTCGAGGCGCTCAAGCGTCTGTGGGGCGAGTCACGTCCGGACGTGGCGATTGAAACCAGCATTTCGCACGCGCTCTGCGAGACCGGAGAGACCGCCGAGCTGACGATTTATCGCATCGTGCAGGAATCTCTGACCAACGTCTTTCGCCACGCCGACGCGACATCGGTTAATGTCATCATCGAGCCTGCCGAACAGCGGGGGTCGCTCGGCGGGAGTGGATGCGCGCTAGTGCGCATATGCGACAATGGCCGCGGACTACATCCGGGCCACAAGCTCGGCCTGGGATTGACGGGGATGCGGGAACGGATCATGGCCCTTGGCGGGACGCTCTCCGTCGCATCGAGCGAGGGCGGCGTGACGGTCGAGGCCATTATTCCCAGAGCCGCGTATTAGCGCGAGTTGCCGCGGTCGATGGCATCGGAGACTCGTGTGAGCGTTGAGCGGCTGCGGCAAATAGAGCCAGCGCCGGAGCAAGCACCGGCTGCTAGGATGGACCTTCGTTGAATTGCGGACGCTTTTCCGAGCTTGTTCGGGAGTTCCAAAGGAAATCTCGACCGCCAAGTTCTCTTTGAGCGGTCCAGCCCGCTGAATCCGTCAAGAAGTCTACACAACAGGCTGCATAGTGGTTTGATCGCATATTGTTCGTGTGTCTCTAGCCATGCCGGCCGCGGCCGGCGCAAACCAGGAGGCAGTACAATGACGATAAGGCCGGATCCCACCTTTCACGCATCACCCAAGCTGGCGATGGAAGCCCCGCCTGAGAGCTTCGCCTATACCTTGTTGCTCAGTCCCGATTTCTCAAAACCCGATGCTCTCGCCGTGATCGATGTCAGGGCGGACTCGCCGACCTATGGCCGGATCGTTCACACCGTGACGATGCCGAACACGGGCGACGAATTTCATCATTTTGGCTGGAACGCCTGCTCGTCGGCATTGTCTCCGCTGACCGGACATGCGTTCGTCGAACGGCGCTATTTGGTCATTCCGGGGCTGCGCTCTTCCCGCATTTATATCGTCGATACCAAGCCCGATCCCACGCAAGCGCGCATTCACAAGATCATTGAGCCCGAGGAGGTTTTCAAGAAGACGGGCTATTCGCGGCCGCACACGATTCATTGCGGGCCGGAAGGCATCTATGTGAGCACGCTGGGTGGTTCGGGCAAAGATGGGACGGAAGGACCTCCCGGCGTTTTCATCATGGATTGCGAGACGTTCGAGGTACTCGGGCGCTGGGAGATCGATCGCGGTCCGCAAAAGCTGCACTATGATTTCTGGTGGAATCTGCCGCGCGACTACATGGTGAGCAGCGAATGGGCGGTGCCGCCACAATTCGAGAAAGGAATCGTTCCGGAGGACCTGCTTGCCAACAAGTACGGCCATCGGCTTCACTTCTGGGAGCTCAGGGAGCGGCGACACGTCCAAACCATCGATCTCGGCGCAAACCACCAGATGGCGCTGGAAGTGCGCCCCGCTCACGATCCGGTCCGCGAATACGGCTTTGTCGGCGTCGTGGTGGATACCACCAACCTTGAAGCATCGATCTGGACCTGGTGGCGCGAGGATGGGAAATTCCACGCTGAGAAGACGGCGACGATCCCGCCGGAGCCTGCGTCGAAGGATCAATTGCCGCCGCTGTTGCAGGGCTTTGGTGCGGTGCCGCCGCTGGTCACCGACATTGATCTGTCGATGGACGACAGATTTCTTTATGTCTCCTGCTGGGGGACGGGCGAAATGCGTCAATACGACGTCAGCGATCCCAGGAAACCGAAGCTTGCCGGCTCCGTGCATATCGGAGGCATCGCGCGCCGCACGCCTCATAGCAACGGCAAGCCGTTTGCGGGAGGCCCGCAGATGGTCGAAATCAGCCGCGACGGCAAGCGGGTGTATTGGACCAACTCGCTCTATTCGACGTGGGATGATCAGTTCTATCCCGAGGGCGTTCCGGGTATCGAGGTCATGGCCAATGTCGGGGCGAGCGGCGGAATCGAACTTGCGAAGGACTACTTCGTGAGCTTCCCCGACGGATATCGCGCCCATCAAATACGGCTCGAGGGCGGCGACTGTTCGACGGATTCCTTCTGCTATCCGTCGGTTGGGAGTTGAGCGCCAATTGGACGCCGGCGGGGCTTTGGCTCGCCGTCGTGGCGAGCGGCCTGTACCATGGTGTAAATCCGGGCATGGGATGGCCGCTCGCGGTTTCGGCCGGGTTGATGGAGAAAAGTCCACGGGCCCTGTTCGCGGCATTCTTGCCGTTATCGGCCGGACATCTCTTGGCAACTCTGTTGATGCTCCTGCCGTTCGCGTTCCTGATTGCGCTCGCAGAATGGCAGCGTCAAATTCAGGTCGGGGCGGCGCTTCTCGTCATCGGCTTCGGCGTCTTTCGGCTTCTCAACCGGCGTCATCCAAGATCGCTGGCGAGGATACCGCCGACGCAACTGGGGCTCTGGTCCTTTGCTGTTGCGATTGCGCACGGTGCAGGACTGATGCTCGTGCCGATTTATCTCGGGCTTTGCCAGGCTTCCGACCTCGACACCGCTCACCAGGCGGCCGGCACGCTGGTCAAGGCAAGCGTGAGCATGGCGCTGCTGGTTTCTGTCGTCCATTTAGCCGCCATGATCATCGTCGGCGGAAGCCTGGCGTGGGCCGTCTACCGCTATCTGGGGCTGAAGTATGTTTCCAGGAGCTGGTTCAATCTGGATGCGACCTGGGCCGCCAGCCTTGTCCTGGTCGGCGCTGCTGCGCTTCTCTTCAATCTCGTGGAGTGGCGCTGAAGTTGCGCTGGCGCTCTGATTTCCTAAACCGAAGCTCCGAAAAGCCTGCGTATCGCCGGCAACCATTCACCTGTCATGGTGAACTCAAGGCCTATCCGCGCGCCACCTGCGATCGCAAGCAGCGTGATGGGACCGGAGACAGCCAGCGTCGAGAAGGCGGACAACCCCTGTCCGATCGTGCACCCCATCGACATAATGCCGCCCGTGCCCATCAGGAGAGCGCCGATCATGTGACGCTTCAGCTCGCGCGCATCGTCGCATGCCTCCCAGCGAAAGCCCCGGGAGAACAGCGCTGCAACGAATGATCCGAGCACAACGCCCGCAACCGAGCCAATGCCGAAATCGGCTCTGCTGCCGGAAAATGTCGCGATATAGAGAATGCTGTTCCCCAAAGGAGCGACAAAAGTCAGTGACGCGACCCGGGCGGGATCGAAATCGTCACGGCTCAGCCATCCGGTTGCAAACCACCCGAAGGCGACGGCAATTCCGACAGCGAAGCCGGACCAAAGCAATCGTGGAGATCGCGCCAACTGGCCTCGGGAAAGCGACCAGGCAAGAAGACCGACGGCCGCGCAAGCGACCACAATCGGCCGCGCGTCACGCCCTAGCAGCGGAGCGAGCAGAGAATCGATGCCCTGCGTGGTGCCATCGGGCAGTGGCAGGGACAGCGGTTCGATCAAGGCCAGGCGTACAAACCCAGTCAGGCCGCGCATCGCGGCGAGTGCCGATACCCCAAGCACAAGGTATACGACGATGGCCCGGAGGTCGCCGCCACCGATCCTCACCAGCGTGCCGAAGCCGCAGGTGCCGACCAGCGCCATTCCAATGCCGAACATGAAGCCGCCGATGACGGCGCCACCCAGGCCGATGGAGGAAGTAAGATAGATCGACGCGGAGAGATCGACCAAGCCGACGGACGCTATCCCCTGGGTCAGAAGCAGTGCGACGGCGGCCGCCAGTGCAAAGGCCTTCAGCCGCCGTGTATCGAAAGCGAAGAACGCATCCTCAAGCATCGCGAGCGTACAAAAGCGTCCGGCTCGGCCTGCCACTCCCAGAAGCGCACCGGCGAGCAGGCCGCAGCCGAAGCTTATGTTCGATGGAGAGAGCATTCCTCCAGAATTCCCTTGTTCGTTCCCGGCACTGTGCGCCAGCAATGACGAGGAATCCAGAGAGATCTACTTCAGCGCCGTTTGCGCCGAACCGGCTCGCAGAAAACGTCGTAAATGGCTGTAAGGATCTTTCGAACCTCCTCGCTTGCCAGACTGTAGTAGATGGCCTTGCCCTCCCGTCGCGCTGTGACCAGCCGATCGAGACGCAGTCGGGCGAGCTGCTGGGAGACGGTCGACTGCCGCTCTCCCAGGAATTGCTCGAGCTCGGTGACAGACTTTTCGCCCTCGGCGAGGATGCAGAGCAACAAGAGCCGCGACTCGTGAGAAAGCGCCTTGAGCATATCGCTTGCCTCACGAGCTTTCTCGATCATCTGCTCGAGTTCGGCGGAGGTATCGATCTCCTTCAGCTTTGGCAGCGGCATTTCGATTCAAGTCCTTGCTTCATGACCGGGCTGGAGAAGCGCCAGGGGCGTAGAGGATGCGATCAAGCAGACCGAAAAAGAAGGCGTCGCCGGGATACCCGCGGATTCGGCCGATTTCGCGTCCCTTGTCTACCACTACAAACGTGGGTGTGAAGCCACCGGGATCGATGCCGGCGAGGTCTGCGGGCGGGGGCTGATCCCGATCGACCCGACGGAGTGGCGCGGTCCGGCCTTCGTCCGTTTTTGGGTAAGCTGGCGCAATCTCGCTGTCGAAACGAGCGCACCAGGCGCAGCCGGCCCGCTCGAACATGACGAGTTCGGCGGCGCCTGCCTGGGCAATCGTCAATGACAGCACCACCAGCGCCGTGGCTGCGGCGAGGGACGCATGCGGGTTCATCATGCCGGATAACCTCTGGACTTCTCGCCGCCGTTATATCATTAAATTCGTATACGTAAAAGGGAGGGGCGGGAGACATGAATTTGGACGTGACGCTCGGTGCCGCCTTCCTTGCCGGCCTGCTGTCCTTTCTCTCCCCCTGCGTCTTGCCTCTGGTGCCTCCCTTTCTTTGCTATATGGCGGGCATTTCGGTCACGGACCTTTCGGACGACCGCCAGTTTCACGCGCGGCCGCGCGTTCTCGTCTCGGCATTGTGTTTTGTAGCCGGCTTCTCTGTCGTGTTCATCGCGCTCGGATCGACAGCGTCGGTTTTCGGCCATTTCGTCTCCGCGCATCTTTCCGCGCTTGGGACTGTTGCCGGCATCCTGATTGTCGTCATGGGCCTGCATTTCCTTGGCGTGTTCAGGATTCCACTGCTCTACCGCAGCGCGACGCTGCAGCTGCAGCGCAAGCCTGCCGGCCTTGCAGGTGCCTTCGTCATGGGGCTTGCTTTCGCTTTCGGCTGGACGCCTTGCGCCGGCCCGATTCTTGCCGCGGTGCTTCTGATGGCGGGTTCTGAGGACACCGCCGGTCGAGGGGCGCTGCTGCTGCTCGCCTATTCCATGGGAACTGGCGTCCCCTTTTTGATCGCTGCCGGCTTCACCGGGCATTTCCTGTCTGCGCTCGGCCGTGCGCGTCGGTATCTCGGAGCGGTCGAGAGGGCCATGGGCGTGTTTCTCGTGGCGACCGGCTTGGCGTTCCTGACCGGTGTCATGCCTTTGGCCTCGGAGTGGCTGCTCGAGCGTTTCCCGGGGCTGGTCAGCATCGGCTGATTTAGCCGAAGCGGAAATCGAGAAGCTGCGCATACGACTGCAGCTCGATCAGATAGCGATGCACGAGCGGGCCGTCGCCGGCGATGGCGGCGCGGGCGATCTCACTGGAGCTTGCGATCGCACCATCGATCAGGCGGCGAAATTCGGGTTGGTTCGCCACGCCAGCGCCCGCCCAGTCGTTGCAGCGCTGCAGCCGGTCGCGAAAGACATTGGCCGTTGCAACCGTTTCCTCGACGTGCCTCGGCGCACCTTCCTCGTTGAAGCGGGTGGCAGCGACACGCAACGCTTCCATGGCAGGGGCGATCTCGGCGATGCAATCGCCGAGATCGTAAAGGCCTGACATGCGCCGGAGGTCGTGGAAGGACCGTCGCAGGCTGGCCAGTTCTTTGGCCGCGGCTGCGGTATCCGAAAGGTCGAGGGCATGGTCGGCAGCGGCAAGATGGTCGTGGCCGGCTGCAAGAAAGGCGCTGAATGCTGTCTGTTGATAAGGGACTGGAGGCGGGCCTGCGAAGCTGCGCTGCAACTGGCTCCATCCAGCCAGGGCTTCTCCGGTCTCGATCTGGGCAAGCGCGATGTTGCCCGTGCGCGCGTAACTCGCAGCGCTGGGCAGATTGCCCATGATCGGCTGGATGACCGCGGCGAAATCTGCACGTTGTCGGCTCTCGGTACCGAGGCTGCTCTGTGCGGATACGAGACAGGCCAGCAAGGCAATGGCGCAGCGCAGCATTAAGAAGCCCTTGTCACATTCGAGTATATGAATATCATGAACAGAACCGAACGACTTGCAAGCGGAACGAATGATTTCTCCGGGGAAGTGGAATGAAGGTTTGACGCGGCGCGGTCTCCTTGCGCTTGCGCCTGCCGCATTGTTCTTGGCGGACCGGACCGAGGCACGCTCCGAATCGGCACTCGGCGACGACGGCCTCTACCACGAGCCCTGGTTCTTGCAGAGCTTTCTGGATTTGCGCGACGATCTGGAGAACGCCGCGTCGAACCGCAAGCGCCTTGCAATCATGTGGGAGCTGCGCGGCTGCCCCTATTGCCGTGAGACCCATCTGGTGAACTTCGCCGATGAGACGGTCTCGCATTATATCCGAGACAATTTCGAAGTGCTCCAGCTCAATCTGATCGGCTCGCGCAAGGTCGTCGACTTCGATCGGCAGGAACTGGCGGAAAAAGACCTCGCGCAAAAATACGGCATTCGATTCACCCCGACGTTCCAGTTCTTTCCTGTCTCCGCGGATGGCATCGAATCAAGAGAGCCGATGGCGCGCGAGGTTGCGCGCGCCCCGGGATATCTGAAGCCCGAGCATTTCCTGGCCATGTTCCGGTTCGTGCGAGAAGAGGGCTACAAGCACGGGACTTTCCGCGATTTTCTGCAAAGCTCCAAAGGTTAGCTTCGCGACCGTGGACGAGCCCGCAAATTCGCTTGACTGCGCCAATCATATGCAAATATTGTGATACGTGAATTTGACGGACCGTAAGTCCGTCGCAAGAGGCGCGGGGGTGCCCCGCCGAGGGATGGAAACACATGTGGCGCTTGATGCCAGCCATCTTGGCAGTTCTGCTGTTCGCGGCCGAAGCCGCAGCGCAGCAGCCGATCAAGCTGGATATCGTCGATGGAGCCGTCCCCGGGTCCTTGACCGGCAATTCCGGCAACAGCGACGCTGGGAAGAAGGTTTTTCTCACCCGTACGCTCGGCAACTGCCTGGCCTGTCACAAGGTCACGAGCCTCAAGTCTGAAGAATTTCATGGCGAGTTTGGCCCATCGCTGGATGGGGTTGCGTCTCGCTACACCGAGGCGCAACTGCGCCTGATCGTCGCTGATCCAAAGCAGATCTTTACCAACACCGTGATGCCCGCCTTCTACAAGAACGATGGGCTCAACCGCGTAAGACCCGAATTCGTCGGCAAGACGATCCTGACGCCCGCGCAGGTCGAGGACGTCGTCGCCTTTCTCGAAACGCTCAAGTGACGCCCCAGGGAGGACTCTAGATGAAAGCCATAAGCAGAAGGCAGGCATTCGCATTCGGGGGCGGCCTCGTCACGTTGACCCTGATGCCAATGGCGGCTGATGCCGAAGTGACGAACGATGCCGCGCAGGCGATCGCCAAGTTCACAGGCGGAAAGGAACCCGCCAAAGGCAAGATCACGCTGGATCTGCCGGAGATCGCCGAGAACGGCAACACGGTGCCGCTATCGCTGACCGTCGAAAGCCCGATGACGGCCGATGCTTACGTCAAGGAAGTGATGATTATCGCCGACGGAAACCCGAACGCCGGAGTAGCGACCATGACGTTCACTCCGCTGGCCGGCAAGGCGGAGGCATCGATCCGCATTCGCCTCGCGCAAACGCAGAATGTCATTGCAATCGCCAAGATGAGCGATGGCGCGCTGTTCACGGAGCAGAAGACCGTGAAGGTGACGATCGGCGGCTGTGGCGGCTGAGAGAAACGGAGAGGACCATGGCAGACAGACCGCGCATCAAGCTACCGAAGGAAGCCGCCAAGGGCGAGATCATCCAGATCAAGACCCTGGTATCGCATGTGATGGAGTCGGGCCAGCGCAAGGACGCGCAGGGCAAGACCATCCCGCGCAAGATCATCAACAAGTTCACCTGTGAGTTCAACGGCAAACCCGTGTTTGCCTGCGCGCTCGAGCCGGCGATCTCTGCGAACCCGTATATCCAGTTCAACGCAAGGGTGGACGAGGAGGGCACGTTCAAGTTTTCCTGGACCGACGATGACGGCACGGTGATCACGGCGGAGGAGAAGGTCGCCATCAAGGCCTGACGAAGGCCCGTTTGAGCTTTTGAGGAGAAGCGCGAATGCCGTCTCACTATGCCGGGCTGCTCGCGGCCGCCATTGCTGCTGTTGCATTAATAGGAGCGCGCGCCGACGCACAAGAGGCCGAACGGAAAGGCATTCCGGCGCCTCCCGGTCACGTCTTCAAGACCATCATCTCCGGCTACGAGTTTCGCAGCAAGGAAACACGTGCGCTGCAGGATGATGATCTGGAGAACCCGGGCTTTCTTGCCATCGAGCGCGCCGCAGACGTCTGGAAGAAGGTCGAGGGGGGCGAGGGAAAATCCTGCATGAGCTGCCACGGCGAAGCGGAGAAGAGCATGAAGGGCGTCGGTGCCGCCATGCCGAAGTGGGACGACAAACTCAAGAAGCCCGTCAATCTGGAGCAGCGGATCAACATCTGTCGCAGCGAACACATGAAGGCGGAGCCGTGGAAGTTCAAGTCACAGGAGCTCACGGACATGACGACGTTCGTTCGGTATCAGTCACGCGGCATGCCGGTCACGGTGAAGGTCGATGGCCCGATGTCGCCCTGGTTCGAGCGCGGCAAGCAGATCTACTACACGAGGTACGGCCAGCTCGACCTCGCCTGCGAATCCTGCCACGAGCGCAACAACGGCAAATTCATGCGTGCCGATTTCCTCAGCCAGGGGCAGACCAACGGGTTTCCGACGTACCGGCTGCGCGACCAGCGGCTGGTCCCGCTGCACGAGCGTTTCGAGGGCTGCATGTTCGACGTGCGGGCCGAACCATTCAAGCCGCTGTCGGACGAGTTTCTCGCCCTGGAGCTTTACGTTGCCTGGCGCGGCATCGGGCTTCCGGTCGAAACCCCTTCCGTTCGTAACTGAACCACCGTCGCTGATCGAGGGAAACGCAACGCATGATCTCGCGCCGCGAATTCATACAGGTTGCCGCCGCCACAGCCGCATTGACCGGCGAGATGGGCCTTGGCGGCTTGAGCAAGGCCGCCGCCCGGCAGCGCCTGACGCAGAAGGAACTGCTGGCCTTCGAGGCGCTCGGCAACGTCACGCTGGTGCACATCACGGACATTCACGGCCAGCTCATGCCGCTCTATTTCCGTGAGCCTTCGACCAACCTCGGCGTGGGCGAGGCAAGGGGCCTTCCCCCGCACATCACTGGCAAGGAGTTCCTTGCGCGCTTCGGCATTCCAGCCGGTTCATCCGCGGCCTATGCACTGACCTCCGAGGACTTCGAGGCGCTGGCGAAGAGCTACGGCCGGATCGGCGGCCTTGATCGCGCCGCCACCGTCATCAAGGCGATCCGCGCCGAACGCGGTGACAAGGTCGTGCTGTTGGACGGCGGTGACACCTGGCAGGGTTCGTGGACATCACTGAAAACGCGCGGCCAGGACATGATCGATTGCATGTCCCTGCTGAAGCCTGATGCGATGACCGGGCATTGGGAGTTCACCTACGGGACCGAGCGCGTCAAGCAGGCGATCAAGGGGCTCGGCTTCCCGTTCCTCGGCCTCAACATCCGGGACACCGAGTGGAACGAAGCCGCCTTCGAGGCCTCGACCATGCTCCAACGCGGCGGGGTCAAGATTGCGGTGCTGGGACAAGCGTTTCCCTACACACCGGTCGCCAATCCCCGCTGGATGATTCCGAACTGGTCCTTCGGCGTGCGCGAGGAGGACGTGCAGGCGCAGGTCGACAAGGCACGGAAGAGCGGGGCGCAACTCGTGGTGCTGCTGTCGCATAACGGATTCGATGTCGATCGCAAGCTCGCCGCTCGCGTCAAAGGCATCGATGTCATCCTGACCGGGCACACGCATGATGCGCTGCCCGAGGCCGTCAAGGTCGGCAAGACCCTGCTGATCGCATCGGGGTCTTCCGGCAAGTTCGTGTCTCGGCTCGACCTCGACGTGCGAGACGGCGAGGTCAAGGCATTCCGCTATAAGCTCATTCCGCTGTTCTCCGAAGTGATTGCGTCCGATCGCGACATGGCTGCCAAGATCGCTGAGGTACGCAAGCCGTTCGCGGCCGAGCTTTCCAGAGTGCTGGGAAAGACCGAATCGCTCCTCTACCGGCGCGGCAACTTCAACGGAACGTTCGACGACCTGATCTGCCAGGCGCTCGTGCAGGAGCGCGATGCCGAGATTGCGCTGTCGCCGGGTTTCCGCTGGGGCACCAGCGTGCTGCCCGGCCAGGATATCACCTTCGAGGACGTCACCAACGCAACCGCGATCACCTATCCGGCCGTCTACCGCATGGGCATGACCGGGGCGCGGCTCAAGGATATCATCGAGGACGTCGCCGACAATCTCTTCAATGTCGATCCCTATTATCAACAGGGCGGCGACATGGTGAGGATCGGCGGTCTCTCCTACGCAATCGACGTCGCCAAACCGCAGGGCCAGCGCATCTCCGACATGCGGCTGGCGAAGACCGGCGCGCCGATCGAACCTTCCAGGGAATATCAGGTCGCGGGCTGGGCCAGCGTCAATGAGGGAACTGAAGGTCCTCCGATCTGGGAGGTCGTCTCGAACTACCTGACGCGTCAGCGGACGGTCCGACTTGAACCCAACCGAGCCGTCAAAGTTTCCGGAGCCTGAGATTGATGTCGAAGACAGATAGTGCGCGGCGGTCGCGACGCAACTTCCTTGCTGCCGGTGCCGGCATCGCAGCTTCGATGGTCGCAAGACCGGCGGGCGCGGGTGGAAATCCCGCCAATCAGCCACCGAACGTACCGGAATGGACCAGGGTTCTCGGCGAAGGAGTTGCCGTGCGCCCATATGGCAAACCTTCCAAGTTCGAGAACGGCGTCATCAGGCGCGACGTCGAGTGGCTGACGGCTTCGCGCGAGTCCTCGGTCAGCTTCACGCCGCTGCATGAACTCGAAGGCATCATCACCCCGAACGGCTTATGCTTCGAGCGTCACCATGGCGGTATCGCGGAGATCGATCCGGCCGACCACCGGCTGATGATCCACGGGCTGGTCGAACGTCCGCTGATCCTGACGTTGGAAGAGCTGAAGCGCTATCCGCGCGTCAACCGCATCCACTTCATGGAATGCGCCGCCAATTCAGGCATGGAATGGCGCGGCGCCCAGCTCAATGGCTGCCAGTTCACGCATGGCATGATCCATTGCGTGCAATACACCGGCGTCTCGTTGCGTACTCTGCTTGACGAGGCCGGGGTCAAGAGCAACGGAAAATGGCTACTGGTGGAAGGGGCGGATGCCGCCGCCATGGACCGCAGCCTGCCGATCGAAAAGGCGCTCGACGACTGCATCGTCGCCTACAAGATGAATGGCGAAGCGCTTTATCCGGAACAGGGATACCCGATGCGCCTGGTGGTGCCGGGCTGGCAAGGTAACCTCTGGGTCAAATGGTTGCGCCGCATCAAGGTTGGCGATCAGCCCTGGCACACCCGCGAGGAAACGTCCAAGTACACCGATTTGCTGCCGGACGGAAAGGCTCGCCGCTTCACCTGGGCCATGGACGCCAAATCGGTGATCACGAGCCCGAGTCCGCAATCCCCCATCAAGCACGGCAAGGGCTTCACCATCGTGGCCGGTCTGGCATGGACCGGTCGCGGCAAGGTCAAGCGCGTCGACGTTTCGCTCGATGGCGGCCGTAATTGGCGGCCCGCCCGGATCGATGGCCCTGTCCTCGACAAGGCGCTGACCCGCTTCTACTACGAGTTCGACTGGAATGGCGAACCGTTGTTGCTGCAGTCGCGCGTGCAGGACGAAACCGGCTACGTGCAGCCCTCCAAGGCCGAGCTGCGCAAGATCCGCGGGTTCAACTCAATCTATCACAACAACGGAATCCAGACTTGGCACGTGCAGGCCAACGGTGAGGTCGAGAATGTCGAAGTTGCCTAGAGTGCTTGCTGCGCTGATGCTGGCCACCGCTTTCGGCACGCCTGTGCTGGCGCAGAGCAAAGCGGAAACGAAGGGCGGACCGAAATACGACATCGGACGCACGCCGACCCCGGAGGAGATCCGCGGCTGGGACATCGACGTCCGGCCAGACGGGCAGGGACTGCCGGAGGGCAAGGGTACGGTGGCCGAGGGCGAAAAGCTGTTCATGGACAATTGCTCCGCGTGCCACGGCGAATTCGGCGAAGGCAACGGGCGCTGGCCGGTCCTGGCTGGTGGCAAGGGCACACTGACGAATGACAATCCGGTCAAGACGATAGGCTCCTACTGGCCTTACGCCTCGACCGTGTTCGATTACGTGCGGCACGCCATGCCGTATGGAAATGCCGAGTCGTTGTCGGTCAACGACTATTATGCACTGGTTGCCTATCTCCTCTATCTCAACGACATCATCGCCGACCAGAAGTTCGAGCTCAACAACAAGAACCTTGCCTCGATCAAGATGCCGAACGAGCAGGGCTTCATCATGGATGATCGGACGACAGCCGAGAAGGCCTTCTGGCAGAAGGATCCCTGCATGAAGGACTGCACCGGCCCGGTGAAGATCACCGCTCGTGCAGCGGTCATCGACGTCACGCCCGAGGATGCCAAGGACAGTAAGCCGCGGGGCGTGGAGTGAGCCGGAAGGGATCGAGCCGTCGCACCTTCTGTCGCGCGGCTCTTTCCGCAGCCTTCTTCATTGCCGTTTGGGCAGATCCGGTCCGCGCCTCGGACCCCCATAGACTCGCGCTTCAGATCAGCGACGACGATCCGGTCAAGATGCGCGCGGTGCTCGACGTTGCAGCAAACGTTTCCCGCTACTACTCGGGCCGCGGTGAAGACGTCGAGATCGTGGTTGTCGCCTTCAACGTCGGCCTGGACATGCTGCTCGACGATCGTTCTCCGGTGCGGGAGAGAATGACGAATTTCGTCAAATCGATGCCAAATGTGAGCTTCATCGCCTGCGGCAATACGCTCGATACGCTCGCCAGCAAGGAAGGAAAGCGGCCGCCCCTGATGCCGGGCGTCAGCGTCGCGGAATCGGGCGTTGCCGTGCTGATGGATTTGTCGGAAAAGAACTGGACGATCGTTCGGCCTTAAGCGGGACGGTACAACCTCAGGGGGATTCATGGAACGTCGATCAATGCTTCGTGCCGGGCTCGCGGGGTTGTTTGGAGCGTTTGGCCTCCGCGAGGCGGCGGCTGAGGCGAACCTGCCAAAGCGACAGCGGGTCGTGTATCACCTTGCCGATCTCGATCGCGTCGTCTTCGTTCTCGGCAACATCCAAAATCACGTCGACGGCGTCGGCGGACCCGGACAGGCTGACATCAGGTTAGTTGTCCATGGGCCTGCCTTGCGGGCGTTCCATGCCCTGGCTGCCGAGGCGCACATTGTTTCGACGATGGAGCGTCTCGCGCAGGAGGGCGTCGGATTTGATGCCTGTGCCAACACGATGAAGGCACAAGGCGTGAAACTCGACGATCTCGTCTCGGGCTTTGTTGTGGCTGAAAAGGGCGGCGTGGTCCGGCTGACCGAATTGCAGCAACAGGGATACGCCTATCTGCGTCCTTGACGGTCGGTGAATTTTGCATCTTGCGCTCGCCTGCGACGGTGTTCGATTTGACTCACACAGCAGCGCTGCAAAATCAGTACATTGACTGACTTTGAGTGGGAGCTGAAGCAGCCGTGCTGACCTCGGTCGTCGATCTCTTCGGTGAAGACCTGTTTTCGTGGCTTGGCGGTCTTCTGGTCGGCGGACTATTCGGGTTTTTTGCTCAGCGCAGCCGCTTCTGCTTGCGCGCCGCAGTAATCGAATTCTCGGGCGGCGAGGGAGGACCGCGGCTAGCGGCCTGGCTGCTGACCTTCGCCGCTGCTTTGATTGGCACACAGGCATTTGTCGCGAGCGGCCTGCTTGACGTCTCGGAGGCGCGCCAGCTCGCGCAGCAGGGCAGCATTTCCGGCGCGATGGTTGGCGGCGTCATGTTCGGTTGCGGCATGATCCTTTCGCGTGGCTGCGCCAGTCGGCTCCTGGTGCTTTCCGCCAACGGGAACCTGAGAGCGCTGCTGTCCGGGCTTGTCTTCGCGGTGACCGCGCAAGCCTCCTATCGGGGCCTGCTCTCGCCGGCGCGGGAATGGCTCACCAATCTCTGGCTTGTGGATGGCGGGCCGTCGCGCGATGTCATGAGCCTGCTGGGCGGTGGTACGCCTGAGAAGCTGGCCTTCGGGATACCTTGGCTGCTCGCCGGGATCGCCTTTGCGCTGCGCAGCGGCCTTCGACCGGGAGTGATGTTTTCTGCTCTTGGCGCCGGGGTGGCGGTCGTTGCCGGTTGGATGTTTACCTATCAGCTCGCGCAAGCTTCCTTCTCACCTGTAACGCTGAAGAGCCTCACTTTCAGCGGCCCGTCCGCCGAGTTGCTAACGCTCGTCTTGAACAGCGCGCACCTGCATCTGGACTTTGATGTCGGCATCGTGCCGGGTGTCTTTCTCGGCTCGTTTCTTGCTGCAGCGAGGGCCGGCGAATTGCGCCTCGAAGGGTTCTCCGACGGTCTCGGCATGCGCCGCTATCTAATCGGGGCCGTGCTGATGGGATTCGGAGCCATGCTTGCAGGCGGTTGCGCTGTCGGCGCCGGTGTCACTGGAGCCTCGGTGTTCGCCCTGACCGCCTGGATCGTCCTGGGCGGCATGTGGCTGGGTGCGGGTCTGACGCATCTGCTCGTCGACCGCACGACGTTGTTGGATATGCGCCGCACGGCGAGCACCGCAGCTTCCGGGCCGTAAGGCCTCTTCCGCCAACTCACAGCGGGGGTCGTTCGCACCCTTTGACTAGTGATCGGAAGCGCCTTATCTAAAATAATCAAATATTCGAGCTTGGAAGGCGGATCGGATGGCCCTGCCAAGGGTGAAGAATGCATCAATGAATGCAGGCAAGATGGCGGGCAACGCGCAACTCGCGAGCGAGTTCCTCAAGGCCCTTGCGCACGAATCGCGGCTTCTCATCTTGTGTCAATTGACGGAAGGGGAGAAATCGGTCGGAGAGCTCGAGGAACTGCTCTCGCAGCGGCAGTCCACCGTCTCTCAACAATTGGCGCGGCTGCGGCTCGATGGACTGGTATCTGCACGACGGGACGGCACGACGATCTTCTATCGTCTTGCCGATGAAAAGGTCCAGGTCGTCCTTGAGGCTCTCTATAAGGTCTTTTGCGGCAGCCGAGGCACCGGGCGACGCTAGCGCAGATATTTCAAATCCGCGAAGCGCCGCGCCGTCATGAGGTGGGTGGATCAACCAGTGTGCTTGATCAGGAAACGGTAGATCCCGTCCTGCGATGCCGATTCCACCAATTCGTTTCCTGTCGTCTTGCAAAAGGCGGCGAAATCCGCGACCGAACCCGGGTCGGTCGCCAGCACTTCCAATGTGCCGCCGGCCGGCACCTCCTTTAAGGTCTTTTTCGCACGCAAAATCGGCAGCGGGCAGTTGAGTCCCTTCGCATCAAGTGTCTTATCGGCCATCGTGGTCCCTGCTGTAGCGGTTGGTGGGTTGATCGAAATTCGGATTTGTCGGGTCTTTAGATGAAGAGGTTGATGTCCGACTTGAGCGCCTTTTCCATGTAGGTGGCGGCGCCGCCGAGCGACAGATTGTCGATCATGTCCTCCGGCTTGAACTCGAAAAGGTCCATCGTCATCTGACAGGCGATGATCTTGACGTCGGATTCAATGGCGGCGTCGCGCAGTTCATCGATCGAGGCAACGCCCTTCTTCTTGATGAGGTTCTTCATCATCATCGAGGCGCCCGCATCCACGCCGGGCAACATGGCCACGATGTTTGGCATGCTCATATGCATGCCCATCATCGGCATCTTCATTGCAGGATTGCCGAGCGGCGAGATCTGAAGGTCGAGTTCTTTCTTGAGCAACGTCAGCCCGTAAAAGGTGAAGAACATGGTCACATCGACGCCCATTGCGGCTGCCGTCGTGCCGAGAATGAAGGGCGGATAGGCCCAATCCAGCGTGCCCTTGGTGACGATGATCGTCATCGTCTTGGCATTGCCGGTGCTCGCTGCTGCATCAGACATTCTGTTCTCCGGTTCTCCCGCGCGAGAGTTTCAAATCTTCAAAATCGCTGTGGCCCCGGGCGCGCGCATCCGGGGCCCATGCTTTGATCCAAATCGCGTTCAGCCGGTCGAAACCTTCTTCAGCTTGGCGATGCCGAGCATGCTGAGCGCGGCCGTTTCATAGAACGGCTCGCTTTCGCCTTTCCTCATTTTGCGCAGGAAGTATTTCTCGAAGCCGATCTTGGCGGCATGGACCCACTTGCCGGACGACGACCAGTTGATATTGCGCGGCGGTATTTGCGGCTGGGCGACGAACGCGATGCCCGAATCGCCGAAATCGGCAAGACACACCGCGTTCCAGGTCCCCTGGTGGCTCGCCTCCTTGCCGCGCAGCAGTTGACCGATGTTCATGGCGGTCGCGGTGACCATGGACTCGATCATGAATCCGGTCTTCGGAACGCCACATGGCACCGGCGAAGGCCCGACCGGCGGGATGGCGACACAGACGCCGACCGAGAAGATGTTTCTGAACTTCGGATTCTGCTGATGCTTGTCGACAATGACGAAGCCGCGCGGGTTGACCAGTCCGTCGATGCCGCGCAGCGGCGCGATGCCGCGGAAAGCCGGCAGCATCATCGAAAAGGCGAACGGAAGTTCGTGGCTCGCCTTGACGGAGCCGTCTTCGGCGACTTCCTCGACGGTCATCTTGCCGCCTTCGACCCGCTTCACACGCGAGTTCGTCAACCACTTGATGTGGTGTTCGCGCATCTCGCCTTCGAGAATGCCCTTGGTGTCGCCGACGCCGTCGAGCCCGAGATGGCCGATATAGGGTTCGGACGTGACGAATGTCATGGGTACCCGGTCCCGAATCTTGCGGCGGCGCAGCTCGGTCTCCAGGATGAAGGAGTATTCATAGGCGGGGCCGAAACATGATGCGCCCTGGACAGCGCCGACCACGATGGGGCCCGGGTTCTTGCAGAACGCCTCGAAATTCGCAGCGGCCTTCTCGGCGTGATCGATGTGACAGATGGAATTGGTGAAGCCGTTAGGACCCAAGCCATCGATTTCGTCGAATGCGAGCTCCGGTCCGGTAGCGATGATCAGGTAATCGTAGCGCAACGTCGAGCCGTCTTCGAGCTGGAGGCGGTTCTCGTCCGGCATCAGCTTGCTGACCGGGACCGGCTTGAAGGCAATGCCGCGCCTGGCGAAAGTTGGCGCAAGATCGACCTCGACGGCCTCGCGCGTTCGCCAGTTGACGGCGACCCAGGGGTTGGAAGGAACGAAGTGATAGATGGGATCCTTTGTGACGACCGTGAGCCTGTCCTCCGGTCTCATCTGGTCCTTCATCTCGTAAGCCATGATGACGCCGCTAAGACCGGCGCCCATAATGACGATTTCCGCCACGACCGTTCCTCCCGTTTTGTGTGGCGCGCGGATGTGCTCACGCCCGTTTGTTGTAGTATCAGTATATTCGGTTATTTATATTTGTCGAATCGTCTGTGGTCGAATTGTCTCTTGCGTTGCAATAGGGAGGTGGTCCGGCGATGCGCGGCCAGATTGATGCAGAAGGCTATCTAACCGATCCCACTGACTGGACGGAGGAATGGGCGAACGCGGCCGCACGTGCCGAGCACATCGAGCTCACGTCGGAACATTGGACCGTCATCCGCTTCATGCGAACCTTTCTCGAACTCCACCAGGTGACGCCGGATGCCCGGTTCGTCATGCGTCACCTGAGCGATACGAACGGGGCTCCGCGCAATCGATTGTTCGAGCTGTTCCCACACGGCTACCCCGGTCAGGCCTGCAAGATTGCGGGCATGCGGCGGCCGCGAGCCTGGAGCACGGGCTGATAGCGGTGCTCATGCGATGTCCTTGCCCTGCGCGGCCGCCCATTCATTCATCGATCGCGCCCATCCCGCGGCCGTCGCAGCGTCCAGATCAAGAATCGTGTAGCGGGCGCCCTCGCGGATCGTGACGCGGAGCAGCCGCATACCGCTCTCGAAGCCAACTTCCGTCAGCCAGATCTCGCGGCCGTAGGGCGCCGCGATCGTGTCAATTCGCGTCTTGAGGCCGGTCATCTTTCCATCCGCTCCGCGCGATAAAAGGCGAGTTCAAGCTGCGCCTCCCACTTGCGTGGCGTGTCCGGAAATTCCGGCTTGATGTCGAGGTAGAGGTGAATCTCGCCGCGGCGGGCTGCTTCGACGACCAGTTCCTCGAGTTCTTCGAACGTCGTGACATCCGGGTGGGAGATGATGAGATCGCTAATCTGGACCATTGTTGCCTCAGCCTTCGGTTCGGCCCATGCGGCCGTGGTAGCGAACCCGGTAGAGCAGGCGGCTCCCGTCCGCTCCAGACCGGAAAGCGCTTCGATCGTGGAGAACGTTATTGCAGATCATGCCCTGTCCCGGCCCCATCCGGGTGCGAAGCACCAGGGGATCCGATTCAAGGATTCGCTCGAGCGCGGCGACGGCCAGTCTGGTCTGCTCGTCGTCGCGCCAGGCGATGTTGCGCTTGCGGGCGGTGTAGCGCATGCCCAGCGCGCCCGCCGCCTCCACGAAGAAGACCGGGCCGGCGTTGAGCGGCCGGATAGCTCCGCTGTCCTCCATGTTTTCCGGAATGATCATCGCGGCCGGATGCATCAAGGCGACGATATGCGCCGGATCCTCGTCGCGCAGCCTGATATAGGCTATCTCCGGATCGAGAAGACGGTTTTCACCGCCATGTTCGGCGCTTCGGGCGCAATGCAGCAGCATTGCGCCGACAGAGCGATGCGGGCCGTGAAAGTTGTAATAGCCGTCGGTATGCCAGCTGATCGCCCGGTCGGTGTAGGGGATGTAGCCGAATCGTCCGCCGCCGTTGACCACTTCAATGCGCACGATCCCATCCGCCTCGGCCGAGCGGTGATCTTCGATCGCCTGAAGGCCGAAGGTTGCCCCGAACGATAGCAGGCTCGCCCGTAGACGCCGCTCGTCTTCATCGGCGGATCGGAATGTATAAAGGGCCATGTTTGCCCGATTGCAGCGGTCCATGATTGCAGCACGCTCCGCCGGCGTGACGCACTGCGGATCGCGGATTTCGACCGTAATCTCCTCGATTCGCCTCGGGTATCGGGCAAGCTTGGTATCCCGCCAGCGCTGGTAGCTCGCATCGTCCGCGAGACTGGACCAGCACGCGCGGGGCGGGGCTATTTCCGCCAATTTCGCGACGGCTGCCATCCTGGAAGTGCCTCCCTTGCGGGGCCGGTCACCTGATCGCTTGACCGCCTCCGCGATTGATGTATTCTAATATTCAAATCTTCTGTTATTATCGCCCAGATAAGCGAGAATGAAAAGAGCCGGCCGAGCAGGGGCAAGACCTGCGGCAGTCGGCAGGGAACGGAAACGAATCGCCGCATCGGCGGCGGGAGGCAGCGTATGTCGCTCGAAGACAAGCACGACCGGACGGACGGGAGCGGGGCGGCGACAAAGGCCCGCCATTCGACGCCGATGCTGGACGAGCTCGAAGCGGGCCCGTGGCCCAGCTTCGTCAGCGGTTTGAAGCGCTTGCGGGATGCGGATGACCAGCCGTACGCGCCCATGATGAACGACCTGCTCGGGCAGCTCGAGCATTCCTACGAGAACCGGCTGGGCTACTGGAAAGGCGGCACCGTCTCGGTGTTCGGCTATGGCGGCGGCGTGATTCCCCGGTTCTCGGAGGTCGCCGACAAATTCCCCGAGTCGAAGGAATTTCATACGTTGCGTGTGCAGCCGCCCGCGGGATACCACTACACCACCGACGTTCTGCGCCGGCTTTGTGGCATTTGGGAGAAGTACGGCTCCGGACTGATCGCCCTTCATGGCCAGAGCGGTGACATCATGTTCCAGGGGTGCTCGACGGAAAATGTCCAGAAGGCGTTCGACGAGCTCAATGAGATCGGCTTCGATCTCGGCGGCGCGGGGCCGGCGCTGAGGACGTCGACGAGTTGCGTTGGCCATGCCCGCTGCGAAATGTCGTGCTACGACGAGGTCAAGGCGCACCGCTCGGTCATCAACGAGTTCCTTGATGAGATGCATCGCCCGGCGCTGCCCTACAAGTTCAAGTTCAAGTTTTCCGGGTGTGGCAACGACTGCGTGAACGCGATCCATCGTGCCGACTTTGCCGTGATCGGCACCTGGCGCGACGACATGAAGGTCAATCAGGAAGAGGTGAAGAAGTACGTCGCGAAAGCGGGGCGCAAGTACACGATCGATCATGTCATCACAAGGTGCCCGACGCGCGCTCTTAGCCTCAACGACGATGACACGCTCGAGATCGACAACAAGTCGTGCGTGCGCTGCATGCACTGCCTGAATGTGATGAACAAGGCGCTGTCCCCGGGCGACGACAGGGGAGCGTCGATCCTGATCGGCGGCAAGCGTGCCCTCAAGGTCGGTGATCTCATGGGGACCATGATTATCCCCTTCATCAAGCTCGAGACCGAGGACGACTATCAGAAGCTGATCGAATTCGCGCGGCGGCTGATCGACTTCTTTGCCGAGAATGCGCTCGAGCACGAACGCATCGGCGAGACGATGGACCGCATCGGTCTTCCCGCCTTCCTGGAGGCGATCGGCGTCGACCCGGATCCCAACATGGTGAACCATCCGCGCACCTCGTGCTTCGTTCGCACCGACGATTTTACGGACGAAGCCGAGAAGTATTTCGAACGAAAGGCGCGCGAAGCGGGGCTCAACGTCGCCGCGGACTAACGCGGGCGTGCCGGCCGGCGGCTCAATGTCTCGCTTCGGCCGAATCTGACGGGAGGATCACAGGAGTGTCGCTAAAATGAACAGCGCTGTTCAGCCGCGCCGGCCCAACGAGACGGGCGTACCGGACCCGTTTCCGTATATGCATCCGGTCATGCGCAAGAACTACGGCGCGTGGGCGTGGCACGATCGCCTGCGCCCGGGCGTGCTGCATCACGTCGCCAAGAGCGGTGACGAGATCTGGACCGTTCGCGCCGGCACGCAACGGCAGATGGACGTGTTCACGATCCGCAGGCTCTGCGACATCGCTGACAAATACGCCGAGGGCCACGTTCGATTCACCACGCGCAGCAACATCGAATTCATGGTGAGCTCGGTGGATAAGGTTCAGCCTCTGATCGACGCGCTGGGTGCTGCCGGCTTTCCGGTGGGCGGCACCGGCAATTCGGTGTCGATGATTTCTCACACCCAGGGTTGGCTGCACTGCGACATTCCGGGCACCGACGCGTCGGGCGTCGTCAAAAGCCTCATGGACATGATGCACCACGAGTTCACGCATGAGGAGATGCCGAACCGCGTGCGCATCACCACCTCATGCTGTCAGATCAATTGCGGCGGCCAGGGCGACATCTCGATCAACGTCCAATACACCAAGCCGCCGCGGATCAATCATGATCTGGTCTCGAAGATCTGCGAGCGGCCGGCGGTCGTCGCGCGTTGTCCTGTAGCGGCGATCCGGCCTGCAATGGTCAACGGCAAGCCGTCGCTCGAGGTCGATGAGAAGAAGTGTGTCTGCTGCGGCGCGTGCTACCCGCCGTGCCCGCCGATGCAGATCAACGGCGCGGACTCCACCAAGATCGCGGTGTGGGTCGGGGGTAAGCATTCCAACGCGCGTTCGAAGCCGACATTCCACAAGCTCGTGGTCGCCAATCTGCCCAACAATCCGCCACGCTGGCCGGAAGTCGCCGACGTCGTTCGGACGATTCTTTACGCCTACAAGGAACACGGTCGCGATTTCGAGCGCATCGGCGAATGGATCGAGCGCATCGGATGGCCTCGATTTTTCGAGCTAACCGGCTTCGCATTCACCAAGCACCACCTCGACACGTGGACCGGTGCGCGGAAGACCATGAACATGTCGGCTCACGTGCGTTTCTGACAATGGCAGGAGTTATCTCCCGCTTGGAGACCACGATGCTTGCCAACTAAGGAGGTCGGGACTTGCGTTTCGGAATTGTCGTCAACGAGGGGCCCTATACGCACCAAGCCTCGGATACGGCCTACCAGTTCGCGAAGGCGGCGCTGGAGAAGGGGCACGAAATCTTTCGTGTCTTCTTCTACCACGACGGCGTCAACAACGGCACCCGCTACACCGTGCCGCCGCAGGATGACCGCAACCTGCAGCGGCAGTGGAGCGAACTTGCGGAAGCGCACAAGCTCGATCTCGTGGTCTGCATCGCGGCCGCCCAGCGACGCGGAATTCTCGACGCCAACGAGGCGAAACGGCAGGGCAAGGATGGCGACAACATCGCCGCAGGCTTCCGCATCTCGGGCCTCGGGCAACTGATCGAGGCGGGCATCCAGGCCGATCGCCTCGTCGTATTCGGCGATTGAGGAGCGGACGATGGCAGAAGAGACCAGCAGGAAGAAGTTCCTCTACATCAACCGCAGGGTCCCGTACGGAACGGTTTATGCGCTGGAGTCGCTCGAGGTCGTGCTGATCAGCGCCGCATTCGAGCAGGATGTCAGCCTCGCTTTCATCGATGACGGCGTCTATCAGCTGATGGCCGGCCAGGATACGGCCGGGACCGGAATGAAGAACTTCTCCAAAACCTATCGTGCGCTCGGCGATTACGACGTTCGGAAATTCTATGTCGAGCGGGAGTCGCTCGCCGAGCGCGGCCTCACGGTCGACGATCTGATGCCAATCACCTTTGAAGACGAAGAGGACGGCTATACCGAAAAGCCGTCGATCCTGGTCACGGATCGCTCGGAGATGGCGCGGCTCATTGCCGAACAGGATGTGATCTTGAGCTTTTGAGGAACAAATGCCGACCCTGCACACCGTCAACAAGTCGCCCTACGAACGCTCGTCACTGAAGTCCTGCCTCGATCATGTTGCCGAAGGGGACAGCGTCCTGATGATCGAGGACGCCGTCATCGGCGCGCGCCGGGGTGGCCGCTTTGTCGAGGCGTTGAAGGCGAAACTGCCGTCGTGCGCCATTTACGTCCTCGGTCCGGATCTCGCTGCGCGCGGCATCAAGGCCGAGGATCTCGCCCAGGGAATTTCGCTGGTGGACTACGGCGGCTTTGTCGACCTTGCGGCCACCAACACACGCGTTTGCGCGTGGCTTTGACATCAAGATCGATCATTCAGGAGCAAAACGATGAGTGGGTATGAAGTCAACGGAACGGTCGCCGAGCACGACGAGGAGGGTTACCTCAAGGATATCGGCGAGTGGAATGTCGATCTCGCGAACCTGATTGCGAAGAGCGAAAACATCGAACTGACGCCGGATCACTGGGAGGTCGTGAACTTCCTGCGTGAATATTACGAAGAATACCAGATCGCGCCCGCGGTCCGCATCCTGGTGAAGGAGATGACCAAGAAGTTCGGCAAGGAGAAGGGCGACCAAAAGGCGCTCTACGCCTTGTTCCCTTATGGCCCGGCCAAGCAGGCCTGCAAGATTGCCGGCCTGCCGAAGCCGACCGGTTGCGTCTGAAGTGGGCTTCGAGCCGGACCAGGAGGAAAGTCGATGCTGACGGCGGTCTTCGCGGCGATGCTCTATGCAGCCCTGTTCGTGATGCTGACGGGCCTGGGCTTTCGCGTGTGGCTCTACGCGAGGACGCCGGCGCCGCTGAAGATTCCGACGATGCCGGCTCCGACAACCCGCAGCGGCGTCGCCATGCGCGTGTTCTCCGAGGTCTTGGTCTTCCGCAGCCTGTTCAAGGCGAACAAATGGATCTGGCTGTTCGGCTGGGTCTTCCATCTGGCGCTGGCATTGGTCCTGATGCGCCATCTGCGCTACGTCCTGCAGCCGGTCCCGGAAATCGTCGTGCTGATCCAGCCGTTCGGCGTGCTTGCGGGCTTTGCCATGGTGGCGAGCCTGGTAGCGCTCTGGGCGCGGCGCTTCCTGGTGCCCCGTATTCGCTACATCAGTGGTCCCTCGGACCACCTGATGCTGATGCTTCTTCTTGCCATCGGTGCGAGCGGGCTTTCGATGAAGTTTCTGACCCACACCGACATCGTCGCGGTCAAGGCCTTCATCCTCGGCCTGATTGATTTCGACTGGCAGCCGTTGCCGGCCGATCCCGCGCTGCTCGTTCATCTCGTGCTGGTCGCGCTGCTGATGCTGGTATTCCCGTTCTCCAAGCTGCTGCACGCGCCCGGCGTGTTCTTCAGTCCCACACGCAATCAGGCTGATGACAGCCGCGAGCGGCGGCATGTGCCGCCGGTTCGGCTCGAAGCCGTGCCCCGCTAGGCCCGAAAAGGTAACGCCACAGGTAAGCCCATGGCCGGAGAGCAGAGCAATTTCGATCCAGCGGCCCGCGGACGCGGCGATCCGCTTGAAATGCCGGCGCTCGCCTGCGGTGTGATGGCTGCATCGAAGCCCTATGTCGCAGCACCCGCGCACCAGCAGGCGCTCGGCTTTCCCGGCGAGCTCGTCGATGGCTGGCAGGAGAAGGCTGTCGCCCGGCTCGGCGAATTGCTCAAGGAGTCGCGGGCGCTGCGCGTGTACCTCGACGCCTGCGTGCGCTGCGGCGCCTGCACCGACAAATGCCACTATTTCCTGGGCACGGGCGATCCCAACAACATGCCTGTCGCGCGGCAGAACCTGCTCCGCAAGGTCTATCGGCGTTATTTCACCCTGAGCGGCAAGCTGTTTCCCTGGCTGGTCGGAGCGGAAGACCTCACCAGGGACGTGCTCGACGAGTGGTACAGCTATTTCCACCAATGCTCCCAGTGCCGGCGATGCTCGGTGTTCTGTCCCTACGGCATCGACACGGCCGAAATTTCGATGGCCGCACGCGATATCATGGACAGCATCGGGCTCGGCCAGAAATATTCGAACGAGATCATCGGAAAGGTCTTCAACGTCGGCAACAATCTCGGTCTGCAGCCCAAGGCGCTGAAGGCGACGCTTGCCGGGCTGGAGGAGGAGATCGAGGAGGACACCGGTGTGCCGGTGCGTCTGCCGCTCGACGAAAAGGGCGCCACCATCCTGCTGGTCACGCCGAGCGCGGACTTCTTCGCCTCGCCGCACATGGAAGGCCTGATCGGATACGCCAAGGTGCTGCATGAGTCCGGCATCGGCTGGACCCTGAGCACGCATGCGTCCGAGGCGGCGAATTTCGGCATGTTTGTTGGTTCACAGGAAGCGATGCAGAAGATCGCGCTGCGCATCCGCAAGGCGGCGCAGGACCTCGGTGTCAAGCGTATTGTTTTCGGCGAATGTGGTCACGCTTGGCGGGTCGCCTACAGCTTTCTCGATACGCTCGCCGGCCCGCTTGACTTTCTCGACAGGAATTATGCCATCCCGCAGCACATCTGCGAGTTCACCTACGACCTGATCGAAAAGGGAAAGCTGCGGTTCGACAGGTCGAAGAACGACGAATTCCGTCTGACGTTTCACGATTCCTGCAACGTCGCGCGTGCCTCCGGCATGGGTGGAAAGCCCGGCGGGCAGTTCGAGATTCCGCGCGCCGTCCTCCGCGCGGTCTGCAACCACTTCTTCGATATGGCGCCCGATACGATCGGCGAGAGCACCTTGTGCTGCGGCGGCGGCGGCGGGCTGCTCACCGATGAACTGATGGACGTTCGCCTGAAAGGTGCGATGCCGCGCATGCGGGCGCTGCGCGATGTCGCCGACGAGCATGGCGTCACCCACATGGCGGCCATCTGCGCGATCTGCAAGGCGCAGTTCTCGAAAGTGCTGCCGCGCTACGGCTTCGAGATGGATTCGATCGTCAGCGTCCATCAGATGGTTTCCAACGCCCTGGTCATGACCGGGTCGCGCCAGGAAGCGGAGTTGGACGGGAAGGGCGAGGTCGCCTTGCAAGAGGCGTAAGGGAGTTGGTGATGAACGAGACGATCTCAACCGCCAAGCAGAGCTTCCGCCGTTTCAAGAACGGCGAGTCGATGTGGAACTGGAGCGATCTGACAGAGAAGATCTTCCAGGCGGACCATTCCTACAAGTGTCCGACCTATGTCCATCGCACGGCGCCGTGCCAGGGGAGTTGCCCGTCGGGCCATGACATCCGCGGCTGGCTCGCGATTGCGCGCGGCATGGACAAGCCGCCGGTCGCCGGTATGCCATGGCAGGAATACGCCTTTCAGCGCATGGTCGAGGCCAACCCGTTCCCCGCCACCATGGGTAGGGTCTGCCCCGCGCCCTGCGAGGCCGGCTGCAACCGCAATGAGGTCGACGATTTCGTCGGGATCAACGCGGTCGAACAATATGTCGGCGATTGGGCCATCGAGCACAATCTTCAGCTCCCCGCTGCGCCGGGGCTCGATGGCAAGCGCGTTGCCGTCATCGGCGGTGGCCCGGCCGGCCTTGCCGCGGCCTATTTCCTTCGCCGCAAGGGTCATGCGGTCGTTGTGTTCGAGGCGCACGACAAGCTCGGCGGCATGATGCGTTTCGGCATTCCGAGCTATCGAACGCCGCGCAAGATGGTCGATGCCGAAATCGATCGCATTCTTGGACTCGGCGGCATCGAGACCCGCCTTGGCGTGAAGGTCGGCAAGGATCTCTCGCTCGATGCGTTGGATCGGGAGTTCGATGCGATCTACTGGGCCTGCGGCGCGCAGAAGGGAAGGCCGCTGCCGATTCTGGGCGGGGATGCCGAGAACTGCGTCACCGGCGTCGAATTTCTCGATGCGTTCAACCGCGGCTGGGTGTTCTCGACGGCCCGGCGCATCGTGGTGGTCGGCGGTGGCGACACCTCGATCGACGTTGCTTCGGTCGCGCGGCGACTCGGCCACATTACAACGGCATACCAGCGTGACACCGGCGATCAGGCGGCGTTCGGTTACACCGCTCAGGACGTGGCGGGGACGCTGCGCCGCGAGGGCGTGGAGGTGGTGCTGACCTCGCTGTTTCCGGTCGAGCAGATGACCGCCGCCGAGCACGAACGCGAGGATGCAAAGCGCGAGGGCGTCGAGATCAAGGGCGGCGTGATGCCGCTTGCGGTCATCAAGGACGCCCAGAACCGCGCGACAGCCTTGCGGATGTGTCGGTGCACGATGAAGGGCATGACTCCGATTCCTGTCGAGGGCACGGAATTCGAGGTGCCCTGCGATATGGTGATCTCGGCGATCGGACAAATGGCGGATTTCGCCGACGGGTTGGAGAGGCTTGACGGCGGCCGAGGCGGCATCGCGATCGACGGCGCCTACAAGGTCCGCAACAGCGAAAAGTATTTCGCAGGCGGCGACGTCGTCCGGCCGCATCTACTGACGACGGCCATCGGGCATGGCCGTATTGCGGCCGAAACGATCGATCGCTTTCTCGCCGGCTTGCCGGAGGACAAGCGGCCGAAGGTCGACGTGCACCAGTTCAACCTGCTGCAGGAGCTCCACACGCGGGGACTGGATCCCGAACCTTATGATCACACGCAGAAGCGCGGGACATCGGCCGGCAAGTTCGCGGTCCACAACTACGAGGACCGTTCGGCGACGCAGGTGATCTCGCACGAAGACCTGTTCAAAGGGCATTTCGGCCACATTGCCCACAGCCGGCGCGGCGAGCGCCAGGTCGGGGCCGACAAGGTGCTCGGCGATTTCGACGAGCGCATCTACGGATTGAGCGAGGAGCAGGCGCGCAAGGAGGGCGAGCGTTGCATGAGCTGCGGCCTCTGCTTCGAGTGCGACAATTGCGTGATCTTCTGTCCGCAGACCGCGGTGCAGCGCGTGCCGA
>CAYVVB010000308.1:0-1511 GCA_964454955.1 uncultured Bradyrhizobium sp. | reverse complement strand
CGGCGGCCTGCTCGATCTGCAGGCAGATCCGGGCTCGGTCTTCGTGTATCGGCGCGAGCCGCGCGAGGTCGCGTTGCAACTCGGCATCGACTGCTCGAAATTCGCCGGCGATACCGTGCCTGTCATATTCAATGTCAGCTTTCAGGATCCGGCCGGCTATTTCCTGTCCACCAAGATGCAGATGCGGCCATTCGACGTCGTGTATGCAGCGAACGCGCCACAGGTCGACGTGACGAAGGTGCTCAACTTCATCAATGCGACAGTGGTGACGGCGGACAACAGCGTCAATCTTGTCAACGATGTCTTCGTCGCTCAGATCAACAACAAGCTGCGCTGAACGGCAGGGGAATACGATCGCGATCCCGGAGGCAGGAAAAATCGTGAGCCCGCGATCGATTATCGCGATCGAAGGGATGGCGGGTGAAGACATCAGATAGTAGCATAAAATATCGATTATCATTACAAATGTTATGCAGACGCGTTCTCATAGAGGCGACATGCCATGATGCCGGAGGAGCTGGAGCGGGGCATGCGGTGGAAAAACTGCGCGCTATGGCAGAGCTTGATCGTGTTTGCGTCATGCATCGGTCTGGCGGCTCCTGTGCCGGCGGAGGCTCAGACCGCCACCGTGTCCCCCGCATCGCCCCAAGGTACGATCATCGGAGGCCAGACCTCGGCACCGTCAGTGGAGCGCTGTGTTGATGTCAGGATCGGCGGCGAGAACGCGTTCGGCTGCATCAATCAACAGCTCCGGCGTGAGGTGGATCGGGTCAATCCATCGCTCAATCTGCCCCCAATCGATGCGCGCTCGCCCGACGTGCGGGTCGGAAACGCGAACGAGGCGGCGGTGCGGCAGCAGTACGGCTCCAATTACGGGCGCTCGGCCATTCCCTACCGGCCTTCGACACCAAGCTACGTCCCGCCGCATCGCTGATGGGAGCGCCGATGAAAAATCGTCCTGTGTTGGGGCCCACCCGATGGCGCTTGGGGGTGGCTGCAGCCTTGCTGGCTGCGATACTGGGAGGCGAGGCGGTCGCGCAGCCGGATGGCAAGATTGCGGCCCCGGCGGAAATCGCAGCCGACACCCCCGGATTTTCCGACGCCGATGATCCGCCGCCTCTCAATCTCGAGCCGTTTGTTGCGAGGCGGCTGACGTCCGCCGACATGCCCCCGGGGAGTCCTGTTCCCGGCTACACCTTTGCGCGTGTGAGCGCGGCGTTCGGCCGCGACTGGCGGACCGGCCGCAACGACTACCGTGCGCTCATCGAGCGCGAGTCTCTTGCGTTCGGTCTTCCGCCGGCTCTGGTAGACGCCATCATAGCCGTCGAGAGCCGGTACAATCCCGCGGTCGTCGGCATGGACGGCGAGGTCGGGCTGATGCAGGTGATGCTGCCGACAGCGCGCATGCTGGGGTTCACGGGCAGTGCAGCCGAGCTCGCCGCGCCGGACGTGAACGTGCATTACGGCGCGCAATATCTGGCCGGCGCCTGGCGGCGCGCCGGCGGTGATCT
>CAYVVB010000307.1:0-10806 GCA_964454955.1 uncultured Bradyrhizobium sp. | reverse complement strand
ATCTCGCAGATCGACACGATCGCGACCAGCACGCGCTACAGCGGCCAGAGCCTGCTCGACGGCACCAGCTCTTTCAGCGGCTCCGGCGTCTCGGTGCTGGTCGGCTCCTCGGGCAGCGACACCATCAGCCTCTCGCTGACGACGCTGACCTCGAGCGCGCTGGGTGTCAGCGGCACCGCCGTCGCCACGCAGGCCGGCGCGACCAGCGTGTTGACCTCCAATACCGGGGCGCTCGACGTGGCGATCGACGCGGTCTCCAAGGCCCGCGCTACGATCGGTTCGCTGGAATCGCGGTTCAACTTCGCCGCCAACACGATCTCGACCCAGACGCAGAACCTGACCGCCGCCAATTCGGTCATCAAGGATGTTGATATCGCCGCCGAGCAGGCGTCGCTCTCTTCGGCCCAGGTGAAAACCCAGGCTGCGGTCGCGGCGGAAACGGTCGCGAACCAGATGCCGCAATACCTCCTCAAGCTGCTCGGCTAACGGGCAAACCGCCGGGCCGGCGTAATGCCGGCCCGGCGTCTTTTTTTATGGATCCTGGGAAATGACGGTAAGCAGCGCCACCTCGAGCAGCAGCGGGACGACGACCCCAAGCTCCGCGACCTCGGTGACGACGACCAATACGAGCACCTCGGCCAGCATCGATTGGGCCGCCCTGATCCAGTCTCAGGTCAACGCCAAGCTCGCCCAGGCGACCCAGATACAGACCAAGATCACCACCAATCAGGCCAAGATCTCGGCCTACCAGACATTGCAGAGTGATCTGAGCAACCTGGCGACGAGCCTGCAGTCGCTCTCCACCGCGGTGGTCAATCCGCTCGCGACCAACGTCTTTGCCACGCGCTCGGCGACCCTGAGCTCGACCGGCGACGTCAGTGCCTCCGCGGCGCTGTCCATGACGGTCAGTAACGGCTCGGCGACCGGCGACCACACCTTGCAGATCACGCAGCTCGCGACCGCACAGAAGGTCGTCGGCTCCTCGCAGTCCAGCTCCACGGATGCACTGGGCTATACCGGCGCCTTCTCGCTCGGCCTGTCCGGCGGCTCGAGCGCCAGCATCTCCGTCAACAGCTCGATGTCGATGCAGGACATTGTCGACGCGATCAACACCCAGACCTCGACCACCGGTGTCGAGGCCTCGATCATCCAGGTGTCGAGCGGTTCTTATGAAATGATCCTGAGCGCGACACAGGACAACGCCAACATCGCCTATTCGAGCACCTCCGGCACCGATATTCTCAATCAGCTCGGCGTCACCGACAGCTCCGGATCGTTTACCAACGTCCTGCAGGATGCGCAGCCGGCCATATTCAGCCTCGACGGCATCATGCTGACCCGGAACACCAACACCATCACGGACGTGCTCAGTGGTGTGACCTTCAACCTGCTGCAGCCGACGCCGAGCGGTACCTCGGTGAACATCTCGATTGGTCCCGACACCAGCCAGATTTCATCCGCGCTGCAGACCTTCGTCACCAATTATAACGCCTTCCGCGACGCCGTGCTCACCCAGTCTGCGACGAATTCGGACGGCACGGCCGCGACCGGCGCCGTGCTGTTCGGCGACAGCACCATGCGCGACATCATGGACCAGATGCAGCAGGCGCTGAGTACGTCGGTGAACGGCCTCTCGATGGCCGATCTCGGCTTGTCCTTCAATGAGTACAACGAGCTGCAGCTCGATACCGGCACGCTATCTACGGTCCTGAGCACGAACCTGAGCAATGTGGCGGCGGTGCTGGCGGCCCAGACCACGACATCGTCGAGCCAGCTCAGCGTGATGAACACGGGGCTCTCGCCGCAGTCCTTCACGCTGGATCTGGCGGTGGATTCCAATGGCAACCTGACCTCGGCCTCGGTGGGTGGCGACAGTTCGATGTTCACGATCAGCGGCAATGCCATCATCGGCAATGCCGGCACGCCCTACTCCGGCATGGGCTTCGTCTATAGCGGATCGACCTCGCAATCGATTACGGTGAGCTCGACGTCGGGTCTCGCGTCGCAGCTTTACCAGACTGCCAGCACTTACTCGTCCCTGACCACCGGCGCGCTGCAGACGTTGATCACCAATCTGCAATCGCAGGACACCGACTACCAGAGCCAGGTCAGCGACATCCAGAGCGCGGCGCAGACCTACCAGACGAACCTCCAGAACCAATATGCGCAATACCAGGCTGCCATCGTCAGCGCCAACACGACACTCAATTATCTGCAGGCCCTCCTGAACGCATCGAGCAAGAACTGATGACACAGAATGCATTCGCCTATCGCGCCAACCAGGCCTATCGCGGCGCCGCCGTCGCTGTCCCGCCGCTGCGGGCAACCATAATGCTCCTGGACGGCGCGATCGCGGCTCTGCAGAAGTCGGTGGAAGCGCAGGAGACGAGTCGTTTCGAGGACGGGCATGGCCACCTCATGCGCGCAACCGCGATCCTGCGCGGCTTGAGCCACCATCTCGATTTCACCGTCGGCGGTGCGCTGGCCGAACGGCTGTTTCAGACCTACAACGCGCTGATCCTGGCGTGCCACAAATCCTATGGACGGCCCGCCGCGCGGCAGAATTTCGACCGCATCGTCAAGAGCCTCGGCCAGCTTCGCGAAGCCTGGCAATTCGTGGATGCGACGGTGGCCAAGAACGGCCAGGCGCGCAAGCAGCCGGCGTAAGAGCGAGCCGGACTACTTCAGCCGCATCATGCCCTCACAGGGAGGCGCGTGCCTCCCACTTGCTCCGTCATTCCGGGACGCGTGCAGCAGCGAGCTAACTGCGGTGCGCCATTGCGCACCTGAGAAGCTTGAGATTCCGGGTTCGATGTTTGTGCATCTCCCCCGGGATGACAGCTCCGAGGCCGCCGCCCCTCCCTCTACATGGCGCGAAGAGTTCGCGGCCAAGACCGGCTCAATCAAGAATCATCATGCTCTGGCCAGACTGCCTCTGCAGGCTCGCCATCCGCCGACATGGTGTACAATTCGTTAGCGCTCCGGCCGGTAATTTTTTCCGCTCGTTCGTAATGCTTGATGACGGGCCCGCGCGGCTTGATCGACTACGACGATGGAGAATGTCCCGGCGCCGCTGCTCCGTCGTTTGAAGGAGGCCTTGAAAGCGACCAGCCGGCTGGCTGCTCGTCCTCTCGCGTGATCTCCTCAACTCCTTTGATCTTCACCGCTTTCGATCCTTGACGGCGTTTTCACT
Organism: uncultured Bradyrhizobium sp.; assembly: GCA_964454955.1. Classification (GTDB taxonomy): domain Bacteria; phylum Pseudomonadota; class Alphaproteobacteria; order Rhizobiales; family Xanthobacteraceae; genus Bradyrhizobium. The sequence continues at coordinate 7,613 of CAYVVB010000307.1, read as the reverse complement.
TGCCGTCGACTGCGCGATCCAACGTCCTCATGCGCGGTTCGGGATGAGCCTCGCATGGTTGTTTTTCGCTGTGCTCAACGCGGCAATTTTTGCAGCTTTTTAATGTCGTTATCACGGCAAATTCTGCCGAGTAATCAATCGCTTCCGCCTGGATTATTCGCGCCTGAATTGGCTTTATTGTTCGTTTTACATCTCGAAAGAACTTCCACCATTTGCGCCCTGCAAAGGGGCGTTCGTCGCGGCGGCTGCGACGAACAACGCGAGAGCTTGCCATGACCGTTTCCCCGATCTCGTCCCAACAGACAAGTTCCGGGACCTCTTCGTCGTCCGCGATCAGCACCAACGATTTCCTGCACCTGCTGCTCAGCGAGATGCAGAACCAGGATCCGATGAACGCGACCAGCGTCACCGACTTCATGAACCAGCTCACCTCTTACGCCAATTTCACGGAGCAGGCGTCCATCAACAGCAGCATGTCGTCGCTGGCAGGCTCGTTCTCCAGCCTCGTTACGCTCAATTCGGTCAACTACATCGGCCACACCGTGGAGGCAAAGAACAATACCGCGTTGCTCAGCAACGGTTCGGCGACGTTCGGCTACTCGCTGTCCGCAGCATCGACCAACGTGACGGTCACGATCAAGGACGGCTCCGGGAATACAGTGTGGACCGGCAGCGGCCCGGGCGACCAGGGATCCAACACCGTCACCTGGGACGGCAAGGACTCGGACGGCAACCAGCTTCCCGATGGCCAGTACACCGTCTCGGTGACCGGGACCGACGCTGCCGGTAATTCGGTCGTCAACTACTCGACGATCACCGGCGTCGTGACTGGCATCGATACCTCCACGAGCACACCGGCGCTGCTGGTGAATGGCGTTCCCGTCAGCGCCGCCAACATCATCGCCGTTTCTTCCTGATCTCACTCGGAGTTCTGATTCATGAGTCTCTCTGGCGCACTTTCCTCGGCGATCTCGGCCCTTGCTGCACAAAGCACGTCGCTGTCGATGATCTCCGACAACATCTCGAATGCGGACACCACGGGCTACAAGACGACGTCGGCGATGTTCGCCGACATGGTGACCGCGTCGAGCTCGTCGACGTCCTATTCCGCAGGCGGCGTCAAGGTCGCCGGCCGCGCCAACATCACTCAGCAGGGCCTGCTCGCCGCCACCACCAACGCAACCGACGTGGCGATCCAGGGTGCCGGCTTCTTCGTGGTGTCGGACGCGGTCTCAAACGGCACGACCTACTATACCCGTAACGGCGCTTTCGTCACCGACAACGCCGGTTTCCTCGAGAACGGCGGCTACTATCTGCAGGGCTGGCGCACCGATGCCAGCGGCAACATTACCGGCACCACGCTGGAGCCGATCAATACCCAGATCGAGCCCTCCAACGCCGCGGCCACCACCAAGACGACCATCGCGGCGAACCTGCCGGCCGATGCCGCCTCGGGCGCTACCTTCAACAGCTCCACGACGGTCTACGATTCGCTGGGCAAACCGGCCACGGTCGATATTACCTGGACCAAGTCGGCAACGCCTGCCAACACGTGGACCGCGGCCTTCAGCACGACCTCCGGTAGCGTCACCGGCAGTCCGGTCACGCTCACCTTCGACAACACCGGTGCGCTCACCGGCACCGCTCCCAGCCCGGCGCAGCTCGGCATCGCCTGGACCGACGGAGCGGCCGCCAGCACGATCGATCTCAATCTGACCGCGTTGACGCAAGTGGCGACCGGCGCCTCCACGCCGCAGGTCAACGTGACCAACATCACCTCGGATGGCTCTCCCTACGGCACGCTGAGCAGCATCTCCATCGGCAAGAACGGCATGGTCGATGCCACCTATTCCAACGGTCAGACCATTCCGATCTACCAGATCGCGGTGGCGACCTTCGCTGCGCCGGATCAGCTCTCGGCGCACAGCGACGGCATGTATACGTCGACCGTGGCGTCCGGCAACGCCTCGCTGCAGACATCAGGCAGCAACGGCGCCGGCACCATCTACGGCAGCGAGCTTGAATCGAGCACGACCGACACCAGCGGCCAGTTCAGCAACATGATCTCGGCGCAGCAGGCCTATTCGGCGGCCTCGCAAGTGATCACCACGGTCAACAAGATGTACGACACGCTGATGTCGGCGATGAGATAGCCATGGCCGGGTCAGGAAAGCCCGCGCGGAACAAGGCCGAGGCGCTGCTCACGCAGCTCCAGCGGCTCACGGCGCGCGCGGGCGCCGTCGGGGCGAACGACAGGGCGAAACTGCTCGCCCTTCTCGACGATATCCAGACGGTCCGGAACAAGCTGATCGAGGAATGCGCCCGCCTCGATCAGGAGATGAAGCGGGCAGCCGTGGGGATCACGGCGGCCAGGGCCTACACCCGCGGCGCGAGGGCGGTCGGCCCGCGTCACGGCCAATATTGAGACAGGAGCGGGAGCAACGACATGATTCCGGCACGCAACATCAAGACCAATCTTCCGATGGGAAAAGACGATCACATCAGGGCGCTGATTGCGCTGATCGACGAGCTGCTCTCGGTCCTGAGCGACGAGAACGCGGAGCTCTCCAAGGGCCTGCCCGCCTCGCGCCTCAAGCAGGTCGACGAGAAGAACCGGCTCGCCGATCTGTTCCGCCAGAGCGTCGCCGAATGCGCGGCCAAGACCGCCACGCTGGAGGTGGAGGACCGGGGCCTGCGCGAGCAGTTGATGGAACGGATCCTGCGGTTGCGCGCGGCGACCGACGAGAATCTGGTCCGCCTGCGCGCAGCGATCGATGCCAGCCAGCGTCGAATCGACGCCGTGATGCAGGCGATCCGTGAGCAGATCGCCAGCGCGTCTCCGTATGGAGCCGCCGGTCGCCGCACCACGCGTGCGGTGTCCTGCGCCACCAATGTCCAGGCCTGACCGGCCATTGATGACGGGAGGTTGATTTGTCGCTCGATAGCGCACGGCTTATCGCATTCAGCGGGCTGGCGGCGACGCAGGTGCAGATGAGCGTTGCGTCGTCCAATATCTCGAACGCCGATACCAAAGGCTACACGGAAAAGACTGCCGACCAGCAGTCCATCATCAGCGGCGGCATGGGTGCGGGCGTCATCGTCACGGGCATTTCCAGCACCGTCGACAAGCTGCTCCTGAAATCCCTGGTCGGCGCGACTTCGGATCTCGGCTCCGCCGACACGGCCAACACCTACCTGGCCCAACTCGAGCAGCTTTACGGCACCACCAACGGTTCGACCAACGCCGACAACCAGGCGGTCGGCACGTCGCTTGCGAATTCGCTGGCCTCGTTCGAGGCAGCGCTCCAGTCGCTGGCAAGCAACCCGTCCAGCCCGTCGCTGCAGTCGAACGTGATCAGTGCGCTCAATACGGTGGCGACACAGCTCAACCAGACCTCGAGCGGAATCCAGCAGTTGCGCGGCAATGCCGACCAGGACATCGGGTCCGCGGTGCAAAGCGTCAACACGGATCTGCAGCAGATCGCAACCCTGAACGCCGAGATCAAGCAGCAGGCCGCCGCCGGCCAGCCGACTGCGGACCTTGAAGACCAGCGCAATACGGCGCTGCAGGACATCTCGTCGAAGATGAACGTGAATTATTTCACGAATTCGAGCGGCGACCTGCAGATCTACACCACGTCGGGCCAGCCGCTGGTCGACAACTCCGCGCATCTGTTGAGCTACACCCCGGTCTCCAACGTCGCGGAGTCGACCACGTATCCTGGCGGTTTCAACGGAATCATGGTGAACGGCGTCGATGTCACCTCCCAGATCACCTCCGGCAAGATCGGCGCTCTCGTCACGTTGCGCGACACGACCTTGCCGAATGCGCAAGCCCAGCTTGACCAGTTTGCCAAACAGCTCAGCGCGAGCCTCAATGCCGTGTCCAACCAGGGCACCGTGATGCCGCCGCCGAGCAGCCTGACGGGGACTGCGGCGGTGAGCGGCACGGACAGCTTTTCCGGAACCGGCACCGTCCGCATTGCGGAAGTCGACTCGAGCGGCAACCTGGTGAAGTACCAGGACATCGATCTTTCCACCGTTTCTCCTGACGTCAACGCTCTCGTCACGGAGATCAATAGCAACACCGCGACTTCCGGCGTTTCCGCATCAATCGATGCCAACGGTCATCTGGTGCTCACGGCAGCCAATTCGGGCGACGGCGTGGCCGTCAACGAGATGACGAGCTCGGTCGGCGGGCAGGGCTTCTCCGATTATTTCGGCCTCAACGATCTCGTCACCGGTTCGGGTGCGTTGGACTTCGCAGTGCGAAGCGACATCCGTGCCGGCACGGCCGGGCTGCCGACTGCGACGCTCGATTCCTCGGCCACGCTGACGGCCGGAAACGCCGTGCTGTCGCCCGGGTCGGCCACCATCGTCAACGCGTTCTACAACACGTTGACGGGACCGACGACCTTCGCGGCCGTCGGCGGGCTCGCCTCAACAACCGGCTCCTTCGCCAATTATGCCGCCGCACTGGTCTCGGACGTCGCGTCGAAGTCCTCGCAGGCATCAGCCGACTACACCGTCAAGCAGACGGCGCAAACGACCTATGCCAATTCGCTGTCCTCGCAGTCGGGGGTCAATCTCGACGAAGAGACGAACCGGCTGAGTTCGCTGCAGAACAAATATTCGGCCGCCTCGGAGCTGATTCAAGTCATCAACACCATGTTCAGTACGCTGCTCACCGCCATGCAGTCGATCTGAACATGACCGGCAGGAACGGACATCGTTTTTCCCCGCGGCAAGCGCGATCCGTTTGCGTGCGGATCGCGCCTCGTCAAACTGGAGTAGCGTCATGGTGATGCGTGTGGCCACATTTGCGCTTTCGGACCAGATGGTCACGGGCTCGCTGCGAGTCCAGGCGATCATGGCCAACGACCAGATCCAGGAGGCTACCGGCGTCAAGTCGACGGACTTTGCGGGCTACGGCGGCGATACCCAGAGTGTCCTCAATCTCCAGGTTTCGGTGACGCGTGCACAGTCCTATATCGATGCCGCGTCGCTGGCTGACAGCAAGGTTCAGACGATGTGGTCGACGGTCGGACAGATGACCGATATGATCACGAAGCTGCGCTCGGACCTTTCGGCGGCCACGACGGGCAGCAGCACGGCAACGGCGGCGGTGATCAGCGCGTCCCAGGACATGCTGCAGCAGATGGGATCGCTGCTGAACACGCAATATAACGGGCAATATGTCTTCGCCGGCGCCCGCACTTCGACGCCGGCGGTCGACCTCTCCACCTTTGCGACCGGCACCGGATCGCTGACCACGCCCGACACCAGCTATTACCAGGGCGACAGCGAGATCTCCTCGGTCCAGGTCGCCGGCGGCCAGACGGTGAATTATGGCGTGACGGCGGACAATTCCGCGTTCGAGCAGATCATGCGCGTGCTGAAGTTCGTGGCCAACAGCACGAACCTGACCACGACCGACATCAGCCAAGCGATGGATGCCGCCAGCACCGCACTCGACGCCACCTCGATCGTGCAGGCCAGGCTCTCGGACGCTGCCTCGCAGATCGAGACCGCAAGCGCGAACCAGACCAACTACAAGAGCTATGCGGAGACGCTTTCGGGCAATCTCACCGGCGTCGACGTTGCCGCGATCACCGCGCAGCTTTCGACCTATCAGGCGCAGCTCCAGGCGTCCTACGCCGCGATCGCCAAGATCCAGAGCCTCAATCTCGCAAGCTATCTGAAGTAGTTGGAGATTGATCCGGACCTGCAGATCCGGGTCAGCGCATTCGCCTATCCGGTCGCGGCGACGGACGGGCGCCCCTCGATCACGCCGTGATTGCGAGGAGCGAAAGCGACGACGCAATCCAGACTGCATCCTCCGAGAGAGTCTGGATTCATTCGCTTGCGCTCGCAATGACGCCGGAGATTGAGGGCGCGTCCCTCATCACGGCCGGAAATCCCGGCATCACGCCTTCGGTACCTGCCATTTCCGCGGTGGCGGGGAATAGGCCGAAAACCGCGCCAGCATTGGCTCGACGCTGGTTTCGATCACCAGCATCTCGGAATAGCTCGCCGCCATAAAACCTTCCGCCACGATCTTTTCGATCATTGCGATGAGCGGCTGGAAGTAATCCTTTACATTCAGAAGGCCGCACGGCTTGGAATGAATCCCCAGTTGAGCCCAAGTCCACTGTTCGAAGAATTCTTCGAGCGTGCCGGCGCCACCGGGAAGCGCGATGAAGCCGTCGGCGAGGTCGGCCATCATGGTCTTGCGCTCATGCATGGTTTCGACGACATGGAGCTCGCTCAGGCCGCCATGGGCAAGCTCGCGTTCGCGCAGCGCCCGCGGGATCACGCCGATCACGCGCCCGCCAGCGGTGATCGCGGCGTCCGCAAGCGCGCCCATCAGGCCTACCTTGCCGCCGCCATAGACTACCGATAAGCCGGCCCGTGCGATCGCGGTGCCGACGGCAGCCGCGGTCTGCCGGTAGAAGGGGTCGCGGCCGACGCTGGAGCCGCAAAACACGCAAACCGCCTTCATCTCAAGGCCTCCTGCCGTCCCTATCCGAATCGATACGCACAGGATGGCCTATCACATTCATCGGGCCCGCCGATGAACCGCCGGTGCGATCTCGCCCCGCGCGATACCGCATCACCTCCGCCCGCCGACCTCGTCGATATGGTTCAACAGGTCGGCCGGATCCTCATAGACGCGAATGGCGCCGGCCTGGCGCAACTCATCGGGGCCGTAGCCGCCGCTGAGCAGGCCTACGCCCAGCGCACGGCAGCGCGTGGCCGCAAGCACGTCCCAGATGCTGTCGCCAACCACGATCGACCGCTCGATCGCCACGTCGAGCCGCGCCGCCGCGGCCAGGAACAGGTCGGGGTCCGGCTTGGCGTATTTGACCTGGTCGCGGGTAATGACGGGAATCCTGTCGGGGTCGACCCCGAGCGCTTCGAGGTTGATGGCCGCCGTTTCCATCCGGCCGCTGGTCGCGATCGCCCAGGCGATGCCGGCATCGGTCAACCAGGCGAGCAACTCGCGTGCGCCAGGCAGCGGACGGATCTCGCGCCCGTAGCGATTATACGCCTCGGCATGGCCTCGCCGTAGCCGCTCGATCCGCGCGGGATCGATGTCGAACCCGGTTTCGCGCAATAGCTGGTTGGTGAACAGGCCGCCACTCATGCCGATCTTGCGGTGAATGCGCCAGACCGAAAGCTCGATGCCCTCGGCATCCAGCGCGGCCTTCCACGCCAGCACATGCTGGTAGACGCTGTCGACCAGCGTGCCGTCCAGGTCGAAGAGAAACGCCGGTTCGATGCGCATCGCCAAATCTCCTGTGTTCGGTGCGGACTTTCCATCAACGCGCATTTGCGTCGATTGGTGCCACGCAGTCTACCAGATGAGCTTGACACCGGCGCGCAGCCCGGCCGCACGGAAAAATGTGGCGCAACACGGGCGGGGCGGGTTCCGGTCCGGACTCCGCCGTTTTGCCCGTCGTGCCAATCTGTCGCATGCCGTCGGGTTGCGCCGTCGGGCAAATCAGAAGCATCGTCCCGGCCATCCTGTCCCGGCACGAGGGGCGTATCGCGATCGTCACGACACGCGGGGCAGGTGGCGGTGGACGCGAAGGTGCTGTCTGACGAGCGGC
>CAYVVB010000306.1:0-13494 GCA_964454955.1 uncultured Bradyrhizobium sp. | reverse complement strand
TCGACGCCGGCACGTTCTCTCCTTTCGTTCGATAGCGACGGTGGAACGGTGATCCAATGCGGCAACACATCGAGCATTCTCGGCCCTGACTTCGGAGTGGGCTGGGTCATCTCCCGGAGTCACCGCAACGCGATCATGGAGCAGAGCTTCCTTGCCAGCCTGGGGAGCAGCGACGACAGCCTTCAGCGTGCGGTCGTGTTTTACCTGTCGCACAAGAGCTTCGATCGCCAAATCCTCAAGATGCGACAGGTCATGGCGCAACGAATGCGTCACGGCCTGAGGTTGATCGAGGATGCCTTCCCCAGGGGATGTGCAGTGTCTCGACCCGCAGGTGGGTTCATGTGCTGGATTCGCGTACCCCGCGAGCAGGACGCGACGGCGCTGGGCATGATTGCGGCCTCAGCCGAAATCGGCATCATGCCTGGGCCGGCGCTTTCGGTGACAAATTCCTTCCGTAATTTCGTCGCGTTGAATTTGTCATTCGAATGGACCAGTCAGTCTGAACGAAAGCTGCGTCAGCTAGGCCAGTTCGCTGGTGCGTGAACGCCATGGCGAATGCATGAGCCTTTGGCAGTTCGAACCCGAGAAGGGCGAGCGGCGACCAAGCGTGGTGGTCACGCCTTCGACAGGCCAGGGGAATTGCAGGGGGCATCAGAATGGACAAGGTTATCGCCGGGGATCGCTTGCAAAGACGAGCAGGGACGTCATTTCGGTTGGGGGCGTGGGGTTCGCTTTGCCTCTTGCTGGCGTGTGCCTGCTCTTTGCAAGCTTCCGCCAATCCAGCGATCGCCAACAATCCGCCCTGCAACAGCGCGACGATTGCGTTCAGGCCAACGACAACTGATGAGATGCGCGCGCTCGCCTTCGTGCAATCGCTGCCGGGCGTCGGCCGCATCGAGAAAGCCAGCGACGGTACCTATAGTGCCGAGTTCGCCGGCGCCTCCGAGATCAACGCCTTGATCGCGGACCTCAATCAGCACCATGCCGCAGAGATCATCGATCTGTTCCAGTACTTTCAATGCAAGTACCGGCTGTTCTGACGCGAAAGGACGCCGGCTCAGCTCATTGGCGGCGCGACGACCTGCTGAAACCCGGCGCGCTCGCCGAGCAGCTTGAGCCAGCGCTCCAGATGCGGCTGGGCGGGGCGCGTGATGCCCTCGACCCCGAGCCAGCGCCTTGCATAGGCGCCCAGCGCGATATCGGCGATGGTGAAGTCATCGCCTTCGATGTAGCGTCGCGTCGACAAATGATGCTCGGCGACCCGCCACACCTCCGCGGCTGCGTCGGCATCCTTCTGGATCTTCGCCGTGTCGCGCTCCGCCGGCGGTGTCCGCACCAGGGCCCAGAATACCGGGCGATCGACCGGCTGCACGGTGGAGAGCGTCCAGTCCAGCCAGCGATCGACCGCGGCGCGCCGCTTCGGCTCGCGGGGATAGACCGGTGAATCCGGCCGATAGGCAAGGCAGAGATAGCGCATGATGGAATTGGATTCCCACAGCGCATAGTCGCCGTCGACCAGCGTGGGCACCCGCGCGTTGGGATTCATCGCCAGATATTCGGGCTCGCCGGTGCGCCCGTACTGCATGCCGGCATCGATGCGCTCGTAAGGGAGGTCGAGCTCGGCGAGGCACCACAGCACTTTCTGCACATTGACCGAATTGGCCCGACCCCAGATCGTCAGCTGCCCGCTCACGGCCATCTCGCTCCCGTTTGAATTTTCATCTAAAGAGCGCCTCACCAATGGCCGGTGTTCGGCATCGAGGCCCAGGGCTCGGCCGGCGGCTTGGGATCGCCCTTCTGCAACAGCTCGATCGAATGCAGATCGGGCGAGCGGACGAAGGCCATGTTGCCGTCGCGCGGCGGGCGGTTGATGGTGACGCCCATCTTCATCAGCTTCTCGCAGGTGGCGTAGATGTCGTCGACCTCATAGGCGAGATGGCCGAAATGCCGGTCCTCGCCGTATTTCTCCTCGTCCCAGTTATAGGTGAGCTCGACCAGTGGCGCGCCACGGGTCGGAGGAAGGCTCTTCAGCAAGGCCTCGTCCTCCGGCGCGCACAGAAAAAGCAGAGTGAACCTGCCCTTCTCATTGTCGATGCGCCGGACCTCCTTCAGCCCCAACGCATCCCGGAAGAATTTCAGCGCGACGTCCAGATTGCGTACGCGCAGCATGGTGTGAAGGTAACGCATGTTTTTCGGTCTCCCTTTTCCGGTTTCTCTTGGGGACTTGTCGGTCTGCCGATGGTTCTTAGCAGCAAAACGCAGGCGGGGGCAGGGGAGGAGATGGGCTCACCGCATCGCAGGAATCTCAGGACGGCGATGGCTGGCCGTCCGACGGGATGGTCACCGGCACCACAGGCGCAGCTATCCCCGACGTCGAAGCGACAAGACGACAAGGTTCCATCCCAGCTACTGCGAAAACCTGTGCCCCGCAAACCACAGCGACACCGCGGCGTTCAATCCATTGTGACTGCGCAATTGCAGCCAAATTAACGAATCAACTAGACCCGTCAACCGGGGCTGGAAGCGGAGAGTCGTAATGAGAGTCGCTTCCTTGGAAAGTGTATTGGCGGTGGCCACGCTGGTATCGGCCATCGTCGTCGTGCTGTGGGGATTCAAGATCTTCTACGGCGCGTGAACAGGCAGGCGCTTGCGTCGGGACAAGAAACCTCGGCTCAAGAGGTTCGCGATAAAGGCACCCTTCCGCGGCGGCGGAAGCCTCCCTGTTTCGATTGAGAGGCGAAGCGTTCGCTCGCGCACGACATAGGCCGTTCTCGATTGCTCTCCGGTTGCCGACGAGGCGGTCGTCCGTTCTGCCAGGCCGGCAAGCGTTGCAGAAATGATTCAGGTCGTCATCGGATGAGCTGACGCCTTCCGAAAACCATTGACGATGAATCGAATGCGGCTCAAAAGTTATGCAGTCATCACCCATGCGTATTGAGTTTATTCCCGGTCCGCCGCTAAGACGCGCGCGGGCCACCAGCGAGATTTGGTCTAGGCTCTGATGCATTTTGGTGTCTATCTGATGGTCGCAGCGCTCGTGCTTATGGGCCTGGAGGTCATCTACGCGCTCTATCAGCTCGCCACTTTCATTCTGTAGGTGGCCGCGCGCGGGGCGCTCCCCCGCTTCAGCGTTCGCGCAGGCTTAACGGTTCGTTGCGCGGCCGCCGACAAGGCTATTCAGTTAGGTTAAAACCCAAATCGCGTTGCGGCCGTTCGTGGTTCAGGTAGGGGAACGTCATGACCCCTTCGCTCCATAACGCCGACCGGCAGACACATCGGCGCATCGTCCTCGTCGGCGTGCTGTTTTGCTTCGCCTTTATTTCGGTGAGCTTCTCGCTGCGGCCGCAGCTCGATGACGCCCGCGTCGTCGTGAAGGCTGGCCGCCTGATCCGGACTGCCGGGGAGCAGACACCGGCAAACTAGCGTTTGCGCGGAGATCATGGGGCCAACCTGATCTCGCTCCCGCAAAATTCTCTGTCTTCGTGGCGGTTCCGGCCTAGGCCGAGGCAACGCGTTACCCGGGTTCCCCTGAAACCATCGCGGCGGCCTGGCGTTGTGAATGGGAAATACAGGAGGACATGCACATGACAAGAAAATTGGCAGTCTTGGCAACCGTGGCGACGCTGGGCGCCACCACACTGGCCGCGCCGGCGCAGGCGCGCGGCTGGGGATGGGGCGGGCCAGGATTGGCCTTCGGCCTTGCCGCTGGTGCATTGACGGCCGGCGCGATCGCCGCAAGCCACCCTTATTATTACGGGCCCGGCTACGCGTACGCCTACGGGCCGCGCTATCGCTACGCGCCGGCCTATGCCTATGGTCCGGGACCCTATGCCTATTATGGCGGCCCCTACTACTATCGGCACCACTACTGGCATCATCCCTATTGGTGATGCAAAAAAGCCCGGGAGAAACTTCCGGGCTTTTCTTTTATCCGCGGTTGTCTGCGCCTATCTGGCGCGAGGCGCAGTGTAAGGCCACAACGTCGGCGTTCCGGTCTTTCGTGCATTGTCCAGAGTCGTTGTGCAATATTCTTCGCGCTCGCGTTTGAACTTTTCCTGTGTGGCGCGAAAGCTTGCAATGCGCGCGGCGATTTCTTCGCGCTCTCGTGCGCGGCGGTCCTTCGGTTCGGTCACGGCCGGTCCCTTCTTCATTGGAGTTTGTTGGAGTCCTTCGGGAATGCTCCGTCGGACTCGTGTGCTCGACTGATCTGAGTCGCGCTCGCTTTACACTCGCCAATTGAGGTGTGATTGAGTCAACAGCCGCACCGCTGCGCGAATTGTACAGACGAGGCGAGGGATGTGAACAGCGCACGCGCGCTTGCCGGTGGATAAGACGCGCGCTGTCCTTGTCGCGAAGGCGGCTTCCCGGTACGCAAAAAACGGGGTGGGCGCGACGCCGATTGAAATTCCTCAGACCGTCGAGCAGCCGGTTGGAAACCGCAATCGTCAGCGGCGCGAAGATCATTGTTGTGTACCCTTTGCGTTTGCGAAGTTCGTGCAAGGGTGCGTCGGTGCATGACGAACTTCGACATGGAGGGGAGAAATGGCAAAAATCGATCTTGACGCGATGAACATCGAGGAACTCGCCAATCTGCGCGACCGCGCGATCGAAAAGCTCGCGGAAAAGGTCGCGGCGCGGCAGGCCGAGCTCGAAGCGGAACTCGAGCGCCTCTCGCAATTCGGCGGCAAGCCGGCGAAGAAGGCGCAGGCAGCGCCGGCCACCGGCCGCAGCAAGAAGAGCGAAAAGGGCGAGAAGAGCGGTGAGGCCGAACAGGCTCAGCCGGACGGCGAGCAGCAGGTCTCCGAGGCGGCCTAATCGCCGCGGCGGTCAGCCCGCGTTGGCGGGCTTGCAAGCTAGCGTAAGACGAAGTCCGATCGGTCGTGCTATAGCGAGGGCCAGCACAACCGGATGATCGCCAATGATCGCAACGGACCTTCGCAGCGGTGTGGAACGCCTCGGCGACATGATCGCCGAAGCGTCCACCATCGTTCCCTTCACCGGCGCCGGCATTTCAACGGAATGCGGGATACCTGACTTCCGTTCGCCGGGCGGATTATGGACCCGCAACCGGCCGAGTCCCTTCGACGAGTTCGTCGCAAGCCAGCGGATGCGCGATGAGGCATGGCGGCGGCGCTTTGCCATGGAACCGACGTTTGCCGCGGCCAGGCCCGGCCGTGGTCACCGCGCGCTGGCCTCGCTCTACCGGGCCGGCAAGATCCCTGCGGTCATCACCCAGAACATCGACAACCTGCATCAGACGTCGGGCTTTGCGTCCGACGATGTGATCGAACTGCATGGCAACACGACCTATGCCCGCTGTATCGGCTGCGGAAAGGTCTACGATCTTGCCTGGGTGAAGCAGCACTTCGACCAAAGCGGCGCGCCGGACTGCGTGGGTTGCGACGAGCCGGTCAAGACCGCAACCATTTCGTTCGGACAGCCGATGCCGGAAGACGCGATGGAGCGCGCGAGCGAACTTGCGCAAGCTTGCGACCTCTTTATTGCGATCGGGTCGTCGCTCGTGGTGTGGCCGGCAGCGGGGTTTCCGATCATGGCCAAGAAGTCCGGCGCTCGCCTTGTGATCATCAACAGGGAGCCGACCGATCAGGACGATATTGCGGACCTGGTGATCCGCCACGACATCGGCGAAACACTCGGTCCCTTCGTGGGCAACTAGAGCGTTTTCAAGCGAAGTGGACACCGGTTCGCGTGAAGAAAACGCGTCAACCAAAATCTAGAGCCCCGTTCCGATTCCATCAGAACGGGGCTCCAGAGACGCGATCGATTCGTCCCTGTGCAAGCTGTTCATAGGTTCCGGCTGATTTGTTTTTTGTCTATGCGCGGCAAGCGAGGGTGTTATTTTGAGTTGGGAGATTCGCGCGGCTTCTTCAGACAGAATCGCTGGGGGACGCGAATCGCCGGACCGTCGCCCAGCGTGACGGGACGGCATGGAAGTTGTGAGGTCCGGGTTTATGGGGTCGGACGGATTTGAGTCCAAGAAGGGCGGGGGTCCCCTGGCGGGCGGGACCGGGACGAATCGGCTTGGATCAGGCGAGTTTTCGGACGGTGCCCGCGATCCGGCGATGGAGGCGATCTCAGGCTTGGGCGAAACCGCCAGCCTGGTCGAAATCTCCGGCACTATCAAATGGTTCGATGCGTCGAAGGGTTACGGCTTCATCGTGCCGGACAATGGCTGGCCCGATGTGCTTCTGCACGTGACCGTGCTCAGGCGCGACGGCTATCAGACCGCCTATGAGGGCGCGCGGCTGGTTTGCGAATGCGTGCAGCGGGCCAAGGGCTACCAGGCGTTCCGTGTTCTCTCGATGGATGAATCGACGGCGATCCATCCGGCGCAGATGCTGCCGCCTCGCACCCATGTCACGGTCACGGCGACCAGCGGACTGGAGCGGGCGCAGGTCAAGTGGTTCAATCGCCTGCGCGGCTTCGGCTTCCTCACCATGGGCGAGGGAACGCCGGACATCTTCGTGCACATGGAGACCCTGCGCCGGTTCGGCATGACCGAGCTGCGTCCGGGTCAGTACGTGCTGGTGCGCTTCGGGCCGGGCTCGAAGGGCATGATGGCCGCCGAAATCCACCCCGAGACCGGCTCGCCCGGGCTGTCCTCGCACTAATGAAGGTTTCACCGGGAGTGCTTGCCCCTGCGAGGCCGGGCGTCGGGCGTTGCCCGCACGCCAAGGCCTTCAGGCGGTACGCTCGGCGTCGCGACGATGCCTTGATGCGGCCGGCTGGAGCGTGTATCGACCATGGGCGGATCGGGGTATAGCGCAGCCTGGTAGCGCGGCAGTTTTGGGTACTGCAGGTCTCAGGTTCGAATCCTGATGCCCCGACCAAAAACCCCGTCCGAATGAGAACTTCCGAACGTCTCCGCGCTTGGCCGCCGCGAAGCGAAAGAAGAATCCCGGAAAAGTCTCCCCGCACGCTCGCACGGGCTGCCAGCATCATCACGCCACCGCCGTCGACCTTCGATCGGTCTCCGGGCCTGCGCAAAGCAGGCGCTTGCGGATGGCGTCTTCGACGCGCGCGAGGGCTTCCCTGGCCTGTCGTGCTTCGGCCTCGGCGACTTCGGCGCGAAGCTCTGCGGCCGCCAGCTTGTCCTTCTGGGATTCGATGCACGACTGGGCTTGCTCGAGAGCCCGGCACGCCTCTTTCAGCTTATGTTCGGCGGTGACGACGAAGTCACGTTGCGCCCGCTCGGCGGTCTCAGCCCGCATTTCGGCAAGCCGCAGGCGTTCCAGCGCGCTCGTGCAAAGCGACTGCGCGCGGGCTTCGGCCGTGCGGGCGTGCTCCTCCATGCTGCGGAAGACATCGGCCGCTTGATCGACCAGATCGAGGGCCGTCTCTCCGCTGTCGGGGGTCGACGCCGGGGAAAAGCTCAGGACGTTCTCGTCCCTCCCAACCGACGCTCCGAAATGACGCTGCGCCATGGAACTCAAGCCCCGTCACGAACACATACATAGGCACTGCATCATGGAAAGTCGTGGTTAACGGACCGTTAAGGAGCTCGCGTGCGCGAGGCGGCAACAGGCTGTGGAATGATATGGGGCGCCCGCGCGCGGCTCGCGTGAGCGCGGATCAGAAGAGTGCGTCGCTGAAGTCCATGCCGCAAATGATCGCGACCAGCGACACCAGCAGGCCGATGCCGCAAAAAATTGCGACCACGCTGAGCGTGTCAGCGTCAATGTTCTTTTCAGCGAAGCGGTAAAGAGCTTGGGCAAGCGCGACGATCATCGAGGCACCCCACTGCAAGGCCGACGCAAATCTAATAGCGTAGCCGGCCGCAGCGCGGCGTGAAGCACTTCACATCAAGCGCCGAAAATATCTGAGGCCCGCGATGTGCGGGCGCATCGTACGTAGCGGCTAATGCCAGGCGACCGGCAGGTTGAGCAATCCGCGGAAGGCCCAGCCGCCGATCCGCACCGGCTCAGTCTCGACGAGGCGGAGGCTCTTTAAACGTGCAAAGATCGCGGGGAGCGCGACATCCGCAACCATCGCGCGCGATGCCCAGGCGCCGGCACAGAAGTGAGGACCGGCGCCGAAGGCGATGCTCTTGCTGGTGTCCCGGCGTATGTCGAACTGATCGGGGCGCTCGAAGTGCTTTTCGTCCCGGTTGGCGGAGCCGAACATCAGGAACGCCCGTTCCTCCGGCTCGAACTGGACATCGCGGATGGTCCAGGGCCTGGCGATGCGTCGCGGCGACATGCCGATCGGCGAAATCCAGCGTGCATATTCCTCGAAAGCCTGGATCCAGGGGATGGTGCGCTCGGTGTGCAGCGCGAGCTGCTCGGGGTGAGTGAGCAGCGCCCATACCGTGCCGGCGATCGCGTCGCGCGGCTCGTTCTGTCCGCCGCTGATCGACAATTTGATGTTCGCCCGCACGCTCTCCATTGGCATGCCGCAAGCGAGCATTACGCCGAGCAGGCTCTGGTCCGGCTTCTTGCGGAGGATCGGCACCATGTCGTCGATTGCCGCATCGATACCCGAGGTCGCCGCATGGCAGCGCGCCTCGACCGCGGGGTCACCGGTGTAGTTGGCGATGCCGTCGATCATGCCCTGCGACCATGCGTTCATGTCCTGAAACCGCATGTTGGTCAGCCCGGTGATCGACTTCAGGCATTCCGCCGAAAACGGCAACGCGAAGTCGCGCACGAAATCGCAAGCCCCGGTGGGCTCGACCGCATCGATGATGCGGTCGGCATGCGCCTGGAATTGGCCGGTCCAGTGCGTCTTCACGGTTTTGGGGGAAATGGTCGGGAAGATCGCCTGGCGTTCTGCAAGATGCGCCTGGCCGTCCTTGCGCATCATGTTGTGGCCCATCAGCTTGTTCATCAGGCCCTCCGGCTGATGCGAGCTGAACACGTCGATCTGCTTTTCGCAGACGAAGATATCATCGCGGCTGCACAGGAGCGTGCTGCCGAGCTGCGGCACGAAGGCGATCGGCGCGTCACGGCGCAATCGCGCCAGGGTCGGGTAGGGGTCGTGCCAGAAGGCAGCAACGTCGATGTCGATACGAGGTGCGGTGCTCAATCTTGGTCCTCCCGTACCTGATCGTACCGCACCAGCCCTTTGGCCGTCTGTCCCGGCGGTTTGGGACAAGCGGTCGGGCACAGCTCCGGACACCCGCCGGTCAGTGTGCCCGCCGGGGCAGCGCCATCAGCCGCAACGCAATGCCGAACAGTTCGTTCTGCGAGGAGAGTCCCAGCTTCTCGTAGGCTCTCTTGCGATAGGTGAAGGTCGAGTGCAGGCTGATGCCGAGCTCCGCCGAGATGGCTTCGGAGCCGTAGCCCGACAGGATGCGCACGCAGACCTGCTTCTCGCGGGGCGTCAACGTGATGAAACGTTCCCCGGTCGCGAACAGCGTCTCGAGCTTGCTGGTAGTGTCTCCGACATCCTCCTCTTGGCAGTGACGCGCGACGATCGCCGTCAGCGCCGGCGCAAGTGTGGAGAGCCGGGCGGATTCGGAGCGCGTGAATCGTCCCTGTTCAGCGGTCCGGTAGAAGTTGACGTAGAAGCAGGTGCTGTCGACCCAGATCGCGCTGGCGACCTTGTCGACGATCTCGGCGTCTTCGAAGAACAGCTTCCGATACGTGTCTGTGTACATTCGGCGGGAGAAGTTCGGCATGACGATCGGCTGTTGCCGCCACCGGCGGTCCAGGATCGTTTCGCGGTTCGGGTCCGCCAGATAGAAATGTTGGGAATACGCTGCGCCGAGGTCCGGCCCAATCCCGATATTGCCGCTGCCAAGCGCCCAGCGGGCCGTTTGCTCCTGCTCGAACGCAAACACCATGCAATGTCCGACATTGGCCGCTGCCCGGACCGTGTCCATCAACAGGGCCGGGAACGAGGGCCGGCCGATCGCAAGCACCATCGGCGCGAGGACATCCACGCCATCCCCGGGAGTCCGGTCCAGTTGCATTGGTTTCCTCCTGCTTTTTTCAAGATGTATCAGCACCACCCCGGGTTTTGAAGCGGGCCGCGGCGCGGTTTTGCACCTGCTCGGTGTCCCAAATCACAGGGACAGACGGAGCCCTCGGCGGTATCAATAATGAGGAGGCGGGTCTGCCGGTCATTCCCGGCCAAGGTTACGCCAAGAGATTTTGGGGGAGGAGCTGCCATGAAGCTGGGCGTTGCCGGGCTGTGGGTCTTTGCGATCGCCGTCCTAGCGGCATCGAATGCGCATGCGGACATCAAGGTGGGGATCGTCGTGTCCGCGTCCGGGCCGGGGTCCGCGCTCGGCCAGCCGCAGATGCGGACGATCGCGGCGCTCCCGCAGGAAATCGGCGGCGAAAAGGTCGTCTATGTGGTGCTTGACGACGAGTCGGACCCGACGAAGGGCGCCCAGAATTCACGACGCCTGGTGATCCAGGACGGCGTGGACATCCTGATCGGATCGTCTCTGACGCCGGTGACCATGACGATGCTCGATGTTGCCATGGAATCGAAGACGCCGATCATTTCGTTGGCGGCGGCGACCGCGATCGTGCAGCCCATGGATGATCGCCGCAGGTGGGCGTTCAAGGTCGTCCCCAACGACGACCTGATGGCGGCGGCGATCCTCAAGCACATCGCGAAATCCGGTATCAAGACGCTTGGCTACATCGGGGTGTCGGATGGATACGGCGAAGGCTATTACAAGGAGGTCTCCCGGCTCGCTCCGACCCTGGGTCTCAAAGTCACGACCCATGAAGTGTATGCGCGCGCGGACACCAGCGTCACCGGCCAGGCCCTCAACGTGATGGCGACCAACCCCGACGCGGTGTTCATCGCGTCCGCAGGCACACCGGCCGTCTTGCCCCAGGAGGCCCTTCGCGAGCGAGGCTATTCCGGCAAAATCTTCCAGACCCACGGTGTCGCGTCCGAGGAATTCATCAAGCTCGGCGGTGCCAGCGTCGAAGGCGCGGTGTTCGCGGGCGAGGCCTTCACGATTGGCGACGACCTCCCGGCGGACGATCCCTTCCGGCAAGCGCGTGACGCGTTCATCTCGTCCTATGAAAAGGTGAACGGGCAGAAGCCGAACATCTTCGCCGCGCATTTGTGGGATGCCGTCGCACTCTTCAAGAAGGCGGCGACGAACGCCTTGAAGGTCGCCAAGCCGGGTACGCCGGAGTTCCGCGCCGCTCTTCGCGACGAGCTCGAGCGAGGCAAGGGCGTCTATTTGAACAACGGTCTCTCCACGATGAGCCCCACCGACCACAATGGGTACGATGAGCGTTCCGCCTTTCTCATCAAGGTGGAGGGAGGAAAGTTTCGGCTGATGCGTTAGCGCGTTTTCAAGCGAAGTGGATACCGGTTCGCGTCAAGAAAGCGCATCAAACCAAGAATCCAGAGCCCGTTCCGATTTCATCGGAACGGGAAAAGCTCTAACGCGGCTGCGCTGTTCGGGAGGACACAATGACGGTGCTCGGCTTTCCTGGCCCGGTTCGCAATGGCGTGGCCCCGACCGTGGTTCCTCACGCCGAGATCGACCCGTTCTCCATAGACTTCTTCGAGAACCCATATCCGGCCCAGGAGTGGCTGCGCGAGGCCGGGCCGCTCGTCTATCTCGACAAGTGGAACGTCTATGGGGTGGCGCGCTACGCCGAAGTGCACGCCGTGCTCAACGATCCCCAGACATTCTGTTCGAGCCGAGGGGTCGGACTCAGCGATTTCGCCAGGGAAAAACCGTAGCGGCCGCCGAGCCTCATTCTCGAGGCCGATCCGCCCGCGCACACGCGGACCCGTGCGGTGCTGAGCAAGGTGCTGTCGCCGGCGGCGATGAAGCAGATCCGCGCGCGTTTTGCCGCAGCCGCCGAGGCCAGGATCGACGAGCTCCTGCAGCGAAGGACGATTGATGCGATTCTCGACCTCGCCGAGGCCTATCCGTTGTCGGTCTTCCCGGATGCGATGGGCTTGAAGCAGGACGGGCGCGACCACCTGCTGCCTTACGCGGGCGTCGTGTTCAACGCGTTCGGCCCGCCGAACGAGCTGCGCCAGACCGCGATCGAACGTTCTGTGCCGCATGCGGCGTACGTCAATGAGCAGTGCCAGCGCGATAATCTCGCCCCTGGCGGTTTCGGCGCGTGCATCCATGCCTTCACCGACACCGACGAAATCAGGCCCGACGAAGCTCCGCTTCTGGTGCGCTCACTGCTCTCGGCGGGGCTCGACACCACCGTTAACGGCATCGGAGCGGCAATCTACTGTCTTGCCCGGTTTCCGGAAGAGCTGGCGCGCCTGCGGCGCGATCCCTCGCTGGCCAGGAATGCGTTCGAGGAAGCCGTGCGGTTCGAAAGCCCGGTACAGACCTTCTTCAGGACAACGACGCGAGACGTCGAAATCTCCGGTTGCGCCATTGGAGAAGGCCAGAAGGTGCTGATGTTTCTGGGCGCTGCCAATCGCGACCCGCGGCGCTGGGAAGATCCCGACCGTTTCGACATCACGCGCAGGACGTCTGGCCATGTCGGCTTCGGCGCCGGCATTCATATGTGTGTCGGACAGCTCGTGGCCCGGCTCGAGGGCGAGGTCGTGCTGGCCGCCATCGCGCGCAACGTCGCGGCCATCGAGATCAACGGGCCGGTCAAGCGCCGCTACAACAACACGCTCCGCGGGCTTGAGAGCCTGCCGGTGAAGCTTACACCCGCCTGAGCGAACATCATGCCGTCAATCACCTTCATCCATCCCGATGGCCATAGCGAGACGGTCGAAGCCGAAGTTGGCGACAGCATCATGATGAGCGCGCTCACCCACGGCGTCGACGGCATCGTTGCGGAGTGCGGCGGCAATGCAGTCTGCGCGACCTGCCATGTCTATGTGGACGAGGCGTGGCTCGGGAAGCTGCCGCCGGTGCAGGAAAACGAGGATGCGCTTCTCGACGGTACGGCGGCGGATCGGATGACCAATAGCCGGTTGTCCTGCCAGATCAAGATGACGCCCGAGCTCGATGGGCTCGTGTTGCGGCTGCCTGACCGGCAGACCTGAAGCCGCACACGCGCCGGGAAGCCTTGCACATTCAGCGTTGCCCGCGATCTGGATCGCGCTGTTCGCTGGCCGTATCGGCCGCAGCCGGCGGGAATATGCTGTCATAGATCGCCCGGGCCTCCCGAATGAGGCGCGCTCGTTCGAGTTCAGACTTTGAGACAAACCGAATGACTTCGCCCATCTGCGCTCCAAGAGATGGATTGTTGGGGGGATGCATCTGCGATGACGGCCACCATGCCGGACCGTCTCGCTGACGGTATAGATCGGGGCGTCGGCGTCGATTTGCACCGCCGCCGCAGTCACGCAGAAATAAAAATACCGTGATGCGGAACCGCGGACGAGGGGCGGCTGAACGAGGATGTTGGCAGCGTATCGCCAGCGGCTCGCAACAGCTCCAAAACAAAAAAGGATGCCCACGGGCCAGCCCGGGGACATCCTTAAGTGAAGCGGGATTCCGGGGAAGGAATATTCCGCGATCGGGAGGAAACCCTGTTGCGGCCGATCCGTCTTTGCGCTGGA
>CAYVVB010000305.1:0-1944 GCA_964454955.1 uncultured Bradyrhizobium sp. | reverse complement strand
CGCAAGGCATGGCGGCGCTGGGTCACTATCGCGAGACTGCGCGCGGCTTGGTCGACAACCTTGTCACCGGGCAGAGCCTGATGCTCGCGACCAACCAGCTCATGGTGTTGCTCGCTGTCGTGTTCATCGCTGCATCGTTTCTGATCGTGCTGGCGCCGAAGCCGATGCGGACGGTGGATGCCACTTCGGTCGGTCACTGATGTGCGCGAACGAGCGGCTCTATGGACAAGAGCGGGTTCTCGCAAAACGGTGGGCCGTTTATTTCGAACGGAGCGCCAGCACGCTGCCTTCCGCATCGGCCGAAAGATAGAGCGTGCCGTCCGGGGCGGCGGCGATAGCCGCGAACGGACCCATCGGCCCGGAGAGTATTCCGATCGGCCCCAGAGGCTTGGGGACAACGCCTGGCGGAGCGCCGACGGGCAGGTCCGAAGCAATCGTGCGGCGCTTCGTGCTTGCCAGGTCGTATTCGATGAGTTCCTTGCCGCCGGCGTCGACGACGTAGAGCGAGTTGCCGCGCACGAGTATGCCTTGCGGGTCTTGCAAGCCGTCCAGTACGGCGTGGGCGCGGCCGCCGGACAGTTTGACGATCCGGCCTCCTGCCGACTCGGAGATGAAGCAGGTGCCCTCCGCGCTGACCGCCACACCACAGGGCTTGCGCAGGCCGGTGGCGAGCGTTTCGACATTGCCTGACGTCACGGACAGTACGCGGCCCGTGCCCGTCTCGGCGAAGACGACGGCGCCGCTCGGAGCGACCGCCACGCCGTAAAGCTGGTCGAATCCGCTGGCGAGAACTTCGCTTTCCTGCTTCAAGGGCCGATAGCGCGCGACGGCGCCGTTTGCAGTGGTCACGATGAATTCGCCGGGGCCCGCCGTGGCCACGCCGCGCGAGTATCCGGGATAACCGGGGGAGAACAGCATGCCCGCCATCTCGCGTTGGCCACCCGGCCGGAACACGTAGGAAAAGCCGCCGTCGGCCACGAAGAGCAGGCCGTTGTCATCGACCGCCAAGCCCAGCGGCCAGTTCAGGCCGTCGGGCACGAGGTCGCGGGTCTTGCCGCCATCGAGGAGTTCGACGACATAGCCGGAGATATTCGAGACGAACATGCGCGCGCCGACGAAGGTCACGTTGTCCAGGCCGGGCGAAAGATTGGCCAGCACGGTGCGGTCGCCCGTGCGCGGATCGATGCGCAGCACCTGGCCGCTGGCGACCTGTGTCGAGATGATGTAGCCCTTGGAGTCGAACTTGACCGAGTCCGGCACGCCGAGGTCGCCTGCGACCTTTTCGGGTGTTCCGCCGTCGAGGCTGACGCGCCAGATTTCATTGGTGCCCATCAGCGGGTAGTAGAGCTTACCGTCCGGTCCGACCGAAAACGCGTTGGGCATCGGCAGGTCCTCCAGCAGAATGCGCGCAGCACCGCCGTTGCGGTCGATCTCCATAATGCGGCCGCCAGGCCGGCACTCGCCGGCAATCAAGCGTCCCTGGTGGAAGGTGATGGGATTGGCGACGGGAATATCGCCGTACACCACGCGCGTCGTGCCGTTGGGCGCGCGCATGCTGATCCGGCCTTCCGTGATTTCCGTGGCGTACAGATTGCCCGCGTCATCGAAGACCAAGTCGTCGGGCGCGACGATATCGCCGCCCTTCGGGCTGATCGTTTCGATTGCGCCGGTATCGACGTTGATCGCGCTGATCTGACTGCCCGATACCTGAGCGACGTAGATGCGCCCGTCCGGGCCGGTGCGCAGGCCGTTAGCGCCGAACAGACGGCTGGGTTGCGTCAGTCGTTTCAGGGTCCAACCTTCGGCGAGGCTTGGCGACGTCGTGGCTGTATAACGTCCGGATTGCGGCAACATGGTGATGATCTCCTCGCGGTGTCGTCCGGGAACTCGTTGCTGTTTTGTTCCGCGGATCAGGAACGGGTGCGTGGTGCGGCGGCCTGGTGG
>CAYVVB010000304.1:0-33793 GCA_964454955.1 uncultured Bradyrhizobium sp. | reverse complement strand
AGCATGTATGCCGCCTATGAGGCGCTGTCGGATCGCATGAAAACCTATCTTGACGGGCTGACCGCGCTGCATGACGGCGAATCCACCTACCGCGGGCTCTACGCCAACTACGGTGTCGCGGACAGGCCGGCCTATCCGAGCGCCGAGCACCCCGTCGTGCGCACGCATCCGGTGACGGGCAAGAAAGCGCTTTATATCAATCGCGGCTTCACCCGCCACATCATCGGCCTTCCGCGTGACGAGAGCGACGCCATCCTTGCCTATCTCTACCAGCACGCGGAGAATCCGCTGTTCCAGTGCCGCTTCCGCTGGACCGAAAACGCGATCGCATTCTGGGACAATCGCTGCACCCAGCACCGCGCGATGTGGGACTATTGGCCGCACACTCGCGCAGGCACGCGCGTCACGGTGAAGGGCGAGCGGCCGGTGTGACGGCAGCGACTGCGGCGGAGCAGCAATTGCCGAGGTCATTCCGGTGGGACACCAACTGGTCCGCACCAAGCCGAGCCCAATGAACCGCTCCGCGTCGCCCCGGAATGACGGAGCACCGTTCACAGCGGGGTTTGGCGATATTCCCGGTTGGCGAGGCTGGCTTCCTCCAGATCGAGATCGCGCTCGATCCGTCGTCTGGTTTCGTCGGTGATCCTGCCGTCGCGCAGCAGTTGGTGGATGAATTTCCGCTCCACCACGATCAGTTCGCGCGTCAACTCCGTCCCGGTCGCCGAGACGTCGTGCTTCTCGGGGTCGAGCGAGTCAGGTAGTTGACTGACGCGAATCTCGTGCCGCGCCCGCAGCAGGCCGACGATCTCCCCGGAAAGCTCGCGGTCTTCCGCTATCGAATCCAACGATTTGAGCGCGGCACCAAGGGCTTCGCGCCGCGCCGCAATTTCAGATTCGTGCTCGGTGAAATGCTCGTTTCGGCCGGCCTGCGCCACCCCTAACCAGCGCACCACCGCCGGCAGTGATAGCCCCATTCCCAGCACGGTGATCAGGATGACGCCGAAGGCGACGAACAGGATCAGGTCGCGATTGGGAAATGCCTCGCCATTTGCCAATGCAAAGGGCAGCGCGAGCGCCGCCGCCAGCGACACCGCACCGCGCACGCCGGCGAATGACAGGATGAAAATCCATTGCCAAGGCGAGGCGGGGTCACGCGCGCGCAAGGATTTGCTGGCCCATCGCGGCAGGTAGGTTGCGGGATAGACCCACACGAAACGTGCAATCACGACAATGGCCGTGACGATTGCGGTCGCAAACAAGATGTCGTGCAGCGGGAAGGCCTTCGATTTCTCGAAGAGCGAGCGCATCTGAAACCCGGTGAGCAGGAACAACAGGCCCTCGATCAGATAGATCACGAGATCCCAGAAGAAGATCCCCTGCAGGCGCGTCGCGGACGAGATCAGGAGTGGACCGTTCCAGCTTACGTAGAGCCCGCAGGCCACAGTCGCGATCACGCCGGAGCCACCCAGATGTTCCGGTATCCAGAACGCGACATAAGGCGTGAGCAGCGACAGCGTGATCTCGATCTGCGGATCGCGCGAGCGCTGGCGGGCGCGCAGGCTCAGCCAGCCAACGCCGATGCCGAAGGCGATCTCGCCGGCGACGATGGCGGCGAACTCGCCTGTCGCCTCCGAAAGCGAAAACGTCCCGCTCGCAATCGCAGCTACCGCGAAGCGATAGAGGATCAGCGCGGTGGCGTCGTTGGCGAGCCCCTCGCCCTCCAGGATCACCAGGATGCGCCTCGGGATATTGAGCTTGCGGGCGACCGCGAGCGGCGCCACCGCGTCAGTCGGCGCGACGATGGCGCCCGACAGGAAGCCGTCCTGCCATGGCAGGCCGATAAGGTAGTGGACGGCCGCAGCGACCGCGGCCGCGGTGAAAATCACACAGCCGACCGCGAGCAGGATAATGGGCCGCAGATTGTATTTGAACTCGCGCCAGCTCATGGCGACGCTGGCGGAATAGATCAGCGGAGGCAGCACCAGCAGCAGGACCAGTTCCGGCGGCAATTCGACCGGGGGCATGCCGGGCACGAAGGCGAGCGCGATGCCGGCGAGCAGCAGCAGGATCGCGGGCGCGACATCGATCCGGCGCGCGAGCAGCGAGGCGCCCGCGAGCACCGCGAGCAGGATCAGGAAAATCTGGAATGAGGCTTCCATCGGTGCGGCGAACCGGCGCGAGTAGTGCCTTACTCGCGCAGATCGTAGCGATAGGATTTTGAGACGATCTTCCAGCCGTCCGTGAGCTTCATCGCTACCAGATAGTCGGTGAAATAGCGCGGCGGCAATTGGCAGCGGACCTTGATGAAGGCGGTCGCATCGTCGGAGCGGTCGATGGTGACGATGAAGTCTTCGCGCGGTTTGCCCTCGGCTTTCGCGGAGGGGCGCTTGCGCACCCAGGCCAGCCAGTCCGGCACGGTCAAGACCTTCAGTTCGCCTTTTTCCACCCAGCGCAGGTCCGCCGAGGGGTGAAACATTGCGCCGAGCCGGTCGGCATCGCCTTCGTAGAGCCCGTCGAAATAGCCCTGCACCACGGCCTCGACGCTGGATCGGTCATAGTTCACCTTGATCTCCTCTTCAGGAATTTCGGCCTTCAAATCTTGAACCGAAAATTCGCGGTTGGCAAAGTGCGAACCGACGATCGCGTGGCGCGACCAATTCATGATGTCGTCTGCGCCTGGTATTCGTGATTTGGCTCACGTTGTTACATTGCTGGCTTATGCCAGAAAGGCTGATTCGCAAACAACAGGGGTTCCAGGAGTGTCATGCTGAATTGGCTTGGATATCTCCACTGGCGGCAATTTCTGCTGGCGGCCGCCCTGTTGCTGGCATGCCAACCCGCCGTCGCCGCCAGGCGCGTCGCGCTGGTCCTCGGCAATTCCGCCTATCAAAACGTGCCGCCGCTTGCGAACCCCATCAATGACGGCGCGCTGGTCGCGGCCAGGCTCAAGGAAGCCGGCTTCGATGTCGTTGATTCCAGGCACGATCTGTCGGCGCTCGAGATGCGGCGCGCGCTGCGCGATTTTGAGGACAGCGCGCACGACGCCGATATCGCCGTCGTCTATTACGCCGGGCACGGTATCGAGGTCGACGGCGCCAACTACCTGATTCCGGTGGACGCGAAGCTGGGGCGCGACTCCGACGTCTACGACGAGGCACTTTCGCTGGACCGCATTCTGGTCGCAGTCGAACCGGCGAAGAAGCTCAGGCTGGTGATCCTCGATGCCTGTCGCGATAATCCTTTTGCCAAGACGATGAAACGGACGCTCGCCTCGCGCGCGATCGGCAGCGGGCTTGCCAGGATCGAGCCGACCAGTCCGAATACCCTGATCGCCTATTCCGCGAAAGCGGGCTCCACGGCACAGGATGGTGACGGCAGCAACAGTCCATTCACGACAGCGCTCGCAAATCATCTGACAACGCCGGGTCTCGACGTGCGCAAGGCCTTCGGTTTTGTCCGCGACGACGTGCTCAAGGCGACATCGAATCGCCAGGAGCCGTTTGTCTATGGTTCGCTCGGTGGCGACGACGTCGCGCTGGTGCCGGCCCGCGCCGCGCCTCCGCCTGCCGCCCCAAGCGCATCGGATGCACGGCAGGACTATGAATTGGCGCTGCAGATCGGCAACAAGGCGGCGCTGACCGCCTTTCTGGCGCAATATCCCGAGGGCTTCTATGCAAGTCTCGCGAGATTGCAGCTCGAGAAGCTTGCGGCCGCAGAGGCGCCGAGCGCTGCGACCGATCATGCGCAAGGTGGGGTCGCCGAGGCCGGGTTTGCGCGTGGCGACAAGGCTCCCGAGATGCCGGCCGACAAGAGAGCGGCGGACAAGGCCACGAGCATTGCCGCGCTCACTCCGGGATCGCCGGTGGCCGATCTCACCAAGTCCGTGCAGATCGAACTGCGCCGCGTCGGCTGCCTCGACGCTGCCGCGGATGGCAGCTGGGGCGCGGACTCCCAGCGTTCGCTGGCGCTGTTCAACCGCTACGCCGGCACCAAATTCGACACCAAGGTTGCGAGCTCCGATGCGCTGGACGCGATCAAACAGAAGCAGTCGCGCATCTGTCCGCTGGTCTGCGAGCACGGTTTCAAGGCTGCCGGCGATCACTGCACCAGGATCGTCTGCGCCGAAGGCTCGTTTCTCAACGATGACAATGAATGCGAGAAGCGCCGTGGCAAGACGCCTATCGCCAGGCGCGAGGAGGGCCATGATGGCCGCAGCGCGCGCGGGCGGCCAAAGCCGGACGCCGACAGGCCGCGGGCGCAAGCGTCGGGATCCGGCCAGATCGTGTGCGACACTCGCGGCTGCCGGCCGGTCTCGCGCGGGTGCCATCTCGAATTCAGGACCACGGCGCAGGGCGGACCCGTCGAGGGTGGCGGCGGCAATGTGGAGATTTGCAACTGAAGCGCGATGGGATCAGGTGTGAATCACCATCGCGCTTTAGCTTTGATTGAGCATGACCTTTTCGGAAAACTGCTGCATACTTTTCCGGATCATGCATCGAATTACGATGCAATCGCGCCAGCGGCGATATTGACGGTCAGCGCAAGCAGCGCGGTGTTGTAGATGAACGAGATGATGCCGTGCGCGGTGGCGGTGCGCCGGATGATCTTGTCGGTGATCCCGACGTCCGAGACCTGCGCGGTCATTCCGATGACGAACGAGAAATAGACGAAATCCCAGTAGTCGGCATGGTCCTGCTTGTCGCCGCTGGGAAACTGCAGGCCGCCCGGCCTGGCGCCGCGGTAGTAGGCATGAGCGTAATGCAACGCGAAGGTCGTATGCACGGCCGCCCAGGACAGCGCGATCGTGACCGTTGCAAGCACCAGTTCGGCGACGCCGTGATGCGAGGCGCCGAGCTCGTACACGATCGCGGCAATGCTGGCGAAGGCGCCGAGCGCGGCCACCATGAGAATCACGAAGCGGCCGTCGTCCTGCAACACCGCCTGGCGACGGATGTAATGGTGCTCGCTGCGCAGCATCATGGCGTAGACCAGGAGCAGATAGAACGCGATGAAGACGTCCCAGGCGATAAGCAGCCGTGTGACCAGCCGCAGCGAGTTCGGCAGAAGGAAGAAGGCGACGACGCCGATCGCTACCGCGATGAAGGTGCGTGGCCGCGCGTAGACCACGCGCACCGGCATCGACAATCTGCGGAAGCGGACAAGGAAGGGATCGTCGGCTTCCATCGCGGTTTTATCGCCTTCAGTTCTTTCGTTCGGCGACGAAGTGCGCCGCGGCCCGCAGCACCTCGCCCCTGGAGCCGAAAATCGCCAGCGACGAATCGGCGCGTGCCAGTAGATTGCGCACGCGCTCTTTGGCGCCGGCAATGCCGAGTTGGGTGACGAACGTGGTCTTGCCCAACTCGGCGTCCGCGCCGGCGGGCTTGCCCAGCGTCGCAGCGTCGCCTTCGACGTCGAGCAGATCGTCGGCGATCTGGAAGGCCTCACCGAGCGCCCGGCCGAAATCGTCGAGCGCCTGATATTCCTGCGGCGAGGCCTGGCCCAGGATGGCTCCCGCGATACAGCCGAAACGCAGCAAGGCGCCGGTCTTCATCTGCTGCAGGCGGGCGACATCGACCGGCTCGCGGTCGCCGAACCGCCCCTCGCCCGCGAGGTCCAGCATCTGGCCCCCGGCCATGCCGCCCACGCCCGAAGCGCGCGCCAGCGCCCGGGTCAAGGCCAGCCGCACGGCGGGCTCCTGATGAATCTCGTCGCGGGTGATGATGTCGAAGGCGATGGTCAGCAGCGCATCGCCCGCAAGGATTGCGGTCGCGTCGTCATAGGCCTTGTGCAAGGTTGGCCGGCCGCGACGCAAATCGCTGTTGTCCATTGCCGGCAGGTCGTCATGGATCAGCGAATAGCAGTGGATGCATTCCAGCGCTGCGCCAGCAAGCAGGGCGGCCTGGCGGGAAACGTCGAACACGGCCGCACTTTCGACCACGAGAAAGGGACGCAAGCGCTTTCCGCCATTGAGGCTCGAATAACGCATTGCCTCGATCAGGCGCTTCGGGCGGGTGATCTCATCGGCCAACACCTCATCCGACAGGAGTACGGAAAGTAGGTTTTCGGTATCCTCCGCGGTCTTATCCAGGCGTTTGGTAAAGTCTGATAGGGCCGTGTCGGTCATTTTAGGGGAAGCTCCAAGAGTCAAATTTGGGAGTCAAATTTGGCCGGACAATCCTTTATGCGACCGGCTTCGTCAATTGCACAGGGCTGCAGCGGGCGAGGGTAAATGCCTTAAAAAGGCTTAAAAAAGCCATGAGCTGTCAAGGAGATAGCCTGATAATCGCGGCGAACCGCCCCGCATCTGCCGCTTTGGTCCCCAACCAGAAACAGTTAACTTGCGCGCTTTTCGGATTTTATTCGTGCTCGTGATGGTGGCGCTGCTGGTGCCCTATGCCGTGGCGCCGCTGTACCGTGCGGGCCATCCCGCCTCGGCGCTGATGGCCTGGCGCTGGCTGAAAGGCGCGCCTGTCACATGGCACTGGGTGGATCTCCCCGTCATGTCGCCCTACCTGCCGCGCGCGGTGGTTGCTGCTGAAGATGCCCATTTCTGCAGCCATCACGGCATCGATTGGGGCGCGCTGCGCGAGGTGATCGACGATGCCCAGGAGGGCGGGGAGATCCGCGGCGCTTCGACGATTACCCAGCAGGTTGCCAAGAACCTGTTTCTCGCGCCCATCCCCGACGTGGTCCGCAAGGTGCTGGAGTTTCCGCTGGCGATGTGGATCGATCTGGTGCTCGGAAAGCAGCGCATCCTCGAGATCTATTTGAACATCGCCGAAATGGGGCCTGCGGGCCAGTTCGGCGCCGAATCCGGCGCCAGCTACGCTTTCGGCCGTTCCGCGAGCGCGCTCTCGGTGCGGGAAGCGGCGCTGCTTGCGGCCATCCTGCCCAATCCGGTCAAGCGCAGCGCCCGCAATCCGTCGCCCGGCATGCGCCGCCTCGCGGGAACCTACATGGCCCGCTCGGAGGGGATTCGGCGCTGCTGGGCCGAGAATCGTTGATTCCGGGGCTGTATCCGTGCATTTTTGCCACCCAACGCCCTAGCTTTGCAGCCCTCCATCCTCTATAAGCGCGCACCTGATCCGGATTCAGCTGGCGCGGCTTTTTGCGCGCGCGGGGAGCCGTCCGCCTGCGGACGCCGGTATCAAGAACCACCCCTAGAGGACACCGATATGGCCGTTCCCAGACGAAAAACTTCGCCCTCGCGGCGTGGCATGCGCCGCTCGGCAGACGCTTTGAAGAAGCCTGCGTATGTCGAGGACAAGGACTCCGGCGAGTTGCGCCGCCCGCACCACCTCGACCTTAAGACCGGCATGTACAAGGGCCGGCAGGTGTTGAAGAAAAAGGAATCCTGATTCCGGCGGCCGACACGGGCGGTTTCCGCTTGCCCTGACTCGGCCAACGAGCGCGCTAAGACGGCCCCCGGCTGCGAGAAAGACAAGGTCGCCCCGGGAATGTTCCGCTTCTCAAAGCAGGCCTCGCCGATGCCATGGTCGGATTTCCGCTACTTCTGATCCCTCTCGCGGTCTACAACATCATCGTCTTCCTGATGCCCGGTGTGTTGATCACCGAGCCGCTGTTCAGGGTGATGCTGATGTCTGGCGCCGAGTGGCCGGTCACGCTCAGTGACATCCTCTTGGCGCTCGGCATGCTGCTGCTGCTGCTCGAGGTGATCAAGGGCGCGCGGCCGGGCGCGAAATACGTGATGGATCATCTGCTGTCGCTGGTGGTGTTCGGGGCCGCCGCGGCTGAATTCGTGCTCTGGCCGAAATTCGGAACGTCGACCTTTTTCCTGCTGACGTTGCTTGCGCTGGTGGATTTCCTGTCGGGTATTGCGCTGCGGACCCGAAGGCCCCGGCACTATGCGCCGGCACCCGCGCCCTCCCGGCAGGCGGAGGCCCCCCGTGCCGAACCGCGCGTTGAGCCCGCACGCCCGTCGCAGTCGCCGTCGGCGCCTCAAGCGGCGCCCCCAAGTGCCGCGCCCCCAAGTGCCGCGCCGTCACCTGCAGCGCAGCCGCCTTCCCCTTCCGCTGCCGAACCCGTGTCTCATGAACATTCCGAGCCGCAACCGGCTCAGCTGCCAGCGGCGCCGGACGAACATTCGCCGCAAGTCGCTTCGCCGGAGCTCCAGCCAGGCGCCAGCCCGCCGGCTTCCCCCGAGACACCTCAGCGCTAGTTCTCAGATCATTCGCCGGGTCAAAAGTCCCGCTTGGTCAAGGCGGCCCTGACGCGCGCGATAGGCCGAGAGCGCGTCCGCCGTATTCTCGCGGAATAGACCGCTCGCCTGTTTGGCCTGTTCGGCATTGGCAATCAGTTGGGTGAGAAAGGTCGAATCTGGCGGGAGCCGCCGCGCCGGCCGGGACGACCATTGCGCGGGCTCGGCAACCGGCACCAGCGCCCTGCAGGCGGAGCTTTCCCTGCCGGGCAGCCCGTCATCGTCGATCTGTTCTGGTCGCCCCGTACCTGACATCGCAACTGACACCCATTTGTCACGTTTTGGGACGTTGCCGCCCCTGCGATTTACGGTCTCGCAACCATTGTGCCGCCGCCCCGGGTCCGGGCTCGCTCTCCTTTCCCAACATGGTTTGCGGATTGTTTAGCAAGTTTGCTTACGATCGCAGCCAAATAGGCCCTATGCTCTGTGCTGGGAATCAATTCTCCTGTCCCGAAACGAGGCGAACGTGACATTCGCGCCGCTGCAAACCTCGACCATTCTGGCGTCCCTGGGGCAGGCGGCATTCGTCTGGGACCTCGCAACCGACGTCATCACCTGGAGCGACCACCTCGGTGCGGTTTTTCCGGACCTTGCGTCGGCCTCGCTTGCGAGCGGGGCGGAGTTCGCCAAGCTGATCGAGCCGCAGCGCTCGATCCGCAGGGATGCCTTGCACCTTTCGCCGCCGGTCCATGGCGCCGCCGGCGTGCCCTACAGGATCGAATATGCGGTGCGCATGAGCACATCTGCGGCCCCGCTCTGGATCGAGGAGACCGGCTGCTGGTTCGCCGGCCCCGACGGCAGGCCTGCCCGCGCGCAAGGCGTGGTGCGCATCAACAATGAACGTCACGCGGCCGAGGAGCAGCTGCTAAAGCTCTCACGCGACGACGCATTGACGGGCGAGCTCAACCGCACCCATCTGATCGCGGCGCTCGCCGAGGCAATCGAAGAGGCGCAGCGTTTCCGCACCTCCTGCGCGTTCATGTTGATCAGCATCGATCATCTGGCGCGCATTAATGATGCCTTCGGCTTCGACGTCGCGGACGCGGTGATTGCGGAAGTCGCAAGGCGCATCCGCGCCCGGCTGCGCGGCGGCGATGTGCTGGGCCGCTTTTCCGGTAACAAGTTCGGCCTGATCCTGAAGAACTGTACCGTCGATGACATGAATGTCGCCGCCGAACGTTTCCTCGCCGGCGTCCGCGATGAGGTGGTGCCGACACGGCTCGGCCCGGTATCGGTGACTGCCTCGATCGGCGCCGTCAGCGTTCCGCGCTACGCGCGCACGAGCGA
Source organism: uncultured Bradyrhizobium sp. (assembly GCA_964454955.1). Lineage (GTDB taxonomy): Bacteria > Pseudomonadota > Alphaproteobacteria > Rhizobiales > Xanthobacteraceae > Bradyrhizobium. Next base: position 24,288 of record CAYVVB010000304.1, on the reverse strand, counting down.
TGAGGCGATCAACCGCGCCCATGAAACGCTCGATGCGGCAAAGCGCCGCCGCTGCGGATCGTTCGCTGCCTGGCGTCCGAACGTCGAGCGCGACGCGCAGCGCCGGGTCAACATCCGCGTCACCGACGAGATCGTCACCGCACTGAACCAGCGGCGCATCGCAATGGCGTTCGAGCCGGTGGTGGAGGCGCGCTCACGGCAGTCGGCGTTCTATGAGTGCCTGGTCCGCATGGAGCAGGAGGGCGGTAAGGTGCTGCTCGCGCCCGATATCGTGCCGGTGGCGGAGCGGCTCGGCCTGATCCGGCTGGTCGATCACCGCGTGCTCGATCTCGTCGTCGCCGAACTGGCCGCCGCGCCGGACGTCTCACTCAGCCTCAATATCTCGCCCGATACGACGATGGATCCGGACTGGTGGTCTTCGATCGAATCGCTGATGCGCGCTCACCCCGGCGTTGCGGAGCGGCTGATCGTCGAAATCACGGAGACGGTGGCGATCCAGGACATCGACGATCTCAGGAGCTTCGTCATCCGCCTGAAAAATCTCGGCAGCCGGATCGCGATCGACGATTTCGGCGCCGGCTACACCTCGTTTCGCAACCTGCGCAAGCTCGATGTCGACATCGTCAAGATCGACGGCGCCTTCGTGCAGAACATTGCGGCTTCCGCGGATGACCGCGCCTTTGTGCAGACGCTGATCGATCTTGCGCGCAGGCTCAAGATCAAGACGGTGGCTGAATGGGTGCAGGACGAGGAAGCGGCAAGCCTGCTGCGGGATTGGGGCTGCGACTATATCCAGGGCCGGCTGATCGGGCTCGCTTCGGCAGAACGGCCCTGGCGGAAGGCGGCCGGGAAAAAGCTGCCGGCGGCGCGTTGATTGACATCTTGATGGATCGGTCGAGTTGATGGATCGGTCGAGCTTATCCGCCGATCCGCGGTCTTTGTTCACGTCATTCCGGGTTCGATGCTTCACATCGCCCCGGAATGACGGAGTTATTGACTTCGACAGGTTTGCGCGAGCAGCGACGACGAAAGATCACTCTTCCTTCTTCGGCTCTTTCGACGCCGTGTCTTTCGACATGCGATCGAGGCGATCCTGCATCTCCTTCATCTGGCGGCGCAGTTCGTCCATGTTGTCGTCATCACTCGGCGCTGGTTCGGGCGCCTTCTCGCTCTCGGATGTCGTTGAGCGCGCGAATGGCTTGAACATCGAGAAGGTCTGCTGGAACAGCTCCATGTTGCGGCGAACCTGTTCTTCCAGCGGCGCGAACGGAGTGCCGCTCAGCGTGCTTGCGAGCTGCTTGCGAAATTTCTCCTGCTCCCGCGTCAGCGTGTCGATGGATTGTTCGAGATATTTCGGCACCACCATCTGCATGCTGTCGCCGTAGAAGCGGATCAGCTGGCGCAGGAAAGTGGTCGGAAGCAGATTCTGCCCGGCCTTGTTTTCCTGCTCGAAGATGATTTGGGCGAGCACCGAGCGGGTGATGTCGTCGCCGGACTTGGCGTCGTAGACGAGAAAATCCTCGCCGTTCTTCACCATCGCCGCGAGGTCCTCCAGCGTCACATAGGTACTGGTGCCGGTATTATAGAGCCGGCGGTTTGCGTATTTCTTGATCGTGGTGGGTTGGTCTGATTTCGCCATGGCTCACACTTCGCACCGGAGGGACGGGGAACCCGGCGGGGCTGCCGCAGGGGTTTACGAGCTACGCATCGCAACAAACTAAACATCTTCAACGGCTTTACGCTACCGTTTTGTGCACAACGGTTAATCCGGCGGCATTTTATATTGCGCAACATGTTTGTGTTGCAGTGCAAAAGACCGTCGCGGATTTCACCCATGGCCGGGTGGCGTTACTGCGATCTCGCGCGAGCCGGTCTGAATCCAGTTCGGATCGATTTCGCACTGCGTCCAATTGACATGCCTCAACGACCTTAACAGGATGGACTCTAGAGATTGGCCGCGCCAAACCCTAAGCGCTCGGCACATTCCATCAGACCCCTCAAGCCCCAGGAGATGTCCATGTCAGACGATGTCGTCATCGTCAGCGCCGCCCGCACCCCGGTCGGAAGCTTCAACGGTGCGTTTGCCACCACGCCGGCCCACGATCTCGGCGCCGCTGCGATCAAGGCCGCGCTGCAGCGTGCGGGCGTCGAACCGGCGCGCGTCTCCGAGGTCATCATGGGGCAGATCCTGACCGCGGCCCAGGGCCAGAATCCCGCCCGCCAGGCCTCCATTGTCGCCGGCATTCCAGTGGAAAGCCCGGCGTGGGGCGTCAACCAATTGTGCGGCAGCGGCCTGCGCACGGTGGCGCTGGGCTACCAGGCGCTGCTGAACGGCGACTCCGAGATTGTCGTCGCCGGCGGCCAGGAATCCATGAGCATGGCCCCGCACGCCCAGCACCTGCGCGGCGGCGTCAAGATGGGCGGCCTCGAACTGGTCGACACCATGATCAAGGACGGTCTGTGGGATGCCTTCAACGGCTACCACATGGGCAACACGGCCGAGAATGTCGCGCGCCAGTACCAGATCACCCGTGCGCAACAGGACGAATTCGCGGTCGCTTCGCAGCAGAAGGCGGAAGCCGCGCAGAAAGCCGGCAAGTTCAAGGACGAGATCGTGCCGATCACGATCAAGACCCGCAAGGGAGATATCGTCGTCGACACCGACGAATACCCGCGCCACGGCGCCACGCTGGATGCGATGAGCAAGCTCAAGCCGGCCTTCGAGAAGGATGGCACCGTGACCGCCGGCAGCGCCTCGGGCATCAATGACGGCGCGGCCGCCGTCGTGCTGATGACCGCGAAGCAGGCGGCAAAAGAAGGCAAGAAGCCGATCGCACGCATCGTATCCTGGGCGCAGGCGGGCGTTGACCCGAAGATCATGGGCACCGGTCCGATCCCAGCTTCCCGTGCGGCCTTGAAGAAGGCCGGCTGGAACATCGGCGACCTCGATCTGATCGAGGCCAATGAGGCCTTTGCGGCGCAGGCCTGCGCGGTGAACAAGGATCTCGGCTGGGATACCTCGAAGGTCAACGTGAACGGTGGTGCGATCGCGCTCGGCCATCCGATCGGCGCCTCGGGGGCGCGCGTGCTGGTGACGCTGTTGCATGAAATGCAGAAGCGCGACGCCAAGAAGGGCCTCGCCACGCTGTGCATCGGCGGCGGCATGGGCATCGCGATGTGCATCGCACGCGATTAAAAAAGGTTCAGCCGCTGCAAATAAAATCTCCTTCGCAGCTGCATGATGCTCAATTAAAGAAAAACGCCCGGCGCAGGCCGGGCGTTTTATTCTTGATGTTCGTCAAACCGCTCGCATAATTCCAAGTTAAATAAAAAGCGCTGGTCGCAAGGCGCGCGTGAGAAAATGACGAAGGAAGGATCGCACAATGGCACGTGTTGCATTGGTCACTGGAGGTACGCGAGGCATCGGCGCTGCGATCTGCAAGGCGCTGAAAGCTTCAGGCTACAAGGTTGCGGCAAACTATGCCGGCAACGATGCAGCCGCTGAGAAGTTCAAGGCGGAGACCGGCATACCGGTCTACAAATGGGATGTCAGCTCGTTCGATGCTTGTGCCGCTGGCGTCAAGAAGGTCGAGGCCGAGCTCGGTCCCATCGACGTGCTGGTCAACAATGCCGGCATCACCCGCGACGGCGCGTTCCACAAGATGACGCTCGATCACTGGAACGCGGTGATCAACACCAATCTCGGCTCGCTGTTCAACATGACGCGCCAGGTTATCGAAGGCATGCGCGCCCGCAAGTTCGGCCGCGTCGTCAACATCTCCTCGATCAACGGCCAGAAGGGTCAGTTCGGTCAGGTCAACTATTCCGCGGCCAAAGCCGGCGACATCGGCTTCACCAAGGCGCTCGCGCTGGAAAATGCCAAGGCGGGCATCACCGTGAATGCGATCTGCCCGGGCTACATCAATACCGAGATGGTGCAGGCGGTGCCGAAGGACGTTCTGGAAAAATCCGTCCTGCCGCTGATTCCCTTGGGCCGCCTCGGCGAGCCCGAGGAAATCGCCCGCGCGGTCGTCTTCCTCGCGGCCGATGAGGCCGGCGCGATCACCGGATCAACGCTGACCATCAATGGCGGCCAGTACATGGTGTAACATCAAAGCCGTTGCATCGTTGGGCTGAATGCGGCAAGTGAGTCGTCATGCCCGGGCTTGTCCCGGGCATCCACGTTTTTTCGTACCGCTGTACGCAAGGCGTGGATGGCCGGGACAAGCACGGCCATGACGGAGACCACTCGTCCAATGTCCCCTCGCACCGCGACCTTGATCGGTCTCACCGCGATCCTGATGTGGTCGCTGCTTGCCGTGATGACGGTTGAGACCGGCAAGATCCCTGCGTTCCAACTGGCGGCGATGACCTTTGCGATCGGCGCGCTGGTGGGCTCGCTGACCTGGATCGGCAGGCCAGATGCAATCAGGGCCGTGAGGCAGCCGCTCGTGGCCTGGCTGGTCGGTGTCGGCGGGCTGTTCGGCTATCATGCGCTGTATTTTCTGGCGCTCCGCTTTGCTCCTCCCGCGGAAGCCGGGCTGTTGAATTACCTCTGGCCGCTCCTGATCGTGCTGTTTTCCTCGCTGCTTCCTGGCGAACGCCTGGCGCCGCATCACGTCATCGGCGCATTGCTGGGACTTGCCGGGACTGTGCTGCTGTTCGCCGGCAATACCGGCAACATCACGCCGGGCCAGGTACCGGGCCTCGTCGCAGCCTTCATAGCGGCCTTTGTCTGGGCCTTGTATTCGGTGATGTCGCGGAGACTGAAAGCCGTGCCGACGGATGCGGTCGCAGGCTTTTGCCTTGCGACCGCCGTGCTGGCGGCGCTGGTCCACGCGGCTGTCGAGACCACGGTCTGGCCCGCGACGATTCCGCAATGGTGCGCTGTGATCGGTCTCGGCATCGGGCCGGTAGGTGCGGCGTTCTACGCCTGGGACATCGGCATGAAGCGCGGCGACATCCGCGTGCTGGGCGCTGCCTCGTATACGACGCCGTTGTTGTCGACTGCGTTTCTGATTCTGGCAGGCTTTGCCAAGCCGAGCGCGAACATTGTTCTCGCCGCGCTCCTGATTGCCGGCGGCGGACTTATCGCGGCGAAAGACATGATGCGGAAGCGTTGAGCGATCATTCCGATGGTGCGGCCCGGAATGACCCGATCAACCCGGCTGCCATTCTTTCGGCGCCAGCTCGAAATTTGCAAATTCGAAGGCCGGCGCCACGGTGCATCCGACCAGCGTCCAGTCACCCGTCGTCTCCGCTGCCTGCCAGGCCGAGGCCGGCACGATCGCCTGCGGGCGCTCGCCGGTTGTGACATTCGGCCCCAACCTCACCGTGTGAGGCGCACAGCCCTCATGGGCGATACGCAGGATAAGGGGGCTTCCGGCGTAATAATGCCAGACCTCGATCGCATCGATGCGATGCCAATGCGAGGCCTCGTCGCGCGTCAGCAGGAAATAGATTGCGGTCGAGCAGGCGCGACCCTGGTCATCGACGCGTGAATCGCGAAACGTCTCGCGATAATGCCCGCCTTCGGGATGCGGTCTCAATTCGAGGCACGCTATGATGTCGGCTGCGGTCGGCTGGTCTGGCATCAGGACTTGTTCTTGCGTTCGCGCAATTCGCCGAATACCTCGGCCGCGGTCGCCCCCTTCATGCGCAGTTTCGCCGCAACGATCGGATCGTCCGCGCGCAGGAACACATTGGCTTTTTTCTCGTCGCCGAGCAGGCAGGGAATGGTCGGCTTGTCGTCGGCGCGCAGTCGCGCTACTTCTTCCGCTCGTGCCTTCAGCGCTGGATTGTCCGGATCGACCGTCAGCGCGAATTTGATGTTGGACGCGGTGTATTCGTGGCCGCAATAAAGCTTGAAGTCATCGGGCAGCGCCCGCAGCTTCAGAAGCGAGTCCCACATCATGGGATAGGTGCCTTCGAACACCCGCCCGCAGCCGATCGAGAACAGCGTGTCGGCGGCGAACAGCGCCTTCTCGTGGTCGAAGACGTAGGAGATGTGATCGAGCGTGTGGCCCGGAGTCTCCAGAACCCTCGCCAGCAGATTGCCGATCTTGACCACGTCGCCGTTGCCGACGCGCTGGTCGACATTGGCGAATTTCGTCGTCTTGTCATGCGGGGCGATGACGCGGCAGCCATAGCGCTGCTTCAACTCGGCAACGCCCCCGACATGGTCGCCATGATGATGGGTGATCAGGACGTCGGTGAGCGTCCAGCCCTCGCGCTCCAGTGCCCTCATGATGGGCGCAGCCTCCGGCGCATCGATCGAAGCGGTCGCCTTGGTCTCGCTGTCGTGGACCAGATAGCCGAAATTGTCGGTCAAGCAGGTAAAGACGCGAATGTCGGCGGCCATGATTTTTCCTCGCACCGGGAGCGTGACCCCACAGATATGGCGTTAACGCTGATGCGGCAATGCAATATTCTACCCGTCGCGAAAGCCGGCAACGTGTTAAATTAGTGTCATGAGCATCGACGTCATCGATCTGCGTGATTTCTATTCGCGGCGACTCGGCATCGTAGCGCGGCAATTGATCAATCGCGGCATCCACGCACGCTGGCCCAGGGTGGATGGCCAACGCGTGCTCGGCATTGGTTATCCGACGCCCTATCTGGGACTTTTTCGTGAAGACTGCGAGCGCTGCATCGCTTTTATGCCGGCGGCGCAAGGTGTCCTGAAATGGCCGACATCACGACCGACGCTCGCAGCTCTCGTGGATGAATTTTCGCTGCCGCTGCCGGATGCCGCAGTCGACCGCATTCTCCTGGTCCACGCGCTGGAAATGGCCGACGATCCGGCCAGCCTCTTGCGCGAGGTGTGGCGGGTACTGGCGCCGTCGGGCCGGGTGATCGCAGTGATTCCGAATCGGCGCGGCGTGTGGACGCGCACCGACAATACGCCGTTCGGTCATGGCCGCCCCTATTCGCGTTCGCAGATCACAGACTTGTTGCGGCAGACCTGGTTCACGCCCACGGCCTGGGGCGAGGCGCTGTTCATGCCGCCGGTCGCCGGCGGCTGGTTCCTGCGTTCGGCGCTGGTGTGGGAACGCGTTGGTGCGGCACTGTCGTTGCCCTTTGCGGGCGTCCATATCGTGGAGGCGACCAAGCAGGTCTACCGTGTCATCCCTGCCCATCGCGAGCGAACGCGGCTTATTCCCGCGCTGAAGCCGGTGCTCGTGCCGTCGTCGACGGCGAGGGGAGGATGAATCGCCTGTCGCGGTTTGACGCCTCAAAGCCGGAAAACGCTAAAACGCGATGGAATTAGGGCCGATCGACATTCATTGCATCCAGATCATTGCGGCTGCGAGATGGATGAAGCCGGTAAAGTTGTCGGTTCGTCTGTCATAACGGGTTGCCAAGCGTCGGAAGTGTTTGAGCTGGCAGAAGCATCGCTCGATGCGGTTGCGCTGTTTGTAGGCGTCGGCGTCGTGCGGAATGATGATCCTGCGGGTGCGGTTTGACGGGATCACCGCTGTTGCGCCGATTTCCGCGATGATCGCGCGCAGGGCGTTGCTGTCATAGGCTTTGTCGGCGAGCACGGCATCGCCGCTCTGGCCGTCGAGCAGTGCGGGCGCCTGGGTGATGTCGTGAACCTGCCCCGCCGTGACGATGAAGCGGAGCGGGCGGCCGAGCGCATCGGCCAGCATGTGGATCTTGGTGGTCAGTCCGCCTCGGGAACGCCCCAGCGCCTGATCTTTGGCCCCCCTTTTCCATTCGTCGCCTGCTGGTGGGCGCGAACGATGGTGCTGTCGATCATCAGATACTGATTGTCGCGATCGGCGGTTAGAGCAGCGAACACGCGCTCCCAGACGCCAGCATGGCACCAGCGGCTGAAGCGCCGATGCACCGTTTTCCACTTGCCGTACCGCTCCGGCAGGTCGCTCCAGTGTGCTCCCGACCGCAAAATCCACAAGCACCCGTTGACGAACAGACGATTATCCGCAGCCGTACGTCCCGGGTCGCCAATCTTCCCCGGCAGCAATGGCGCGATCCTCGCCCATTGCGCCTCGGTCAGCTCATATCGCTTCGTCGCCACCATCCGCTCCGTGTGTCGAATCACGGAACTCTATGAATCAGCGATCAAACCACTTGGGAATCCTGAATGTCGATCGGCCCTAGGTCGAATCGCCATCGCGCTTCAGGCTTTTGATTGGGCATGATCTTTCGGGAAAGCGCTACGCACTTTGCCGGATCATGCGCTAGTCGTTCCCCTGATTGAAGTCCTCGCTGGGAGCGGCCGGTTGAGCCATGCCGCCGTTGTCGGGCCGCGGGCCATGCGGCCGGCGCCGGCGCCGCGGGTAGCGCTCGCCGCCGCCTTCGTAGTTGCCGCTTCCGCCATGGATCTGCGGCTGCGGACCGGTGATGAACGAGGGCAGCCGGTCAACGCCGCCGCCGTTGTCGGCGGCGACCGGCTGGGGCTGCGGCTGATATTGCTGCTGGGGGCGGTGTTCGCGCTCCCGAGTTTCACGATGCTCGCGGTGTTCTCGATGCTCGCGCGGCTGCTGCTGGTCGCGCTGATAGGGCTGGTTGTCGCGCGGCTGCTCGCGCTGGCCGCTGTCACGCATATAGGGCTGAGGTTGCTGCACCGGAACGAAGCCCGGCTCCTGGCCGAAGCTCGACGAGAAACCGTCGGTGTCGTCCTCGCCGTCATCCATCGCGACGTCGTCGCTGCGCGGCTGCTGCGGCTGCTGGTTCTGGCGGAACTGCTCCTGGGCTGCAGCGATCAGACGGAAGTAATGCTCCGCATGCTGATAATAGTTCTCGGCCGCGACGGGATCGCCGGAAGAGCGGGCGTCGCGCGCAAGCTGCAAATATTTTTCTGCGATGTGGGATGCGGTGCCGCGTATCTTGATGTCGGGTCCGTTGGACTCGAACACCCGGGTCATCGGGTTCTGGCCGCGCCTGTTATTATTATTGTTGTTGTTGCGGTTACGCATCCGCTTGTTGCTTTGACCGTTTCTCATGTCCTGCCTTTATTCCAGCCCTAAGTTAGAAGTGTTGGTTGTCACGGTAGTATCCGGGGCGACATAGGCTCGCGCGACCCTGCGGCGCGCGTTTCACCTGCACCGAATCGGGATCCAACTCCCAACCGTGCCGAGTTTGTCGACCATCGCGTTCAACAAAGACGCGTTCCCCACCCCGCGGCGCTCACGCCCAGTCGCCGGCGAAACACCTAAATCCAAGCCCGCCAAAACAACCCGGTTCTGGTTGCGTCGATCGCCACGCGCAAATCAGGCTTTCGTTCGCTTTGCGGTCGCGAGCAGCGCGGCGCTCTCCACCATCGCGCTCAATTCGACCTGCGTTTTGGAACCTTCCATCCGGCGCGGCTATCGCCCTGAACCCTGGTTTTCGCCCGTGTATCTACGGGGTCCTGCGCCGATGTTTGAGCGGAACGTAGTCGCTCCCGGCGAATATTCCAAGAGGTTTTTGCGCCTCAATCCAGCTTTATCTTGACGCTTTCCGGCCGCCAATCGCCCTGGGAATACCTGCTAGGTCCTTCCTGGGGGGCTCTTGGACGACCAGCCCGGCCGCCGCCATCAGTCCTTCAATTCGGCCGGCCTGACCATACCCCGCCTCCACAACGAGGACCCCACCGAGCTCAAGCAATCGTGCCGCCTCCGGAATGAGCGCACGATAAGCTGCAAATCCATCCCAACCGCCGTCGAGCGCAGAGAGCGGATCGTGTTCGCGTACCTCTCTCGCCAGATCCGCGATCTCCGCCGAACGGATGTAGGGCGGGTTGGATACAACCAGATCAAACGCACCACTCAGCGCCGCAGCGTAATTGCACGCAACGAAACCTGTACGGCACGCGCAGCCCAATTCCGCTGCATTCTTCCTCGCGGTTCGCAGCGCCCCCTCGCTAACGTCCGTGCCAACGCCGAACGCATGGCGCCGTTCCGACAGCAGCGCCAAAAGAATCGCGCCGGAACCGGTGCCGATATCAAGAACCCGCAAGTCGCGATCGGACGACGGCCTGTCCCGCAACATCTCCAGCGCAAGTTCGACCACCGTTTCGGTATCGGGCCGCGGCACCAATGTTTCGGGCGAGAGTTGGAAGCGCAGCCCCCAAAATTCCTTCTCGCCTAAAATCCGCGCCACCGGTTCACCCCGCAGCCGCCGCAGCGCGAACGCGTCAAGCTGCGCTGCTTCCTCTTGCGTGAGGCGCCGTGCGGCGGAGGCGATCAGGCCCGTGAGATCGAGTTTCAGCACCGCACCCAGCAGCAGCCTGACGTCGAGTTCGGCGGACTCGATCTGGGCTGCTGACAAGCGCGCGGCAAGCGCGCGACGTGCAGCTTCGACTGTCGGAGCCGGCTCGCGCTCGACCCGGCTCACGCCGCGGCGCCCTGCGCCGCGAGCTGGGCGGCCTGATGTTCGGTGGTCAGCGCGTCGATCAATTCGTGCAGCGCTTCGCCGGACATCACCTGCGGCAGCTTGTAGAGCGTCAGGTTGATGCGATGATCGGTGACGCGCCCTTGCGGGAAGTTGTAGGTCCGGATGCGCTCGCTTCGGTCGCCGGAGCCGACCTTTTCGCGGCGGTCCGCCGAGCGCGCGGCTTCGACGCGCTGGCGTTCGGCATCGTAGATGCGCGAGCGCAGGATGTTCATGGCGGAGGCGCGATTCTTGTGCTGCGATCGGCTGTCCTGCATGCTGACGACGATCCCGGTCGGGATGTGGGTGATGCGGATCGCGGACTCGGTCTTGTTGACATGCTGGCCGCCCGCTCCCTGTGCGCGCATCGTCTCGATCCTCAGGTCCTCGTTGCGGATGTCGACATCGACGTCTTCGACCTCGGGCAGCACCGCAACGGTCGCGGCGGATGTGTGAATCCGTCCCTGCGTCTCGGTGTCCGGCACGCGCTGCACCCGGTGCACGCCGGATTCGAATTTCAGCTTGGCGAAGGCGCCGCGGCCCTTCACCTCCGCGATGATCTCCTTGTACCCGCCCATGGTGCCCTCACTGGCCGAGATCACATCGACCTTCCAGCCCTGCAGGGCGGCGAAACGTTCATACATCCGGAACAGGTCGCCGGCGAACAATGCGGCCTCATCGCCGCCGGTGCCGGCGCGGATTTCCAGCACGACGTTGCGGTCGTCCATGGCGTCCTTGGGCAACAGCGCGACACGAATCTCCTGTGCGAGCCCGGCGCATCGTCCGGCAAGCGTCTCGCGCTCGGCTTCCGCCATGCTGCGCATTTCGGCATCGGTCGCGGGGTCCGCGATCAAAGCCTCGGTATCGGCAAGTTCCTTGACCGCGGCCCGATAGGCTTTCACCGCGTCGACCAGCGGGTTGAGCTCGGCGAGCTCGCGGGTGATCTGCACGTATTTTTCGGAATTGACCTGGCCGAGCAGTTCGGCCTCCAGCGCAGCATGGTGTGCCAGCAGAACGTCCAGTTTGGCCTCGGGAAGTATCGACATCGGTCAGGGTCTCGAAACAGTGAGATGGGCGGCGGCGGGCCGCTCGGCAACATCCTGGCTACAACGGCAGCCCTTCGGCCTCGGCAAATTCCGTCAGCTTCTGGCGGATCGATACGCTGCCGGCGGGGGCATCCAGAAGCGGAGCCATCATCGCTTCGGCCTTCCTGGCGTCGAGCTCGAGGATCATCGCCTTCACCGGGCCGTGGCCGGTCGCCGACAGCGAGAGTGAACGATAGCCGAGCGCGATCAGCGCCAACGCGCCGATCGGCTTTGATGCCATTTCGCCGCAAAGCGAAGCGGATTTTCTTGCACCTTTCGCCTTGCTGACGATGTCGCGCAGCGCGCGCAGGATCGGCGCCGAGAGCGTGTCGAACCGCTCGGACACCTTGGCGTTGCCGCGGTCGACCGCGAACAGGAACTGGAACAGGTCGTTGGAGCCCACCGAGACGAAGTCGACTCTCTTAAGCAGCTCATCGAGCTGATAGAGCAGGGCCGGCACTTCGATCATGGTGCCGATGTCGACGCGTTCCGGCAGTGCATGGCCGTGCTGGCGCAGATAGGTCAGCTCCCGCTCAACGATGGATTTCGCCGTATCGAATTCGGCCACCTCGGTGATCATCGGGAACATGATGCGCAGCGCTCTCCCGCCGCCGGCGCGCAGCAGCGCGCGGATCTGGCCGCGCAGCAGCCCCGGGCGATCGAGCCCGAGCCGGATCGCGCGCCAGCCGAGCGCGGGATTTTCCTCGATCACCGTTTCCATGTAAGGCAGGGCCTTGTCGCCGCCGATGTCGAGCGTGCGGAAGGTGACCGGTTTCGACCCTGCGGCATCGAGCACGGTGCGATAGAGCGCAAGCTGATCGCTCGAGCGCGGCAGGTTCGGTGAGACCATGAACTGCAGTTCGGTGCGGAACAGGCCGATCCCCGAGCTGCCGGTTTCCTCGATATGCGGCAGGTCGATCGTCAGCCCCGCATTGATCATCAACTCGATCGGCTGGCCGTCCTTGGTGACGCAGGGCTTTTCGCGCAACGCCTGGTACTGAGCCTGGCGGCGGGCGCGGAAGCGCACTCGTTCGGCGTACGCCGCTTCGATTTCCGTCGACGGGCGGACATAGATCGAGCCCGACGTGCCGTCGACGATGATGGCATCGCCCGGGTCGGCGAGGCCGGGGGCATTGGGCACCTCGCCGACGGCCGGAATGCCGAGGGCGCGCGCTACGATCGAGACGTGGGAATTGGCAGTGCCCTCCTCCAGCACCAGTCCGCGCAATCGTTTGCGGTCGTAATCGAGCAGGGCGGCAGGGCCCATGGCCCGCGCGATCAGGATGGCGTTGTCTGGCAGCTGCTCGCGCGAGGGTGCGTGATCCTGGCCGACCAGCTGCCGCATCAGGCGGAAGCCGAGGTCCTCGAGATCGTGCAGCCGCTCGCGCAGATAAGGATCGGTGGAGCGCAGCATGCGTGCGCGGGTGTCAGACTGCACGCGCTCGACCGCGGCTTCCGCCGTCAGCCCGGTGGCCACGGCCTCGTGCAGCTTGTGCGACCAGCCCTGGTCATTGGCGAACATCCGGTAGGCCTCCAGCACGTCCCGATGCTCGCCGCCGTCGGCAACGTCGCCGCGCTCGAGCAGGCGGTCGAGGTCGGCGCGCAGCTTGGTGAGCGCCATATCGAGGCGCTTGATCTCCTTGGGCAGATCCTCGGCAATGTAATTGTTGATGACGACGCGCGGCTCATGCAGCACGACGTGACCGAGCGCGATGCCGTCGGACAGGATCGTCCCGACCTTGTGCAGCGAATGGCGCGCGGCGGGTTCGGCGCCGGGCTGGGCGAGCGCCGCGAGCTCGCCGGAGGCGATCATCTCGGCGAGCACCATCGCGGTGGTCTGCAGCGCCTCGACCTCTTCCTCGACATAGGTGCGTTTGGCGCGGTTCTGCACCACCAGCACGCCGAGCGTATTGCCGGCGCGCAGGATCGGCACGCCGAGGAAGGAATGGTAGATTTCTTCGCCGGTTTCCGGACGGAACGAAAAGGCCGGGTGGCTCTGCGCGTCGCTCAAATTGAGGGGCGTAGCTTCGCTCGCGACGAGGCCGACCAGGCCCTCATGGGCGCTCAGCACCGTGTGGTGGACGGCCCCCCGGTTCAGACCTTCGGTGGCATAGAGCTCGAGCGTATTATCGACGCGCAGCACATAGACCGAGCAGACCTCGGCCACCATGTTGGCAGCGATCAGCACCACGATCTTGTCCAATCGTTCCTGGGCGCTGACCTGCTCCGCCATGGTTTCGCGAAGCCGTCTCAAAAGGACGCGGGGACCTCCCGACGCGCTTCGCATGTGCTCTCATCCCCATCATTGAAGCCAGCCCGGCGGGTGGCCGGGAGCTGGCGTCTAACTTGCAAAAAGCAACAATCTTGTTCATCCGGCGCCGTCCAGCCCAACTGATACGGGCCGAATCAGGATAGCCAAAACTGTGGCACAGTTTGCGGCAGCCCATGGTTGGCCGTATAGCGAATTGACGCCTGCTTTGCCAAGCAAAAGGCCTGCCATCGGCTGCAATCGCCGATGGTGGTCGAATGCTGCACGAGCTAAGGAAAGATTGTTCTAAACCTTATCCAGCCCGTAGAGCGTGTGCAGCGTCCGCACGGCCAGTTCGGTATAGGCGGCATCGATCAGCACCGAAAATTTGATCTCGGAGGTGGTGATGGCGCGAATGTTGATGTTGCGCGCCGCCAGGGCCGCGAACGCCTTGGCCGCCACGCCGGCGTGGCTGCGCATACCACTGCCGATCACCGAAACCTTGGCGATGTCGGTGGCGCTGTCGAAGCGCGCATAGCCGATCTTGTCCTTGGTCGAGGTGATGGTGTCACGTGCCCGGACGTAATCCGATGCCGGGACCGTGAAGGTCAGGTCGGTGGTCTTGCCGTCCTCGGAAACGTTCTGCACGATCATATCGACATTGATATTGGCTTCCGCAAGCGGCCCGAAGATCGCGGCGGCAATCCCCGGCTTGTCCTCAATCTGGCGCACGGAAATCTGGGCCTCGTCCTTGGAAAAGGCGATCCCGGTGACGACATGGCTTTCCATCAATTCCTCCTCGCTGCAGATCAGCGTGCCCGGTGGCACGCCGTGCGGGTCGATATCCTCTGGCTTGTCGAAGCTGGAACGGACGAAGATTGGCATGTTGTGTACCATGCCCAGTTCCACCGAACGAACCTGCAGCACCTTGGCGCCCTGCGAGGCCAGTTCCAGCATGTCCTCGAACGCAATCTTGTCGAGCCGGCGCGCTTTCGGAACCACTCGCGGGTCGGTGGTGTAGACGCCGTCGACGTCGGTATAGATGTCGCAGCGGTCGGCGTGGATGGCGGCCGCAATTGCCACCGCCGAAGTGTCGGAACCGCCGCGCCCGAGCGTGGTGATCCGCCCGGTCTGCGGGTTGATGCCCTGGAAGCCGGCGATCACGGCGACCTCCTTGCGCTCCTTGAAGCGCTTGATCAGTTCGGAGCCGTCGATGTCGAGAATCCGCGCGGAGGCATGGGCGTCGCTGGTCTTGATCGGGATCTGCCAGCCCTGCCAGGACCGCGCCTGGATGCCGAGGCTCTGCAGCACGATCGCAAGCAATCCCGAGGTGACCTGCTCGCCGGAAGCGACCACTGCATCATATTCGCGCGCGTCATGCATGGGCGAGGCCTCGGTGCACCATGCCACGAGCTCATTGGTCTTGCCGGCCATGGCGGACACCACGACGGCCACCTCGTGGCCAGCGTCGACCTCGCGCTTCACATGCTGGGCAACGTTGCGGATACGATCGATATTGGCGACGGACGTGCCGCCGAATTTCATCACGAGGCGGCCCATGACGACGCGCACACTCCCCGAAAGAGGATAACTTACCAGCCCGGCGCGAAACCGGAGGCGCCCGGGCCGAAACGCGCGTATACATAGGCCCGCCGCCGGGGGCAAGCGGGTTCCTGGGTGATGCGGCGGTCACATGGCGGTGCGGGGCTAGGGTATGCGTCTGGTGTTGGTTGAGGCCGGTTGATGGGGCGTTATATCGATGGAATCCTGCAACCCGGCGAAAGGGTTCTATATTCCACCAATGCGCACTGGATATTTTATCTGCCTGCGATCGCCGCCTGGATAGGGGCGGTGGTGCCCTTTGTGCTGTCGCGGACGACTACGATCGATAGCCTTGTCCTGCTATGCTGGGCCGCGGCCGCGCTCATGGCGATCGTGGCCCTGTTCTGGACGATCAAAGCCTGGTTCCACCGCTTCACGACCGAGACCGACGTGACCGACCGGCGGGTGGTGCACAAGACCGGCTTCATCAAACGACGCTCCTTTGAGATGGCGCTCGACAAGATCGAGAGCGTCGACGTCGATCAGAGCATTCTGGGGCGGATTCTCAACTATGGTGATGTGACCATCATGGGCGTCGGCGAGGGCAGGCAAAAGATCGAGACGATCGGTTCACCGCTGGCGTTCCGCAGCGCCATCACCGCGCGAGAGGGGCTTTAAGAGTTATCCATGGTCATGCAGCAGGACACAAGGAGCACCTCCGGCACGCCGGGTTCGACCGTCGACCCGGGCGAGGTCGCCAAATTCTCGAAACTGTCGCAGGAGTGGTGGGACCCACGGGGCAAGATGGCCCCCCTGCACAAGATCAATCCGTTGCGGCTCGGCTATATTCGCGATGCCGCTGCCCGCAAGTTCGAGCGCAATGTCAAAAGCCTGAACTGCCTGTCCGGCCTGCGCGTCCTCGACATCGGCTGCGGCGCGGGGCTGTTGTGCGAGCCGCTCACCCGGCTGGGGGCCCAGGTCATCGGCATCGATCCCTCGCCATCGAATGTCGCCGCCGCCAAGCTGCACGCCGACCGGGGCCATCTCTCCATCGACTACCGCTGCACCACGGTCGAGCAGATGGACCCGCGCGAGCGCTTCGACGTCGTGCTGGCCATGGAAGTGATCGAGCACGTCAGCGATATCGGACTGTTTCTCAAGCGCTGCGCCGCCATGCTCAAGCCCGGCGGGCTGATGGTGATCTCGACCTTGAATCGCAACTGGAAAAGTTTCGCGCTCGCCATCGTCGGCGCCGAATACATCCTGCGCTGGCTGCCGCGCGGCACCCATCGGTGGGACAAGTTCGTCACTCCCGACGAACTCGCGCAATACCTCCTCGACAACCGCCTGGCGATCACCGAGGAAACCGGCGTGGTCTACAGCCCCCTCGCCGACAAATGGAGCCTCTCCTCCGACACGGACGTGAACTACATGGTGGTCGCGGAAGAGATGGTGTGAGCGATATCTGTCGTCCCTGCGAACGCAGGGACGACGACGGCATTTAGGTCTGCTCGCAATCCTGTCATGCGTCGTGCCGGTTGACCGCCTTCGCCGCGGCCGGCACTTTCCGGGCGCTCAATCTGGCATCCTCCATGTTCTCCGTCGCGACTCTCTGGATTCCCTTTACCATCATCGCCGCGCTCGGCCAGGTCGCGCGCAATGCGATGCAGCGGCAACTGACCGGACCGCTCGGGACCTGGGGCGCGACCAATATCCGCTTTCTGTTCGGTTTTCCGTTTTCGCTTCTGTTCTTTGTCATTGCGCTTCTAAGCTCCGGCGATCCCTTGCCGGCGGCCCCTGCGGCGTTCTGGCCGTGGCTGATGCTCGGCGCTCTGAGCCAGATTCTCGCCACCGGCCTCATGCTGCTCGCGATGAACGAGCGCTCCTTCGTGGTGACGACGGCCTATCTGAAGACGGAGGCGATCCAGACCGCGATCTTCGGCTTCGTTTTCCTGGGCGATCATCTCACCGTCATGAAAGTGACCGCGATCATGGTCGCCACCGTCGGCGTGCTGACGACCGCATTGCGGCCCGGGGGCAAGAGCAGCTTCGCCGAGGCCAAGCCGACCATCATCGGCCTTGTCGCGGCAGCCGCGTTCGCGCTGTCGGCAGTCGGCTACCGCGGCGCCATCATCACTGTGCCCAGCGTCTCATTCGTGACGGCGGCCTCCTACACGCTGGTGCTGGGGCTGTTCGTGCAGACGCTGGTGCTGACGATCTATCTGCTATGGCGCGCGCCGGACGTGCTGCGCAAGATCCTGTTCATGTGGCGGCCGTCGCTGCTTGCAGGCTTCATGGGCGCGTTCGCCTCGCAATTCTGGTTCCTGGCGTTTGCGCTGACCGCTGCGGCCAACGTGCGCACATTGGCATTGGTCGAAGTGCTGTTCGCGCAGGCCGTGGCCTATTACTCGTTCAAGCAGCCGGTCTCGCTGCGCGAACTTCTCGGCATCGTGCTGATCGTCATCGGGGTCGCACTCTTGGTGGCGGCGTAGCTGCTTTGAGGCGTCTCGTCAGCGCTTGATGACGATCAGCACCGCGCCGGCGGAGATCAGTGCGATGCCGAGCCAGCCGTTGAGCGACGGCCGCTCGCCGAGAAAGACCACGCCGAACAGCGCCACCAGCACCACGCTCAACTTGTCGATCGGCGCCACCAGCGTCGCCGGCCCGAGCTTGAGCGCGCGAAAATAGCACAGCCAGGAGGCGCCGGTGCCGAGGCCGGAAAGCAGCAGGAAGAGCCAGCTTCTGGCCGGGATCGGGCCCGGGCGGCTGATCCGCCCCGTGGCATAGAGGATCAGCGCCAGCGCGATCAGCACAATGACCGTGCGGATCAGCGTTGCGAGATCGGAGTCGATGTCCTCGACGCCGACCTTGGCGAAGATTGCAGTCAGCGCGGCAAAGATCGCCGAGAGCACCGCCCAGACTTGCCACGACGAGAATGAAATCGGGCTCATGGGGCGGGCTGGATGGTGCGTTCAGTTCCGCTCTTCCGGCAAGACCGGGAGCGGGGAGACTTCGACGCCTTCCTCGATCAGCGCGCGCGCTTCTCCCGGCGAGGCCTCGCCGTAGATCGGCCGATGCTCGATCTCGCCATAATGCATCTTCCGCGCCTCATTGGGGAAGCGCTCGCCCACATTGTCGGCGTTCCTGACGATATGGTCGCGCAACTCCTTCAGCTTGGTGCGCAGTTCGCGCTCCTGCGCCATCATCAGCGGTGTCTGGCCCGCTTGCGGCGCCTCCGGCGCTTGCGCGGCCACCGCCACGCGTTCGCGGCCCTTCTTGCTCATGATCCGCGGAGCCATGATCGCTTTTTCGATCCTTTCAGAACCGCAGATCGGGCAGCTCACAAGCTTTCGCTTTACCTGCTGATCGAAGGCAGAGGAATTCTGGAACCAGCTTTCGAAGGTGTGGTCGTGCTCGCAGCGCAACGAGTACCGGATCATGCCGATCCTCGCACAAGATGCAGATAGTCAGAACCCGCCTTGGGGTCGACCACGCTGAAGCGGCGGCCGTGCTGCAGCGACGGCACCGACTTGCGGGCAGCCTCGACCCTGGCGGGATCGATCCTGGCCATGATGACGCCGGGCTCTGTGCCCGCTTCGGCGAGCACCTCGCCCCAGGGATCGATGATCAGCGAATGGCCGAACGTCTCGCGCTTGTTCTCGTGCAGGCCGCCCTGCGCGGCCGCGAACACGAAACAGCCCGTCTCGATCGCCCGCGCGCGCAAAAGCACATGCCAATGCGCCTCGCCTGTCTTGCGGGTGAAGGCCGATGGCACGGTCAGGAAGGACGCGCCGCTTTCGGCCAATGCGCGGTACAGCGCCGGGAAGCGCACATCGTAGCAGATGGTGAGCCCGATGCGGCCCCAGGGGAGATCGGAAATCACCGCGGTCTCGCCGGGCTGGTAATTGGCGGATTCGCGGTAGCTCTCGCCGCCCGGCAGATCGATGTCGAACATGTGGATCTTGTCGTAGCTGGCGAGCACCTTGCCGTCGGGCCCGATCAGGAACGAACGGTTGACCGCCTTCTCAGGCGAGAAACGCAGTGCCAGCGATCCGATATGCAGATGGATCTTCAGTTCGGCCGCAAGCGCCTGGTACACTCTCAGCGAGGCATCGTCCTGTTCGGTCGAAAGATGCTCGAACAGCGCCTTGCGGCTGAGCTGCATCATGTTGCTGACTTCGGGCGTCAGCACATAGTCGGCGCCGGCCGCGGCCGCCTGCCTGATCAGGTTGGTGCCTTGCTCGAGGCTTTGCCCCGGCAAGAGACCGGTGCGCATTTGCACCAACGCAGCGGTGAAAGTGTTGTCGGCGCCAGTGTTGTCAGTGCTCATGGCGAAGCCAATTCTCCGGCAAGAAGGGCATCGAGTTTGCCGGCGCGGTCGAGCGCGTAAAGATCGTCGCAGCCGCCGACGTGGGTCTGGCCGATGAAAATCTGCGGAAAGGTCGAGCCCTGCCCGGCGCGATCGTACATCTGCTGGCGGAAACTCGGATCCTTGCCGGCATCATATTCGGTAAAAACGGCCTTCTTGCGGGTCAGCAGCGATTTGGCGGCACTGCAGTAGCCGCAACCCGGACGGGTGTAGATTTCAATAGCAGCGGTCATGGGGTGTTCTGATTTTTTGCGGATTGTGAATTATATGGGAGCTTTGGGGGCGTCCACAACCCGGGCAAAAACCAGCACGTCGACCTGCGCGGCCTTGGCGCGCAACAGCGCCCGCGCGCAGGCGTCCAAGGTCGCGCCGGTTGTCAGGACGTCGTCGATCAGGATCACGCGCCGGCCGGCCACCTCCGGCCGCCGGTCGGTAGATACCTCGAATGCCCCCTGCACATTGCTGGCCCGTTGTGCGCGGGAGAGCCCGACCTGCTGCTCCGTGGCCCGCACCCGCGACAACAGGTCTGCGCGCAGCTTGACGCCGCTTTGGTCCTGGATGACCCGAGCCAGCGCGCCCGACTGATTGTAACGGCGGCGCCATGCGCGCCGCCAATGCAGCGGCACCGGAATCAGCATGTCGGCGCCATCCAGGAGTTCGCGTCCGGCCCGCGCCATCCAGCGGCCCATGGTGGGGGCGAGATCGGTGCGGTCCTGGTATTTCAGCGCATGCACCAGGGTGCGCGCCACCTCGTCATAGCGGACGGCCGCGCGGGCGCGTGCAAAGGCCGGCGGAGCGGCGATTGCCTCCATCGACAGCATGTCCGGCCCCGGGTCGTAGACGAAGGGAATGCCAAGTCGCGGACAATAGGGCGGTGCGATGAATGACAGTTTCGTCCAGCAATCGGCGCAAACCCCTTCGCCGTCCACTGGCTCGCGGCAAGCGACGCACAGCGTCGGCAGCGCGATGTCGAGCGCAAGCTTTGCGGCCTGCCGAACGCCGTTTCGGCAGGCACCGAAGAGGCCGCGGAAATGGCCAAGAACTGTGCGAGAGGCCGCGATGTTGGCTTCCATCCGGCAAGGCTAGCGCCGCGCCGGGAGTAGCTCAAGAACCGGGATTGCCAGACGTGGCGGGACGGGCTTAACCAGCCCGCATGGCCAACCTGAGCAAAAGCCCGACCACCGCACCGATCCTGTTCGACCGCGCGCTGCTGGCGAGGCGGCAGCAACGGGCGCTCTCGCTCGGGCCGGTTGGCTTTCTGCTCGACCGTGTCGCCGAGGACATGGCCGAGCGTCTGGCTGCCGTGATGCGGGATTTCAGGGTCGTTGCGGATATCTGGACGCCGGGCGAGGGGCTGCAGCCTTGCCTGCGCGAGCGCGTCGGGTCGATCACGCGTGTCGAACCGATGGCTGGCGCGCACGAAACTCTGCCCTTTGCACCCGAAAGCCTGGACCTTGCGGTCTCTGCCCTGGCCTTTCAATTCGTCAACGACCTGCCCGGTGTGCTGGCGCAAATCCGCCGCGCGCTGAAACCGGACGGACTGCTGCTTGCGGCGATGATCGGCGGCGACACGCTCACCGAACTCAGGCAATCCTTCGCCGCGGCAGAAGCCGAGTGCGAGGGCGGGGTTTCGCCGCGCGTGGCGCCATTCGCCGATCTGCGCGATATCGGCGGCCTGTTGCAGCGGGCCGGCTTCGCGCTGCCGGTTACCGATATCGATCGCATCGTGGTGCGCTACGACAGCGCGCTGGCGCTGATGCAGGATTTACGGCGGATGGGCGCGACCAACATCCTGATCGAGCGGCGGACGGCACCGACCCGGCGCACCACGCTGCTTCGGATGGCGCAGCTTTACGGCGAACGCTTTGCCGATCCGGACGGCCGCATCCGCGCCACCTTCGACGTGATCTGGCTCTCCGCCTGGGCGCCGCATGAAAACCAGCAGAAGCCGCTGCAGCCGGGCTCGGCGAAGGTGAGCCTGGAACAGGCGGTGAAGAACGCAAAGAAGGGGTGACGCGCTCTCCGCTCCTCACGTCAGCAGATCGACCAGGTGCGGAATCAGCGGAATATCCGCCGGCGGCATCGGATAATCGCGCAATTTGTTGGCGCGCACCCATGCAAGATTTTGTCCCTCGCGCGCGATGGTGAGTCCTTCCCAGCGCCGGCAGATATAAAGCGGCATCAACAGGTGAAAGCTCTCGTAGGCGTGGCTCGCGAAGGTGAGCGGCGCAAGGCACGGCTCGCTGACCGATATGCCGAGCTCTTCGTGCAACTCGCGGATCAAGGTCTGCTCCGGGCGCTCGCCAGGTTCGACTTTGCCGCCGGGAAACTCCCACAAGCCCGCCATCGACTTGCCCGGCGGGCGCTGCGCGATCAGCACGCGCTTGTCGGTGTCGACAAGCGCGCAGGCGACCACGAGTGTCAGCTTGATGTCGGCCATCACGAGCGATAGTCACCGTTGATGGCGACGTATTCCTTGGTGAGGTCGCAGGTGAGCACGCGGTCGCGGCCTTTGCCCAGCCCGAGGGCGACCTTGATCTGGATCTTCGGCTCCTTCATCGCCTTGGAGACTTCGGCTTCGTCGTAAGCCGTATCGCGGGCACCGCTCCTGGCGACGCGAATGCCGTTGAAGGAGATCGAGAGCTTGTCGCGATTGGCGGGCTCGCCGGCCTTGCCGACCGCCATCACCACGCGGCCCCAGTTGGCGTCCTCGCCGGCGATCGCCGTCTTCACCAGCGGCGAATTCGCAATCGACATCGCAATGCGTCGCGCCGACGCCTTGGACACCGCGCCTTCGACGAGGATCTCGACCAGCTTGCGCGCGCCTTCGCCGTCGCGCGCCACCTGCTCGGACAGGCTGGCGAGGATGGCGCGGAACGCCTTGGTGAACTCCTTCAGCCGCGGATCGCTGGCGCGGCTGATCTTCGGAGCACCGCTTGCGGCGGCCGCACCGGTCGCGAATGCCAGCAGCGTATCCGATGTCGAGGTGTCGCCGTCGATGGTGATCGCATTGAACGTGTCTTCAACCCCGCTTTTCAGGAGCGACTGCAATACGCCGGCCGACAGCGGCGCGTCGGTGAAGATGAAGGACAGCATGGTCGCCATGTCGGGCGCAATCATGCCGGCGCCCTTGGCCATGCCATTGATCGTGACCCTGGCCTTGCCGAGCTTGACGGTCGCGGTCGCGATCTTGGGAAAGGTGTCGGTGGTCATGATCGCCTTGGCCGCGGCCATCCAATCCCCCGGCGTCGCCGTCTCGGCGAGGTTGGCCAGCACGCCATCGAACTTGCTGGCGTCGAGCGGTTCGCCGATCACTCCGGTGGAAGCAAGGAATATCTCATTCGGGCTGCAGCCGACCGCCTTGGCGGCGATCGCGGCGGTCATGGCGGTCGCCTGCCGGCCGGACTTGCCGGTAAAGGCGTTGGCGTTGCCGGAATTGACAACGAGCGCCCGCGCCTTGCCACCAGCGAGCTTCGACCGGCACCATTCGACCGGCGCGGAAGGGCATTTGGACTTGGTGAAGACGCCGGCAACCGTGGTGCCCTTGTCCAGCAGGGCGAGCAGCACGTCCGTGCGCCCCTGATAGCGAATCCCGGCCGCCGCGGTGGCGAGCCTCACGCCCGCAATCGCGGGCATTGCAGGAAATTCGGTCGGTGCGAGCGGGGAAACGGCGGTGGACATGAGGGCTTCCGGCGATGGGAAAAAGGGAAGCGCTCTGTATCATCCCGACACCGATCTCGTCATGCCCCGCGAAAGCGGGGCATGACTATTCCAGAGCGATGACTTCATATCTGTAGGCGCGGCGCACCGGATCGCCCGGTCAAGCCAGGCGAAGACCGCGGAAAAGGCGGCTTACTTCTTCGCGTCCGCCGGCTTTGCTGCGTCGGGCGTCGCGGGCGTGTTGGCCGCCTGGTCCATCCGCTCGATCTTGGCGCCCTCGCGCAGCTTCGCCACGTAATCCGCCTGGGCCTTGCGTGTCACATAAGTTTCAATCTGACTCTTGACCTGATCGAATTCCGGCGGCTTGCGATTACGCTTTTCCTCGACCTTGATGATGTGCCAGCCGAACTGGGTCTTCACGGGGTCGGAAATCTTGCCGGGCTCGAGCGAGAACGCGACCGCGGAGAATTCCGGCACCATCTGGTCCTTGGTGAAGAAGCCGAGGTCGCCGCCGTCGGACGCGCCGGGATCCTTGGACTTCTTCTTGGCGAGTTCGGCGAAATCGGCGCCCTTGTCGAGCTCCGCCTTGACCTGTTTGGCCTCGTCCTCGGTCTCGACCAGGATGTGACGGGCATGAACTTCCTGCTCGCCGGAGATCTGCTTGGACGCGTCCTCGTAGACCTTTTTCATGGCGTCGTCGGTGGTCGCGGCCTTGCCTTCGCTCGCCAGCAGGCTGTCCATCAGGAGCCGGTTGCGGGTGAACGCCAACCGCTTCTTGAAGTCGTCGCTGTCGGCAAGCTTCTTGTCCTCGGCGGCCTTGGCGACGATCTTCATGTCGATCAGGAACGACAGCACGTTTTCCTGCTTGGTCGCCGGATCCATCTGGGCGAGGCTTGGTCCCAGCTCCTCCTCGGCCAGCGCGACGTCGCTCTTCTTGATCTCGGTACCATCGACCTTCGCCAGCACCGGATCATCGGCCGCCCGGGCGGGGCCCGCGGCGAGCGCGA
>CAYVVB010000303.1:0-4322 GCA_964454955.1 uncultured Bradyrhizobium sp. | reverse complement strand
CAGCGCGCGGATGTCCGACGGCGTGGCGCCAAATCTCTGGCGGAAGGCGCGGTTGAAATAGGATAGGTCGCCAAATCCAACCTCGAATGCGATCGATCCTATCGGATGATTGTCGTACCGCGGGTCTTTCAGCATCCGGTGTGCACGCAAGAGCCGCTGTTCGAGCGCATATTCCGTGAACGTCGTTCCCGTTCCTTCGAACAGCCGCCGGATATATCTCGGCGTGACGCCCTGACGAAGCGCGACCTCCTCGATCGAGAAGACGGGCCTGCTCGCGTTCTCGGCGATGTCCGCCTTGATCGCCTGCAGCCGTGCCGCACGCACGCCGCGCTCTTGCGAGATCGCCGCGGCATCCTGCGTCGCGCCGAGCGCGAGTGCCGCGAGATCGTAGATGTGCGTCGCGGCAATCCGCCGCAGCTCCGGTGTCGGCAGCGCGAGGTCGTCACCCAGTGACTTGACATAGCGCGACAGCAGCCGAACGGCTTCGACATCTCCAGGGATCGCAGACACCAGGGCAGCGTCGAGATCGGAGACCAGCGGGGCCATTTTCGCGGACGGAAGCACAAGGCAGTGAAGCCGCGAGCGGGTGTGAATGGACGTAACGCTCGGCTCCGCGCTCGACATCAGCGCCGCACCTTCGCGGCCGAGTGTGGCTTCGCGGCCATCTGCCGAGACGACGGTCGTGCCGGAGACCGACAGCACCATCACCAGATCGTCGTTGCCGTCCGCGACCATCGCGGGCGTCCGCCTGATCCGGTTCGGCGAAATGCTGAACGACGCGAGCCCCACTCCCGGCAGCGAGCGCAGGATCGCCTCGCAATGGAAGGGCGCCTCATGCAACGGCTCCACATCCGCCTTCATCGCGATCCTGCCGTATGCGTCGCGCCATTGAACCAGCCGATCGGGCTGCGGCAGATCATCACTCGAGAATCGGATGGGCTGGAAGTCGGGAGGCGATGAATTCACGAATAGGACCTTGCCGCTGCAAACGGACCTTGGTCGCGCGGCAGCAGCAGATGGTTCGAAGTCGGACGCCCGGACGAGGCCATGACGCCCGCACGGGTCGTCAAAACGAGACGCGATCGCACGCGCGATGAGAGGGAGAGCTAGAAGGGCGCGACCTTGTAGTTCAAGCCGACGCGGAAGATGTGGTCGTGGATTGTCGTGTCGAAGGTTGCGTTATAGCTGCCGTAGTAGACTACGGGTATCGCGTGGCTCACGTTGCCGAGATCGACATAAAGATATTCGGCCTTCGCACTCCAGCGATCGGAGATTGCCGCCTCGATGCCACCGCCGGCCGTCCAGCCGGATTTGACATCGCTAAAATCGCCTGAGGCCCACGTGAATCCGCTGTCGAAGCCCATAAAGCTCGTGTCGACACGCCCCTGTGCCGCACCGGCCGTCCCGTAAACCAGCAACGGCCCTGTGGCATAGCCGATGCGCGCGCGCTCGGTGGCGAACCAGGGCAACCGCGTCGCAAAATTGACGGTCTGGTCGGGGAGACAATAATCGTAGCATTCCCTCTGGCTTTGATCGTTGAGCTGAAAGTCGCCCTCCAGACCAAGCACCAGGCGCTGCACCTGCCAGTTCACCCCCGCCTGCAGGCCGCCGTTGAAGGAGCGCGCGGCGAAATTGCTTTGGTTGCTCACGACATTGTCGTACCCGAGAGCCGTCGGCCCCGAGGCGACGCCACCACCGAGATTGCCGCCCACGTAAACACCAGACCAACTGTAGGCAGATGGGGATATCATTGCATGGGCATCGGCGAAACTCGCAAGCGCCGAGCCACGGCCGGAGTCACCGAAAAGATAGTTCAAGCCGATCCGGAAGACGTGCTCGCGCACAGAGATCGGAAATATTTCGGGGGACGAAGGCCCCAACGAGGGATCGTAGATCGCGTGGGTGACGGTGCCGAAATCCATGTAGAGATATTCGACCTTTGCGGTCCAGTGACCGCCAAGCGCGGCCTCGATCCCGCCGCCGGCCACCCACCCCGTCCGGGCATCCTGGAACGCTCCCGTTACGCTCGGAGTGGGCGCGAAGATCGAGGCGAGCGATGTCTTCACGTTGGTGAAGGCAGCGCCACCCGTCGCATAGAACAGTGCCGGCCCGGCCGCGTAACCGAGCCGGCCGCGGGCTGTGGCAAACCACGGCAGCTCCTGCGTCACGCGAAACGTGAGGGACGGATCGCAGAAATCAAAGCAGATCGACTGCTTGAGCCCGTTCGCCTGGATGTCGCCTTCGACGCCGAAGACCCAGCCTCCCACCTGGAAATTGTAGCCGAGCTGGCCGCCGCCGAGCCAACCCGCCGGCGCGAGGACCGGGTGTTCACCACCATCGCTGGCCGGAGTGAACGTCATATTGATTGGATTGGAGCCGGCGCCATAACCGAAGTTCACACCGGCGTAGGCGCCGCTCCAGTCCGAGGCCGGCAGGGCCGGCGCCGGCGCTTTGGTGAAGGTCCGCTGGGCGAGATCGGCCGCAAGCGCCCCCTGCGCCATCACCGTCGCTACGAGAACGACGGACGCCAACTTCCAGGACATCAAATTCTCCAATGAGACCAATGCAAATATGGATTGGATTTTAGAAGCACCCGGCCTGTCCGGGCTTGGACGGGATGACCAGTCGAATTGTCGGCAATGACACCCCGCTGGGATTTGGAACCGACTGTTGCCGAGAGGTAACAGGGGCCGTAAGACCGGCGAGCCAGCCGCTCACTCCGTTGTCGTCATCCGGCTTGGCCGGACGATCCAGTGTTCCAGAGACATCGAGGCTTCGCAGAGGAGTCGTGGCGTACTGGGTGCCCCGCATGCGCGGGGCATGACGGTGACGGGACATAGCTCCTCATTCTCGCGGCGGGATTCGCCCGAGCTGTGCCAAGTGCTTGGCCCTCTCTCACTACAGAGGGCGCAGGGAAGACCGGGTGCCCGCTTGCACCCACGGCCCCCGCGCAAAAAATGATTGCGCGAGTGCGCGCTGACCACAGGTACAGGCGGTAACAACCGGCCTTCCCTGCGCAGTGGTTTACGGCTTACTTCGCGCTCTTCCCGGTGAACCGGCGTTTGTCACCGTCATAGGCGCGATGCGAAGCATCGTCGCCTACTTGGCGCTTGCATGGGTGTGCCAGAACCACACGACTTCGCCGTCCGCGCCGGCGCCGCTCGTCAGACAGCACCTTCGCGTCCACCGCATCCCGCCTCGCGTTTCGTGACGATCGCGATACGCCCCTCTTGCCGAGGCGGGATGGCTGGACCATACAGCTGAGTCGGGATTCTGAAAAACAGAAATATTTTTGCGCGCGAGGCTTGACGCGATTTTGCAACGGCTGCTCGTCGGGCAAATCAGCTTCGTTTGCAATGCGGCCCCCTTCACTGGGGCACAGCGCTTCCTCTGGAGCAGAGGGGGACGAGCCGAGGTTAAGTTGTGTTTCTCCCACCCATCTACTAGCATGGCTTTGGCGAAATCCTTTGTGGCAGGGGCGATATTTATATGAGTGGCTTGCAGGTGACTGACGTTGCCGTTCCCGAATTGCTAAAGAAATTAAAGCGCGGCGAATGGCTCGTCCCAGAATTTCAACGTCAATTTGTATGGTCAGTCGCCGATGCAATCGATCTGGTTAACTCAATATTCGATTCGAGACCGATCGGAATGGCCACTCTGTGGGAGCAACCCGACCAATCGGAGTTGCCGCTAGAACCGATCTCGATCCCCGACGATCCTGGTGACGAAGACCGAAAAGCAAGGTTTTTTGCTCCGCTGACCGCTCGACCTGCACGGCTCTATGCCATCTTAGATGGCAAGCAGCGATGCACATCAATCGCGATGGCATTTGGTGGTTTAAAAGCAAAAAACCAGAGCTTCCGCTTCGCCGGCCGATTTTATCTAAACGTTGCCACAGAGGATCCGTCCCAACGAGTCGTATTTCTAAAGGACTCTGAGATCAAAAAACGAAGCATGGAGAACGATGCAGCCTGTATCGCTGCAGGTCTCTTCCCACTTGCTACCAGCATTGAGGGCGAGGAGATACTTGCGCAATGGATGCGCTATTTGCAATGCATTCGTTCACAGCAATTCTACCCTAACGGTATCTTGCCTTCGGAGGCAGAACTCAACCGACGAGACAGCGTATTAAAGGCGTGCTTTGAAGGCTTAGTGAATACAAAGCTCGCAGTTTATATTGTGCCTCCGAGCTATCTTTTGGGGGACATCTGCGACATCTTTGAGAAGCTAAACACGACGGGCACCAAGGTTTCAACCGTCGATCTGATCCACTCCTGGCTCTATTCGGACACGGCAAAAGCGGGAACGGGACCAATCCTCCT
>CAYVVB010000302.1:0-22080 GCA_964454955.1 uncultured Bradyrhizobium sp. | reverse complement strand
GATCGGGAGGATAGCCCCTGGTATCCGACCATGCGGTAGTTCCGCCAGCGGAAGCAGCGGGTCTGGGACGGCGTTCTGGCGCGCGTGCCCGCCGAGCTCGCCCGCGTCGTGGCCGGCGAGCGCCAACTGCTGCTGCCGCCATCGTCACCGTAATCAGATGTGCGTGAGGCGACCGCACGGAGCCGCATCCGCTTGATTCAGATCAAGCCGGGTTCGGCTCCGCCGCGCACATTGGCGTCAAGGTGGCTTGGCGACCGTCATATTGCAGCTCGTCTTGATGCACTACAACCCGGCAAGAGAAGCGGCCGACTGCCCAGACATCGGAAACATGATGGCGACCTTTCTGATGAATCTTGTCTCGCCCGAAAAGATGCTGTTTGCGGAGCAGGTCGAGCAGGCCGATCTGCCCGGCATGGAAGGCGACTTCGGCGTGCTGAGCGGGCACGCGCCGGTTGTCTCGCTGCTCCGTCCGGGAATCGTGACAGCTTTCGCCGGCGAGGCTCGCGAGAGATTTGTGGTGCTGGGCGGTCTGGCGGAGTTCTCGAATGAAGAGCTTACGATCCTCGCGGAGTCGGCGTCTTCGGTCGCGGATTTTGATCTTGCCGAATTGAAATCCCGGATCGACGAATTGCAGGAAAGCCTGTCGCAGAAGTCGGCCGGAGATGAGCTTGATCAAGCGATCGCCCTGCTGGACCACTACAAATCGATCCAGGTGACCCTCGCTCCGGCGACCGGATTCTGAAGACACGAGAGGCAGGAGCTTCCAGTGCGGCCAGAGCACATTCGAAGGACAGTGGACCTGAACTTCCGCCAGTCGCTCCCTGACTGCGACAGCGCGCTTGACCTTTTTGCGGTTGTCCGTTTGGCGGACGAACAACCGAGGCGTTCTGACGGCCGCCGGTAGTTTGACCATTGGGAGCAGTTCATGGACACGGACGCGACTGGGACCAGCATTGCGGGGAGGCCTCATGCCAAATACGAACGCCTCATGGCAAGCGCCAAGGGCGTGCCGGCCGCAGCGACTATCGTCGTTCATCCGTGCGACGAGACCTCGTTGCGAGGAGCCTGCGAAGCAGCGGAGGCCGGCCTGATCAAGCCGACACTTGTCGGTCCAATCGCCAAGATCAAGAGCACGGCCGAACAGTTCGGCCTCGATATCAGGCCGTTCGAACTGGTTGATGCGCCTCACAGCGATGCAGCCGCCTTCAAGGCGGTCGAGCTCGTTCGCCAGGCGAAGGGCGAGCTCCTGATGAAAGGCAGTCTTCACACGGACGAGCTGATGCGGGCCGTCACCGCGGAAGCAAGCGGTTTACGGACCGAGCGGCGGATCAGTCACGTCTTCATCATGGATGTGCCGAGCTATCCGGAGACGCTCTTCGTGACCGATGCCGCGATCAACATTTTCCCCGATCTCGACGCCAAGCGCGACATGGTCCAGAACGCCATCGACCTCTTCACCCAGGTCGGCCTTGGTACACCAAGGGTCGCGATCCTGTCTGCCGTTGAAACCGTAACGACCAAGATCCCGTCGACGGTCGACGCCGCGGCTCTTTGCAAAATGGCGGAGCGGGGTCAGATCACGGGCGGCGTGCTTGACGGTCCGCTCGCTTTTGACAATGCTATCGATCTGGAAGCCGCGCGGATCAAGGGTATCAAATCGGCGGTGGCCGGCCGCGCGCAAATTCTCGTAGTGCCGGATCTCGAGGCCGGCAATATGCTGGCCAAGAATCTCTCCTATCTGGCCAAGGCGGATGCCGCCGGAATCGTGCTTGGCGCCCGTGTGCCCGTGGTCCTGACTTCTCGTGCCGACTCGGTGCGAGCCCGAATGGCGTCCTGCGCGATCGCAGTGCTCTACGCGGAAGCGCGCCGAAGGCTTCGACCGGTTCCCGCAGCCTGATCGCTCGTTCAGGAGAACACGATGTTTCGCTTTGGTCGCCGCGAAGTGCCGGCTTTGGCCTTGATCGGAATGCTGCTGACGCCGATCGCCGGAGCGCGCGCGATCGACTTGTCGGGTGCCTGGGCCACCGAGCCTGATCTATGCAACCGCATATTCGCGAAGAAAGGCAATCAGGTCGTGTTTGCCGAGCTCTCGGATCTCTTCGGCTCGGGCTTCATCATCGACGGCAATCAGATCCGGGGAAAAGCCGCCCACTGCACCATCACGTCGCGGAAACAGGACGGCGAAAATCTCGACCTGTCCGCGGCCTGCGCAAGTTCGATCATGCACCAGAACGTCAAGTTCAACTTGCAGGTCCTGGACACCAACAACCTCATTCGCCTGTTTCCGGAAATTCCGGGAATGAACCTCAAATACACGAGGTGCAAGATCTAGCGCCGTTGCACGGTTCCGTCCCCGGGACGGCATGAACGGGACGGCCGCGCGTGTTGCCCGTCCTGCGGGAACCCGGGCGTACCACGGTCGTTGGCATCATCAATCACCGTGGTGTGATACGCAGGAAAGGCAATCGATCAAGGGAGGACTATCATGGCAAGCGGTGTGCATTTCTATCTCAATTGGGCGAAGGAGCGGATCGACGAAATGGACGCCGTGCTGACCTCGCTGGAGAGCAAGGCGAACGAGGTTGCGACGGAGTCGCGGTCGGCAGCGGAGAAGACCATCGCGGAACTGCGCGACAAGCGTAATACGTTTTTTGATGACATGAAAAAGCAGGCGGAGACCAGCGAAGGCGCCTGGTTGCAGGCGAAGGCAAGACTCGAATCCGAATGGGAATCCTTCCAGGCCGACGCCAGGAAATATGTCGAAGGCGTCGGCCAGCAGCTCAAGCAGCAGCAGACCACGTTTCAGGACGTGGCCGCGGCGCAGCTCAAGGCCTGGCGCGCGGCGGCCGACAACCTCCAGGCCGCGTCGGCCGAATTTGCCGCCGACCGCCGGGCCAAGGTCGAGGCGAGCGTCCAGCAGATGAAAGCCGATGCATCGGTCGCCGAAGCGAACTTCCACAAGCTGACCAAGGCAGGCACGGAATCCTGGAGGGCATTGAACGCGGCGCTGGGCGAGTCCCGTGCCGCCTTCGATCGGGCCAATCAAGCGGCATGGGAAGCTTTCAAGCGCGCAAGCTCGGGAGAATGAGGCGGTCGAAGCGTCGCCGCGATAGCTCATTGGCGGCGACGTTTCGCCATAAAGCGCGCCCTATCTTGGGCCTGACCGGAAACCTTGCTGCCAGTTTCGAATTGGGTTGTTTCGAACGGAGGGCGCCGGTCAGGATGGGTGACCGATATGGTCCCGGCGAGAAGGCCGTTTCCGATGAAAAGGCGTCTCGGGTTCGGATTGTTGCTGATGGTGGCTGTGCTCGTCTCGGCGCATGCGCAGGGCTTTGAGCTGCGGGGGAGGTCTGACAATCCGGTGAAATCCAGTCCCGCACTTCAAGTTGCGGGCCTCTCGCAATCCGACGCGCCCGCCGATGACATGAAGTTGTGCGATGGGGTGCCGATTTCCCGGAATCTCAGTTACGGTCCGAATAAGCTGAATGTGCTCGACGTCGCGAGCACAAGTCATTCCGGAGACTCAAATCCGCGGGCCGTGCTCCTGTTCGTGGCAGGTGAAAGTTTCACCGGCGAACGATCTGACACGAGAGGGCCGGCGCTAGATCAAGCGATGTGCTTTGCCGCGCGCCATAAGTTGATCGGCGTGACCATGTCCTACCGGGTGGCTCCCGCCAGCCGATGGCCGGCCGGAGCGCAGGATGTAGCGGCGGCAATATCCTGGATTCGTGAGAACATCGATCTGTTCGGAGGAGACCCCAACCAGATCGTCGCAATCGGGTATTCGGTCGGTGCGTTTCACGTCGCGAGCCTGCTTGCGCACAGGGAGCTTCAGCATCCCGGTCAGACCATTGCCGGGCTTGCGCTGGTTTCCGGCCTCTATCGCGCAGGATCGGATCCCAGCCCAGCCGCAAAATCGTATTTTGGCGATGATGCAGGCAAGTACGTCGATAAGTCGATCTTTCCGGGCATCCTCGGCGTCGACAGCCCGATGCTGCTGGCCTGGTCGTCTCTCGATCCTCCAAGCATCATAGAGGAAAGCGAGCAGCTCAGAGATCTCCTGTGCAAGGCGCACGGCGTATGTCCGCGGACGAACCTCCTGCGCAAGCGGGCAACCCTGACCTCTCTTGTTGATGATCTCGATGCGCCGATTCTGGAACTCGTCCGCGAAGTCGAGGCCAGGGGCCTTCCGTAGGAGAGAGCCGACGCCTGCCTTAGCGCCGGCTCCATGTCGTGCCGCCGTCTATTGCACGAGCTTGAGCGGGGCCTTGTCGTATTGATGCAGGAAGGCGATCAGGTCCTTGATCTTCTGTTCGTCCTTGATCCCTGCAAAGGCCATCTTGGTGCCGGGGACCTTGGCTTTCGGGTCCTTGATGTATTCGGAGAAGGTTGCTTCATCCCAGGTGATGCCCGACTTCTTATTGGCTTCGGAGTAGCTGTAGCCGTCGACCGAGCCGGACTTGCGTCCGAACAGTCCGTTGAGAACTGGCCCGACGGCGTTCTTCGCGTTATCGCCGACCTGGTGACAGGCCTTGCACACCGCAAAGACCTTTTCGCCCGCGGCCGCATCCTGGGCACAGGCGGGCGCGAGCCCTGCCGCCAGAAACGCGGCTGCGAAGACAAATCGTTTCATGAAGCTCTCCTTGTTCAAGTGCGTGGATCGAATCGGTAAATCGACGATGACGGGCTATCCGATATTGCATGGCAGCAGGAAGCGGCGCCGCCTGCGTTCTGCCCCGCGAGCATCACCGGCTCTGCTTCGGCCGCCATCTCCTGCAGAAATTCCGTGATCACCGTCTCGAAAAACCTCTGCTTGACCGAAGCCCAGTGGCGGTTTCGCCTGCGTAGTCTGTCGAATATTCGCACTTGGTCCTCCTGTTTAGGTGGCAGGCGAGGCATCGCCCGCCGCACGGGCGCGATCTTTGTTCTTCGACAAACTGAACTGCGAAAACCACCCCAGTTTGTGCTTCGACAAAGAGGATGCTGTCTCGCCTGCTTACCTTCCCGACAGCACAAAGGATCGTTGACGGCCATGCTCGGCAGTAACCTCAGTAAATGGACGATCAGCTACTTCTGGATCGCCGCCGCATGGTTGCTGGCGGCCGAGGTGCTGATGGCCGGAGGCTTCGGATTTCCCGGCGCCGGCGTGGCGTCCCCCGATACCCTCGTCATCGTCCACATGATTTGCATCGGCTGGTTGAGCATGACGATGTGCGGAGCGCTGTTTCAATTCGTGCCCGTGCTTGTCGCGCGACCGCTCTATGCCGAGCACTGGACGTTACCGGCGCTGGTGCTCCTGACTGCGGGACTGATCGCATTGCTCGCGGGCTTCCTGGCGCTGGGCGGCCGGATCGCTCCCTATTTGTCGCTGCTCCCTGTCGGGGCCATGCTGCTGATTGCCGGCTTCGCACTCGTCGTCGCCGATCTCGGCCTGACGCTTTGGCAGGCCCGCCCGCTAGCCGGCCCCGCCCGCTTCGTGTTGATCGGCCTCGTCTGCATCTGCGCCACCGTCACATTCGGCGGCATCTTCTCGCTCGTTCTTTCCGGGCGGGTGACGGCGCCGCTGTTCTCGAACCTGCTGGTGGCTGTTCCTGTGCATGCCATCGCGGGCCTCGGCGGCTGGCTGACCTTGACCGCCATGGGCGTGAGCTATCGCCTGCTTGCGATGTTCATGCTGTCGCCGGACGCCGATGCACGGCTGGGCCTGCGCGCATGGCTGTTGGGCACGGCGACGCTGGCCATTGCGATCATCGGTGGCATGTCGGCGCTGCTCGCCGGCTGGGAGCTGGATCTCGTGCTCTCGCTTGCGGCCGTCTCGGGCGTGGCGGCGCTGTCGTTCTACGGCTACGACGTGCTCGGCCTCTACCGCACGCGCAAGCGCCGCGCGCTGGAGCTCAACACTTGCATGGCGATCTGGTCGTTCGCAGGTCTCGTCGCCGTCGTATTGCTTGGCGCTACGCTCGCCGCCACCGGATCATTTTCGCGGCATGTCGGTGCGTTCGCCTTTCTCGCGGCGTTCGGCTGGCTCACGGGACTGGTTCTCGCCAATCTCTACAAGATCGTGCCCTTCCTGACCTGGCTCGAAGCCTATGGCCCGGTGCTCGGGAGAGTTCCGACGCCGCGCGTTCAGGACCTCGTCGCCGAGCGTCGCGCGAGGAAATGGTTCGTGCTGTTCTTTCTCGCAACCTGGGCGGCAACGGCAATGCTGCTCCTGGAGGTGCCGGCGGGCTTTCGGATCGCGGCGGCCGTGATGACGATCGCGACCCTCGGCATCGTGCAGGAGCTCGTCAGGGCAAGACAGCTCGCGGACGTGGCCGAGGGCTTGCGCGTGCCGAGGGGGGCTTCGGTTCCGGGGCTCCTGGTCTCGCGAAACTGAGGGAGGAGAATGCAATGACCGAATTCATCGATATCGACGTTCGACCGATCCTGAAGGCGGGCGACGAGCCGTTCTCAACCATCATGGGCGCGCTCGATCGGCTTCAGCCCGGCCAGGGCCTGCGGCTCTATGCCCCCTTCAAGCCTCTTCCCCTGTTCGGGGTCATGGCGAGCAAGGGCTTTGCGAGCGAGGCGATCGAGCGCGAGCAGGGTGAGTGGGAAGTGCTGTTCACGCCGGTCGCCGAGGTGCCGCAAGCAGTCGTCGAAGCTCCGGGCAATGTATCGGCCGATGATTGGCCCGAGCCCGTCATGCGTCTCGACAATCGCGATCTCGATCCGCCCGAGCCCATGGTCAGGATCCTTGGAGCGGTGGAGGAGCTGGCTCCGGGTCAGACGCTCTCCGCATTGCTCCGTCGCGAGCCCATCTTCCTCTTCCGCGAACTGACCAAGCGCGGCCATCAATGGCGCGGAGGATTCACGCCGGCGGGGGATGTCTATCAACTCACGGTCAGGGCGATGGGATGACGACGAAGAGTGATGATCTTGCCGCGCAGGTGAGGGAAGCGTTGCGGGCGGTGATCGATCCCGAGCTCGGATACAACATCGTCGACCTCGGCTTCATCTATGATCTGTCGGTCGACGACGGCACCGCGCGCATTACGATGACGGCAACGACGCGAGGCTGCCCCGCGGCAGCCTTCCTCAAGGAGGGTGCCGCCAACAGCGCGCTTCTTGTTCCCGGAATCGGTTCGGCCGATGTGACGATGACGTTCGATCCGCCGTGGCAGCCCCGGATGATTTCACCTGAGGTCAAGGCGTCGTTGGGCTTCGCGGAGGTGAATTGAATCTCGTCGATCGGCCGTCAGTTCGGATTCGCGCCGCCAAGCCAGGCTTGAGCCGGCGCGCAAACGCCGGGCAAATCGAGAAGGTTGATTGCGCGGCAGGCGATCTGATCGACCATTTCGGCAATCGAGTGCGGCTGCATGTAAAACGCCGGCATTGGCGGGGCGATAATCGCGCCAATCTCGGCGGCCTGCGCCATCGAGCGAAGGTGGCCGAGATGGAGCGGGCTCTCGCGGACGAGCAGTACCAGGCGCCGCCGCTCCTTGAGCTGGACGTCCGCGGCACGAGTCAAGAGATCGCTGAGCTGACCCCAGGCGATCGCCGACAATGTCCGAATCGAGCAGGGGGCCACGATCATGCCGCCCACCGGAAATGAGCCGCTCGCGATACAGGCGCCCATATCCGAATGGCTGTGGTGCCGGGCGACAAGGGTTTTGAGGCGCGCCAGCGTCTCGGGCCCGACTTCTTGCGCCAGCGTGCGCTCCGCAGCGGGCGACACCACGAGATGAACGTCGCAACGCGGATCCTCGGCGAGCCGTTCGACGATCCGCACCCCGATCGCGGCGCCCGATGCTCCGCTGATGCCGACGATGACGCCGTGCTTGTCGCTCATGCCACTTCCGGCTTTCGCGTTTCCACCTCGGCGAGGCCCAGTGTTGACCACATGGCGTCGACGCGAGCGATCACGGCCGGGTCCATCGTCAAGGGTTCGCCCCAGATGCGATCAGTTTCCGGACCGATCTTGGTGGTGGCGTCGATTCCCAGCTTGCCGCCGAGGCCGGATTTCGGCGAGGCGAAATCGAGATAGTCGATCGGCGTGTCGGCAAGCGTCACCAGATCGCGCGAACTATCGCTACGGGTGGCGACTGCCCACATGACCGCGCGCCAGTCGCGGATGTCGATGTCCTCGTCGACCACGATGAGCAGCTTGGTGTAAGTGAACTGTGGCAGCATCGACCACAGGCCGAGCATCACACGCCTCGCTTGGCCCGGATACCGCTTCCTGATCGAGGCGATCGCTATCCGGTACGAGCAGGCTTCGGGCGGCAGAAAGCAGTCGATCACTTCGGGAAACTGCTGCCGCATCAGCGGAACGAACAGGTGGTTCAGCGCTTCGCCGATACGGGATGGTTCGTCGGGTGCGCGGCCGGTGAAGGTGGAGAGATACAGCGGATTGCGCCGTGTGGTGATCGCGGTCACCTTCATGACCGGAAAGGCTTCGACGGCATTGTAGTAACCGGTATGGTCGCCATAGGGGCCTTCTGGCGCGCTTTCGGTCGCGGAAACATAGCCCTCAATGATGATTTCCGCCTTGGCCGGCACCGACAATGGCACGGTGCGGCAGCCGACCAGGTCCGGCCGCTCGCCGCGCAGGATACCGGCAAAGCGCAGTTCGGAGATGGTCTCGGGCAAAGGCAGCACGGCGCTCAGGATGGTTGCGGGGTCGGCGCCGATGACGATGGCAACCGGCATGTCGCGCCCCAGCGCCTTCCATTCCTGGTGATGACGGGCCCCGCCGCGATGCGCGAGCCAGCGAATGATGGCGCGGTCGCGGCCGAGCACCTGCATGCGGTAGACGCCGACGTTCTCCTGGTCTGCGGCGCTCGGCTCGGGCGGTGCGGTGATGACCAGCGGCCAGGTGATGAGCGGCGCCGGCTCGCCCGGCCAGCAGATTTGTGCCGGCAGCCTCCCAAGATCGATGCTCTCTCCGCTGAAGATGCATTCCTGGACCGGGGCCAGCACTTGCGTACGCGGCCTCGTCGCCAGCGCGGCGCGCGCCAGCGGAAGCTTATGCCAGGCATCCTTCAGGCTATGGGGCGGGCGGGGCGCACGCAGTTCCGCCATCAACTCGCCGAGTTCTTCCAGCCGATCCGGGCTTATCCCCAGTCCCCAGGCGACGCGTTCGACGGTGCCGAACAGGTTGGTCACCAGCGGCACGTCCGAAGGCGAGCCGTCAGCCCTGATCGGCTGTTCGAACACAAGCGCGGGGCCTTCGTCGGAAATGACGCGGCGGTGGATTTCGGTCACCTCATGGACGACCGAAACCTTGTCGCGAATGCGTCGCAACTGCCCCCGGCTTTCGAGAAAGCGCAGGAAATCCGACAGCTCGCGAAAGCGAGGAACGTCACGATGCAACGATAAGGCTCCTGAAAAAAGCAGCCTTAGCCGGGACAATCCGCGTCTTCTTTGTTCCGGGTCAATTACGCCACGGCGCAATCCATCCAGATAGTCTCAAATGAGCTTTCTGTCCGACGCCTCATCACCGGCCCCGCCATCCTTGCCGCCGCTGCTCGGTCGGGCGATCCGACCGCTGCCGCTGCTGCCGTTGCAGCTCGCTCTCGGCAGATTCCTGCAGCGCGTCTGCAGCCGCAATCCGCAAATCTTCGCCCGGCTTGGGCCGCACGCGGGAAAGCGGTTCGGCATCGAGCCGACGGACCTGCCGTTCGCTTTTGTGGTCGAGGCGGTGCCGCCGCGACCGCGCCTGTCGGTGAGGCGCGAACTTCCCGCCGAGCTTGATGCGCGCATTTCCGCTTCGCTCGCCAGTCTGCTGGCGCTGCTCGAGGGCCGCGTCGATGGCGATGCCCTGATGTTCTCGCGCGACCTGACGATCGAGGGTGACGTCGAAGCCGTGCTGGCGTTGCGCAATGCGATCGACGACACGCAGCTGGATCTGGCCGGCGAAATCGGCAGTCTGTTCGGACCGTTCGGACGGTCGATCGAGCGCATCCTTGACGCGGCTCGCGGGGCGATCCTTGGGGCCGCACGGTCGCAGGACGGAATCAGATGATGGAGTTGATTTGCCCGGCCGGTACGCCGGCGGCCCTCAAGAGCGCCATCGATGCCGGAGCCGATGCCATCTACTGCGGCTTCAACGACGAAACCAACGCTCGAAATTTTCCGGGCCTGAACTTTTCCCGTGACGAGCTGCGCGATTCGATCACCTTCGCGCACGGGCGCGGCGCGAAGGTCCTGGTCGCCATCAATACGTTCCCGCGCGCCGGCGCGGTCAGGGTATGGCAGCGCGCGGTGGATGATGCGGTGAAGATCGGTGCCGATGCGCTGATCCTCGCCGATGTCGGGTTGATGGATTATACCGCGCGGCATCATCCGGAGCAGCGGCTGCATGTTTCCGTGCAGGCCGCCGCAGCCAATGCGGATGCCATCGGCTTCTATGTCGAGACATTCGGAGCGCGTCGCGTGGTGTTGCCGCGCGTGCTCAGCGTGCCGGAAATCGCCGAGATCACGCGCGAAGTCGCATGCGAGACCGAGGTCTTCGTGTTCGGCGGGCTGTGCGTCATGGCGGAGGGCCGCTGCTCGCTGTCTTCCTATGCGACGGGGAAATCGCCGAACATGCAGGGGGTATGTTCTCCGCCGAGTCACGTCACCTATGAGCAGACAGGCCAAGGAACGATCTCGCGGCTCGGGGAATTCACCATCAATCAATTCGCCCGCGGTGAAGCCGCCGGGTATCCGACGCTGTGCAAGGGTCGCTTTTCCACTGACCAGGGCGCCGGCTACATTTTCGAGGATCCCGTCAGTCTCGATGCGACAGCGCTGCTTGCGGGCATGCGCGATGCCGGCGTGACCGCACTGAAGATCGAGGGACGGCAGCGTGGCCGCGCCTATGTCGAGAGCGTGGTGCGTCATTTCCGCAGCGCGCTGCAAGCGCTCGAATCGGGCCGCGAGGCGGACGTCGCGCGACTGATGCCGTTCACCGAAGGGCAGGCGACCACCGTCGGCGCCTACCGCAAGACGTGGCGCTAAGACCTGGGTCAAGCGCAACCTGCCGGCCTCCCGGGGACTATCCAAATGCAAACAAATCTTCAACTCACGCTTGGACCGGTCTTGTTCAACTGGGCGCCGGAGCGCTGGCGCGATTTCTATTTTCGCATCGCCGACGAGGCGCCGGTCGATGTCGTTTCGATCGGCGAAATCGTCTGCTCCAAGCGAGCGCCCTTTTTCGCGCCGCATCTCGCGCCCGTGGCCGAACGGCTGCAGGCGGCCGGCAAGCAAGTGCTGCTGGGGTCGCTGATCCTGGTGTCGCAGCGGCGCGAGCGGCTGCAGACGCAAGAACTCGCCGGGGGGGCCGATTTCCTCGTCGAGGTCAACGACATGACCTGTCTCAAGTCGCTCTCCGGCCGGCCGCACGCGATCGGGCCCTTCATCAACGTCTACAATGAGACGAGTGCGGCGTTTCATGCGAGGCTCGGCGCAACACGCATCTGCCTGCCGCCGGAATTGCCGCTTTCATCCGTGGCCGCGATTGCAGCTGCGCTTCCAGAGGTCGCGGTCGAGGTCTTCGCCTTCGGCCGTGTGCCGCTTGCGATCTCTGCGCGCTGCTACCACGCTCGCCTTCACAAGCTGCACAAGGACAATTGCCGCTTCGTCTGCGAGAAGGATCCGGATGGTCTCGTGGTGAAGACGCTGGAGGAGCAGGATTTCCTCGCCATCAATGGCGTGCAGACGTTATCGCATTCCTGCGCCAACCTGCTGAGAGATATCGGCTCGCTGCGCGAGGCCGGCGTCCGCTCCCTGCGCCTGTCCCCGCAGGACTGCGACATGGTCGAGGTCATCAAGACGTTCCGCGATGTGCTCGATGGCCGCGGGGATGCCGAGGAGGGCGGCAGGCGTCTGGCGGGGCTCTATCCGCACGCACCGTTCTCGAATGGCTTTCTCCACGGAGCGGCCGGCGTCTCCTACGTCTAAAGCGCGATGGGATTAGGTTGAATCGCCATCGCGCTTTAGGCTTTTGATTGAGCTGATCTTTTCGGAAAACCGCTACACACTTTTCCGGATCATGCTCTAGATCAGCGATAGGGGTCCTGCTTTATCGTCGGCGCCGTTTGCCTGACCCGGCGTATGATGAGCGGCGAGCCGTCGGACTCGAAGTTCAACTGATAGGTCTGGCCGCTGTCGTCGGTCGCCGAGCAGGAGACGCTGGAAACCTTGCCGGCGGCGAAATTGCCGATCTGCCGGCACAGGCCTGATGACAACTGGACCGCTGGCACCGGCAAGCCATCGACCTTCGGCCGCTCCTTGGATTTCACCAGCATGCGGTCGATCGCGAGCAGGTACAGATTTTCCTGCGTGCGATGGCCGTTTTCGCCGGAGAACGAGATCACGTGGCTGCTGTCGGCAGGGTCGTCGAGCGCAACGGTGAAATCGGCACGGCCCTTCTCACTATGGAAATACGCGACGATCTTGCACCTGAAATCGCGCCCGGCGATTTTCAGCGTGGTGCATTTGCCCGACATCAGCGCGTAAAGGTCGACGTCTGGCTCGACCTTTGCCGGCCGCGCCGTCTGTGCAAGGGATGCCGTTGCAAACAGCAGGCCGGCGACCGGCAAAGCCAGTCGGCATAACCGTCCTATGATACCGCTGCTCATAGTGCACCGCACCCCCGGTCTCTGCCGGCGTCCCCATGGCCGGCGGCCAATCCCGACCCCTCAATAGCACGACCTTCGATCCTGGCGAGCTTGTCCCGAAGCCCTTGGCTTTTTCGTGGCCGCACCGTCCAGCCGTCAGCCCGTCCGCGGCCTCCGTCCCTCGATCGGATAGGCCGGATCGTTGAAGCCCGGCGTGGAGGGATGGCCTGCCACCACCAGGCGATCGATCAGCGCCTCGTCTTCCGCCGTGAATTTGTAGTCGAGCGTGCGGACATAGTCGTCCCACTGCTCTTCGGTGCGAGGGCCGGCAATCACCGAACTGACCAAGGACGAGTTCAACACCCAGGCGACCGCAAACTGTCCCGCAGTGATGCCCTTGCCTTCGGCATGGCGTTTGATCTCCTGCGCGAGCCTGAGCGATTCCGGCCGCCACTCCGTCTGCATCATCCTTGTGTCATTGCGCCCCGCACGCGTGTCCTTGTCCGGCGCCGCATCGGGCTTGTACTTGCCGGTCAATACGCCGCGCGCGAGCGGGCTGTAGGGCACGATGCCAAGGCCGTAATAGGAGCAGGCGGGGAATTGCTCGACCTCGGGCATGCGGTTCATGGCGTTGTAGTAGGGCTGGCTGACGACGGGACGATCAATGCCGAGCCGGTCGCAGATGTTGCAGATTTCGGCGACTCGCCAGGCGCGGTAGTTGGAGACGCCGAAATAACGCACCTTGCCGGAGCGGATCAGTTCGGCCATCGCGCGCACCGTCTCTTCCAGCGGCGTCGTGTGATCTTCCTTATGCAGATAGTAGATGTCGATATAGTCGGTGCCGAGGCGTCTCAGGCTTTCGTCCGCGGCCTGCAGCACCCAGCGCCGCGACAGCCCGCCGCGATTGGGATCGTCGCCCATCTGGTTGGCGAGCTTTGTGGCGAGGATCCAACCCGTGCGGTTGTTGGAAATGGCGCGGCCGACCACCTCCTCCGAGGCGCCCTTGGAATATGCATCGGCGGTGTCGATGAAGTTGATGCCGGCGTCGCGGGCTTTTGCGATCATTCGCACGGAGGTCGCTTCGTCGGTCGGCCCGCCGAACATCATTGTGCCCAGACAGATCGGCGAGATTTTCAGGCCGCTACGGCCGAGCTGGCGGTAATCCATCGGACTTTCCTCGCGACATTGTTCGGGGACGTCAGCATAGCGGCCCGAAACAACTCAGCAACGTCATTCCGGGATGGCACGTCAGCGAAAGGCCGCTCACTCGCTCTTCAAGATCTTGAAGACGCCGTTGGCCATGGCGATGCAGCGCTCATCGACCGTGACTTCGGTCCTGATGAAGATCAGGCTGCGGGTCGAGCGCACCACGCGCGGCCTGGAAGTCAGGGTCTCGCCGATCTTGGCGGCTTCGACAAAATGCGTATCGAGCTGGACTGTCGCAAGCATCGGCTTGCCGGTAACGAAACGCGCCGTCATGCCGCAGGTCCGGTCGGCGAAGGTCATCAGTACGCCGCCCTGCACCAGGCCGCGGCGGTTGTGGTGCTTGTCCTGCGTGACCAGCGCATATTCGTACTCGCCGTCGATGATACGCTGCCAGAGCGGGCCGATCAGGTGGATGAACCCTGTTGTTTCGACGAGGGACCATCCATCGGATTTCAATCTCGCCACGAGGGCCCTGTCGGTCATTTCCGGAATTCCATTCCTGCTCCTTGCGCGGTCGTTTCATCGAATGCCAAGCTGATGTAGTCAAGCATCATGAGACTTTTCGACGATGCCACGCGGCGGAATATTGCTGCCCTCTGTGCCGCCTTCACGCGCGCCACGCCGCTCGAGCTTGCGCCCGACCTGAAGCGCGCCGCTGTTGCGATCGCGCTTACGGGCGCGCAGGGTGCAGGAGACACGGCTTTCTTGCTGACGCGCCGCGCGGCCGGCCTGCGCGCCCATCGCGCGCAATGGGCGCTGCCGGGCGGGCGCTGCGACGCCGGCGAAACGCCGCTTCAAGCGGCGCTCCGCGAGCTGCGGGAGGAGCTCGGGCTTGCGCTGAAGAGCGAGGCGGTGCTCGGCCTGCTCGACGACTATCCGACCCGATCCGGCTATCTCATCACACCCGTGGTGGTATGGGCAGACGGCGGCCAGGAGATCGCGCCGAACCCGGAAGAGGTCGCTTCCGTGCATGCGATAGCGCTCGAGACGATCGAGCGCGAGGACGCTTTCGATTTCACCTCCATCCCCGAGAGCACGCGGCGGGTGATCCGCTTTCACTATGAAGGCCGGCTCATCCATGCGCCGACCGCGGCCATGATCTACCAGTTCCGCGAGGTGCTTGCCGGGCGTGAAACCCGGGTTGCCGAGCTGGAACAGCCCGTGTTTGCCTGGAAGTAGCCGCGATTTCCGGTACAACGGAGCTGATGCATCACCGACCGATTCTCGCCTGTCTCTCCCTCATCGCGCTCGCGCTGCCGCTCGTGACCTCGCGGGCTGTCGCCCTTGACGGGAACCTGCCGCCGGCGGTTGCCGGCGCCACGGCGCAGGCGGCGTCGCCGGAAGTGATCGTGGACTATCGCCGCAAGCTGAAGGAATATCTGGAGGCGCGCGACGCGTTCGAGCAGGAGGCATCGGCCTACTGGAGCCGGATCGCCGAGAAACGGCGCACCCGCAATGCCAAGCGGCGCGATCACCAGCTCATCACGCTGGACGACTATGTTCTGACGCAGCCGCCTATCTACACCGGGCCGAAACGGCCTGTGAACCCGGCGCCGGAAGCCGAGCCCGAGCGACCGTATCGCGAGCGCAAGCACATTCCGGTCGTCGCCGAGCTCCTGAAAGCCGCGGCGGATTATTTCCAATGGGTCCCGCAGCGGCCGGCGAGCGAGGCCGATTTCAAGCGCGCCTATGCAC
This sequence comes from uncultured Bradyrhizobium sp., assembly GCA_964454955.1. Classification (GTDB taxonomy): domain Bacteria; phylum Pseudomonadota; class Alphaproteobacteria; order Rhizobiales; family Xanthobacteraceae; genus Bradyrhizobium. Next base: position 6,595 of record CAYVVB010000302.1, on the reverse strand, counting down.
GCTTTGCCTCAAGTGCCGGCCTGACGCGCGAGCAGGCGGTGCGGGTCTATGCCTTCGAGACCGGCGGCGACGGCAGGCACGATTCGCAGTCCGGCACGATCCACGGCTCGCGCGCGATCTCAACCGCGGTCGGTTACAACCAGCTGCTCACCACCAACACCGTCGAGTTGCTTGCCGAGCAGGGACCCGGTCTTATCAAGTCCCTGATGCAGAAGGCGGTCAATCTTTCCGGGCCGGGGCGTCAGGCCATGGAGCAGAAGATCACGGTCTTGAAGAAGATGGTGGCGCTGGCGCGTTCGGTGCCTGACGACTGGTCGCAGCATGAGAAGATCGGCGACACGCCGCAGGGCTGGGCGCTGCATGCGATGGTGCTGGACGTCGATGTCGGTCCGATGCTGCAGACGCACAAGCTGCTCACCTCGGTCATCTTCGCCCGCGAGAGAGGCTTGATGCGCCCGCTGACCGCGGCCGAGCTCGAGATGATGAACCTCACCGGCGACGGCACCGGGCTCGACATGGTGACCATGCCACAAGCGATGCGCGAGCAGGTGCCGACTTCGAACTTTTTCCAACGCGGCGGCTATGAGCGCAATCCGGTGGCGATCCGCCACAACACGGTGGCGAAGCTGCTGGCTGTGACAGATGCGCGCATGGATGCCAACAGCAGCCAGCCCGGCGCGAAGGAGTTGGCCGCGGCGTTTCTGGGCACGGCCTCTGCCTCTGCCGTCCCGGCCAAAGCCGGGCCATAGCCCAAGGCCGGATAGCTTCACTCGGAGCCAAACATGAACCTGCCGTCGCCTTCGAGGTAGGGCCCGGTCCGCATGTAGAGCTGGCCATTCTGGCCGATGAAGAACAGCGTGCCCTTCGGCACCTTCCTGGCCCCCTTCAGGAGCAGGCCCGCATTGTTGGTGCCCATCTTGTAGGAATAGGTCTTACCCTCCTTGTCATAGGCGTAGCCCATGTCCGGCCTGAGCTCCCATGGTGTTGGCGCTGCGGCTTGTGCCCATGCAAACGTCGCGAGCGCGCTGAGCGCGGCTGCGCCAATAAGCGTCCGCGTTGCAGGTCTTGTCATCGTGGTCCCTCTCCAATGCATGATTGAACAAATCACGAACGCTGAATCCCGGTCGGTATCGCGGCCGGCTTGGCTGTATCACGCGTTCGCCTTCGAGTTTGTGATTCCCCGAGGTGCGCTTGGCGACTATGTTGCGCATTTCCTTTAGAACCAATTCTACAAAAGTAATCATGGGATGATTCAGATGAACCACGTCATGAAGATTTGCTGGGGAGTTGCGCTGTCGCTGATGACGCTGGTTGCCGCCGTGCATGCCGAGGAATTGTTCAAGCTCAGCAACAGCCAGAAAATATTCTGCAGCCGGGGGCTTGCCGCGGGCAAGCTCAACACCTCGACCTGCAAATCCTACACCTATATTTTCAACACCAGGACGTCGGAATATTTCCGCTGCCAGGTCTCGCTCGCGCTGACGCGCGACAACAAGGAAGTCATCAACGTACAGACCGACGGCAGTTGCACCAAGCGGCCGCGCATCTTCGAAAACGATTCCAACTATGCCTTCGACGCCGCCGAAACCGAGCCGCCGAACACCAATTCCTTCTTCGGTCCGGGCGGCTATTCGGTCTGGGCCGCCGATACCACGCAACAGAAGGTGCGGGGCTGCATCATCATCGCCTCCGGCCTCGGCTCCGACATCTCGAAATGCCTCGACATGACATTTCAGTAGGCGCGCAATTGCGGATGATCCAAGCGCCGGCATTCCGGGTTCGCCCTTCGGGCGCCCCGGAATGACGAAGCCGGTGGGTCAATGTCCCATGCGCGCCGAGGCCGGATGGCCCGGCACCTTGAAGCGCTTGCCGGTGTCGGTGACCTTGGTGCCGTCGACCTTCAGGATGGAAAAATCCTGGGTCAGGAAATTGCCGGCCAGGATGTATTTGCCATCGGGCGTGAAGACGACGGCTTCAGGTAGTCCGCCCACTTCGATGTCCTGGGTCTTGGTCACCTTCCTGCCGTCGATTTTCAGGATCGAGAGGCTGCCGTCCTTCTTGTAGAAATACGCCTTCTTCATGTTGGAGCCCCGTAGGATCGCGGCCACGGCGAGATCGCCCTTCGGGCTCATCGCAAGGCCTTCCGGCCCGTCGCCGACCACCACGCGATCGATGATGCGCGGCGGATTGGCCTCGAGATCGATCACGCTCGTGGTGTCGACGCTGCCGTCGGAGGAGCCTGCGCCGCCATTGTCCGAAGTGAGCGCGATCTTGCCGTTCGGCGCGACCACGACGTTGTAGGGCCATTGCCCGGTCGGCAGGTCGGTCTTGTTGTACGTTACCTTGCCGTTTGAAACGTCGAGCACCGATACCTTGTGCGCGGGAAAGCGCACGGCCAGCGCGCGCTTGCCGTCAGGCGTGAACATCACATGGGCGACGCTGTCGGGCATTTGAACCGTATCGGTGACCTTGACGTCGGTGCCGTTGACCGAAAGCACGCTGATGGAATTGTCGCCGCGGTTGGCGACCAGCGCCATCTTGCCGTCCGGGCTGAAGTTCAGGCCCGATGGTTGCTTGCCGCCGGTAATGGTCGCAGCGAGCTTCGGCGGATTGGCCTTCATGTCGATGACGTAGATCTTGTTGTCAGGCACCTGCTTCAGCGCCTCTCCGTCCTTCACGATGTCGATCGAGTCGGACACCAGCGCGACCGTGCCGGTCGGGTCGATATCGACGTTGACGGGCGGCCCGACCACCGAATTCTTGAGCGGCAGGGTCGCGACGATCTTGGGGCTTTCCGGATTGGCGAGGTCGACGATCACAACCTGGTCCTTGCCATCGGGAGACAGGATCGGCTTACCGTCGTCGTCCCAAACGATCTTCTCGTCGAGACCGACGATCATGAAGGGCTTGGCGAGGGCGGCGTTGAGGAGACTCGAGCCGCACAGCAGCATGGCGGCTCCCAACGAAAGGCGGACGAAGCGATTGCAGCTCATTGTGGCGTTCTCCCGGCTGGCCGGCATTCTGTAAGACCGGCTTTTGCGCGGATCAGACTACGCGGTGAATCTCTCGCTTGCTAGTGTGAAGGCCGGCTGCTCGAGCGGCTTGACGCCTCGGCTCACCTGGGCGAATGGCATGTGCGTTCGCAGACGCAAGAGAAACAAGAAAGGGAAAGGCGATGGATCGGCTCAAGAGCAAGACGGCGCTGGTTGTCGGCGCTGGCTCGATCGGTCCCGGCTGGGGCAATGGCAAGGCGACCGCGGTCACTTTTGCCCGCGAGGGCGCACAGGTGTTTTGTGTTGATCGCAATCCCGCCGCCGCCGAAGAGACGGTGAAAATCATCACGGGCGAGGGCGGCAAGGCGACCGCCTTTGCCGCCGACGTCTCCCGCGCCGTCGAGATCGAGGCGATGGTCGCGACCTGCCTGAAGGCCTATGGCCGCCTCGACGTGCTGCACAACAATGTCGGCATCGCCGAGATCGGCAGCGTGGTCGATGTCGCCGAGGCCGAGTGGGATCGCGTGTTTGCCGTCAATCTGAAGAGCGCGTATCTCGCCATGAAGCATGTGATCCCCGTCATGATCGGCCAGGGCGGCGGCTCCATCATCAATATTTCATCGATCGCTTCGATCCGTCATGTCGGCATCTCCTATGTCACTTACGGGACCAGCAAGGCGGCGATGAATCAGATGACGCGCACCACCGCGGTCGAGTTCGCGTCCCGTCATGTCCGCGTCAACGCCATTCTGCCCGGCCTGATGAAAACGCCGATGGTCGAGCATTCGGCGGGGCTCGCCCAAAGCTACGCCAAAGGCGACGTGGAGGCGATGTGGCGCGCCCGCGACGCGCAGGTGCCGATGGGCCACATGGGCGATGCCTGGGACGTCGCCAACGCGGCGCTGTTTCTTGCCTCCGACGAGTCGAAATACATTACCGGCATCGAGCTCGTGGTCGATGGCGGATTGACCTGCAAGGCATGAGACTGGTCCCGGCCAGAGACGCACTCTTCACCATGACCGGACAGATCATACACGCTATTGCACTCCGCCCGCTTTGCGGCCGGCTCGCTTCGCTCGTGGTTGCAATCGGCATCCTGTGTGCAGCCTGTCCGCATGGCGCACGGGCAACCGGCACCGAGTTGGAAAAACATCCGCCGGTTGATCCCGCGCCTTGCCTCGCGGCGATCGCCGACAAGGCCGACGATGAGATCATTGCGGCCTGCGGCGCGTTGATCGACAACGACAGGACCGCGAAGGCCGACCGGCTCAAGGCGCTGCTCGCGCGTGGTGCCGTGTTCACGCGCAAGGATCTGCCCGATCGCGCGATCGCCGACTACGATGCGGCGTTAAGGCTCGATCCGACGCTCGCCGATATCTTCAACGCTCGCGGCGAGCTGTGGTGGAAGAAGGGCGAACGGGTCAAGGCGCTCGCCGACTTTGCCGCGGCGCTCAAGCTGAATCCGGATCATGCCGCGGCAAGAGGCAACCACAAGCGGCTGGCGCGGGAGCTGGAACGGATCGGCGCGGAGATGGCGGTCGCCGGCAAGCCGGCTTTTGATTGCGTGACCGCCCGCCGGCCGGTGGAGAAGGCGATCTGTGCCAATCCCGAGTTCGCCGATCTGGATCGCCGGATCAACGCCGTGAATGCCAGGGTGGTGCGGCAGGCCGCCGGCGTAAGCCAACGCGCCGCGCGGGCCCGGCAGCGCGAGCAGCAGGAGTTTCTTGCCCGCCGCAATGCCGAGTTCGGCCGTCCCGGCTATGATCTCGGGAAAGCGATGCGCGAGCGGCTCGAGCGCCTGCTGGGAGAGGACGGGAATTAGACCATGATGATTTTGGCTGAACGCGTTAGCCGAATGGTGCATCCCTTCTGGCTTGAATCGCTGCCGCTTCCGCGGAAAATGCCGCAGAAATTGCGCCGGATTGATCCGGATCATGGCCCGCTGGCGCCGCGGCCGGTCAGGTCAATGCGATGCAAAGCGGGAGAGACGCCATGAACATCCGGGAAAAAAGTCGCTATCACGAGGTCTATGCCCGTTCGCTTGCCGATCCCGAAGGCTTTTGGGCGGAGGCAGCCAGGGAGATCGATTGGATCGAACCCGCCACGAGGGTCTTCGATCCCGCGGCCGGCACTTACGGCCGCTGGTTTGCCGGTGCGGTGGTCAACACCTGCTACAACGCGCTCGACCGCCATGTGGCAAACGGCCGCGTCGACCAGGTGGCGCTGATCCACGATTCCCCGCTCACCAACAGCGTCACCCGATTCACCTATGCCGAACTCCTCAAAGAGGTGCAGACGCTCGCCGCCGTGATGGCCGACTTCGGCGTTACCAAGGGCGATCGCGTCATTCTTTATATGCCGATGGTGCCCGAAGCGGTGGTTGCGATGCTCGCCTGCGCGCGCATCGGCGCCGTGCATAGCGTGGTGTTCGGCGGCTTTGCGGCGAAAGAATTGGCGACCCGCATCGATGATGCGAGGCCAAAGCTGATCTTCTCGGCAAGCTGCGGGATCGAGCCCGGCCGGATCGTGCACTACAAGCCGCTGCTCGACGAGGCGATCAAGCTCGCCTCGGTAAAGCCCGAGGCCTGCATCGTGCTGCAGCGGCCGCAGCAGACCTGCGATCTCGTCGCGGGGCGGGATTACGACTGGGCGAGCCTGCGTCACAAGGCACTCGTGGCCGGCAAGCTTGCGCCCTGCGTGCCGGTGCTCGCGACCGACCCGCTCTACATCCTCTACACCTCGGGGACCACCGGCGTTCCGAAAGGCGTGGTGCGCGACAATGGCGGGCATCTGGTCGCGCTGAAATGGTCGATGTTCAACCTCTATGGCGTCAATCCCGGCGAGGTCTGGTGGTGCGGCTCCGACATCGGCTGGGTGGTCGGGCATTCCTACATCGTCTACGGTCCGCTGTTTCATGGCGTGACCTCGATCATGTATGAGGGAAAGCCGGTCGGCACGCCCGATGCCGGCGCGTTCTGGCGCGTGCTCTCCGAGCACAAGGCGGTCGCTTTCTTCACCGCTCCGACCGCGTTTCGCGCCATCAAGAAGGACGATCCAGATGGCAAGCTGATCCGGAAATATGACTTGTCCCGCTTCCGCACCTTATTCCTCGCTGGCGAGCGCGCCGATCCGCCGACGGTGGAATGGGCAGAAGCGCAATTGAAGGTGCCGGTCATCGACCATTGGTGGCAGACCGAAACCGGCTGGTGCATTGCCGGCAATCCGGTGGGGCTGGGCATGCTGCCGGTCAAGCACGGCTCGCCGACGGTGCCGATGCCTGGCTACCAAGTCGACGTGGTGGACGAGGCGGCAAAGCCCGTGCCGGTCGGCGCGATGGGCTCGATCGTGATCAAGCTGCCGATGCCGCCGGGCTGTTTGCCGACGCTGTGGCAGCAGGATGAGCGCTTCAAGGAAGCGTACCTGAGCGAATTTCCCGGTTACTACAAGACCTCCGACGCCGGTTACAAGGACGAGGACGGTTATGTCTTCGTGATGGGCCGCACCGACGACATCATCAATGTCGCCGGACACCGGCTCTCCACGGGCGGCATGGAGGAGATTCTGGCGTCTCACCCTGATGTCGCCGAATGCGCCGTGCTCGG
>CAYVVB010000301.1:0-3933 GCA_964454955.1 uncultured Bradyrhizobium sp. | reverse complement strand
CAGGCCGGAGAGCTTCTTCTCGTGCAGCAGCACGTAAGCGTCCTCGAGCTCGGTGGTCATCTTCTCGGCGTTGGTGACGAAATAGGGCGAGAGATAGCCGCGGTCGAATTTCATGCCCTCGACGATGTCGACCTCGGTCTCAAGCGACTTGTTCTCCTCGACCGTGATGACGCCCTCGTTGCCGACTTTCTGCATCGCCTGCGCGATCATCTTGCCGATCGCCGTGTCGCCGTTGGCGGAGATGGTGCCGACCTGCGCGACTTCGGAGGAGGAGGCGACGGGCTTGGCGCGCTTCTCGAGGTCCTTGACCACCGCAGTCACGGCGATGTCGATGCCGCGCTTCAAGTCCATCGGGTTCATGCCGGCGGCAACCGCCTTGCCGCCTTCGCGCACGATGGCCTGCGCCAGCACGGTCGCGGTGGTGGTGCCGTCGCCCGCGGTGTCGTTGGTCTTGGAAGCGACTTCGCGCAGCATCTGCGCGCCCATGTTCTCGAACTTGTCCTCCAGTTCGATCTCCTTGGCGACGGTGACGCCGTCCTTGGTGATGCGGGGCGCGCCGAAGCTCTTCTCGATGACGACGTTACGGCCCTTGGGCCCGAGCGTCACCTTGACCGCATTGGCGAGAATATCGACGCCGCGCAGCATGCGCTCGCGGGCGTCACCGGCAAATTTTACGTCCTTGGCAGCCATTTGAAATACTCCTGCGGAATGATCCGCATCCTCCGGATGAACGGCTCGCGGCTACCGCGAGCCTGAAGGATGGGGGCTGTTGGATTGCTGGGATGTGGTGGGCAGATTCGTGCGCGTGACCGGGAGGTCAGCGCCGATCAGACCAGCACGCCCATGATGTCGGACTCCTTCATGATCAGGAGGTCCTCATTGTCGATCTTGACCTCGGTGCCCGACCACTTGCCGAACAGCACGCGATCGCCGACCTTGAGATCGATCGGAATGAGCTTGCCCGCTTCGTCGCGCCCGCCGGGGCCGACCGCAACGATCTCGCCCTGGGAAGGCTTCTCCTTGGCGGAGTCGGGAATGATGATCCCGCCCTTGGACTTTTCTTCGGCCTCGATACGCTTGACCACGACACGGTCATGCAGCGGACGGAATTTGGATTTAGCCATGACGTTTCCCTTTTGCAGCCTTGCTGGCAGGTCTTCCCGGGTCGAAAGCGCATCTGTCGGCGGGCCATCGCGATTGTCGCGCTTGCAGGCCACGTCTTTGGCAGTCGTGCTCTCGGAGTGCTAATGGAGCGCCCGGAATATGGCCTGGAGCCGGTCCTGTCAAGCAAACGAGGTTAAGCCCTTCCCGAAGCCGCGGAGCCTGCTATTGAACGAAAGCAAATCGGAAGGCCGGGTAGTTGTTGCTCCGTCAGCCGTTTTGGGCTTGTTTGGGATCGGGTGCGACCACGATCCAGTGCGGGGAAATGCCATGGTCAATTTGCGGTGCGCGCGTTCGATCGGAAATCTGCCGATCGTCGTGGCATTATCCGTGTTTCTTGGAGCCTGCTCGAGCTTCAGCCTCGGCACGTCCACGCCGGCAAATGCCCCGGAACCGGGTGTGGAGCCGACGCTGCCGTCAACGATCCGCGCCGACGAACTGGTCGGCAAATGGGGGCTCGCCGCCTATAACAACCCGGCCGACCGCGCGCGCACCGAGAAGATGGCCCTCGCGCAGTGCAAACAGCCTTACGTGATCGGCGCCGGTGCCTCGGGCGGGGTGGTCATGCACCTGGCCGACCAGGCGACGCCGCAGGAATTGCGCCTGAAGGGAAGCCGCAGCGGCAAGAACTATATCGGCCCCGACGGTCCGCCCGGCGGCGACCAGGACCGCGAAATCATCTCCTTCGATGGGCGTGTCTTGATCACGCGGTTCGTCGACCCCGATGCGGCCACTCGTTATCAGACCATGGTCTACGTCCGGTGCGGGCCGCGGGCGTGAACGGCAACTCATCCGTCATTCCGGGGTGCTCGCTTTAGCGAGCCAACCCGGAATCCGGAAGATTGTGGGCCCGAGAGTCCCGGGTGCGCGATCGCGCCTGATAGTTCGATGCTGTCGCATCGCCCCGCATGACGAGGCAAATAAAAACGCCGGCGCTTGACCGGCGATTTTCTTCACTCGCGACTTGAAGGCCGCTCACTCGAACAGGGCGTCGATGTCGTCCTGCGAGACGTGACCATGGTCGCCGTCGAGCTTGGGGCCGTTCAGGAGACGCTCGTCGCCTTCCCGCGTATCGATGATCGCCGGTGCATGGGCCTTGATCGCGTCGACGCCACCCCAGATATCCATCATCGCATTGATGTGGTTTTCGATGAACCTCATCGTGTTCATCACCTTATTGATGCGCTGACCCGTCAGGTCCTGGAAATTGCAGGCCTCGAAGATCGAAACCACGCGCTCCTGGACTTCTTCGCTGAGAATCCTCTGCTGCTCCGGCGAGTTCACCTTGCCGAGCGCGCTGGCCGCCTGATCGATAAACTCGGCCGCCTCCAATATCTGCTGCGTGGCGCGTTCGGTGCCCAGGGTCACAGCGCCGAGCTCGCCGGTGACCTTGGACATCTCCGGACCGTCAAAGCTCTTGCCGTGCAGCATCGCGATCTCGCGCTTGGTGCGGCTGATGGCGTCGTGGATCAGATCGAGCTCGACCTTGAGCTTCTCGCATTGCTCGATCTGGGCGCGGTAGGTTTCCAGCAGCGCACGAGCTTCGGCGGCTTCGCGGGATGGGTCTGCGGGGGCTTCGGCCGCAGCGCTTCTGCTCGAGTGTGCCATCTGGGCGCGGATCGCGCGCAGCTCGGCCATGATTTCGCGATGCATCGGAACGAGCTCGTCGGCTGCGGCTTCCTCGACGATCGGCATCTCGAGGCCGATGGCTTCCTCAACATGAAAACGCTTGCGATGAACGGGCATCAGGACTCCCCCAAACCTTCATTCGTCAGCGTTCTAGCCAGCCGCTCTTTAACATCGAGTTCACATCGGAACCGGTCGCGCGGCATGCAACGCGGATATGGCAAACTGCGAATTAACCATGCGCACGCTCCATTCACCGAAAATAAACGCTGGCGGGCAAATCCGCGGCCCATTGCAGACGTGGTGAATCGAAACGGCGCCCTCGTTTACCAAACCGAGGCGGTTTTGATCTTACGTGGTCCGTGTGCAGCGCGCTGCACGGCCGCTCGCCCCACCCGTTCAGTCAGACGATCCAGTACAGAGTACGTCGATGTTGAAAAGAACCTTCCTTGTGCCGCTCGCCGGCGCCTCGCTGCTCGGCGCGGGACTTGATCGTGCCGCTGCAATCGAAGCCGCAGCAGTCCCCGAACCCACCGTGATCTACGCCAGCCAGCCAGCGCAACCGGCACCGGTCCGTACCGCCTATGCCGAGCGCCCAAATCTGGGTGGCGGCTTCATCGAATTTCTGTTCGGCGACCGACCGATGCAGGATCCGCGCTATCAGCAGCCGATCTACCAGCAGCAGCCGTCCGATTACGCGCCGCAGGCCCTGCCGCCCACGCAGCCGCAACAGCTCTATCCGCAGCAGGATCAGGTCTACGATCCGACGCAGCGACCCTTCGATCCGAAATACGAGAAGCAGGAGGTCGCCTATAGCGGCAACGAGAACCCGGGTACGATCGTGATCGACACGCCGAACAAGTTCCTGTTCCTCGTCGAGGGCAACGGCAGGGCGCTGCGCTACGGCATCGGGGTCGGCCGTCCGGGATTTACCTGGGCCGGCGTCAAGACGATTTCCGCCAAACGCGAGTGGCCGGACTGGACACCGCCGGCGGAGATGCTGGCGCGCCGCCCCGATCTGCCGCGCCACATGGAAGGCGGGCCGCAAAACCCACTCGGCGCGCGTGCGATGTATCTCGGCTCGACCCTCTATCGCATCCACGGCTCCAACGAGCCCTGGACAATCGGGACCAACGTGTCGTCGGG
>CAYVVB010000300.1:0-2432 GCA_964454955.1 uncultured Bradyrhizobium sp. | reverse complement strand
AAGCATTGAGCTCGTGGAGAGTCCCGCTCACCCCAACCCTCTCCCCGCAAGCGGGGAGAGGGGGAACCGGCAGCGGTGGGCGTGATCGATATGGCCCAAAATCCCTCCCGCATCGTCACGCCGGAGCGCCGCAATGAAGATGCGGGTGACGCCGCGCTGCGCCCGCAAAACCTGTCGGAGTTCGTCGGCCAGCAGCAGGCCCGTGCCCAGCTGTCGATTTTCATCGAGGCGGCGCGCAAGCGCGGCGAGGCGCTGGATCATGTGCTGTTCGTCGGTCCACCGGGACTCGGCAAGACGACGCTGGCGCAGATCGTGGCGCGCGAACTCGGCGTCGGCTTTCGCGCCACGTCCGGGCCTGTGATCGCCAAGGCCGGCGATCTCGCCGCCCTTCTCACCAATCTCGAAGAGCGCGACGTGCTCTTCATCGATGAAATCCATCGCTTGAGTCCTGCCGTGGAAGAGGTGCTCTATCCGGCGATGGAGGATTTTCAGCTCGACCTCATCATCGGCGAGGGCCCGACTGCCCGCTCGGTGAAGATCGATCTTGCAAAATTCACGCTGGTCGGGGCCACCACGCGCGCGGGGCTTCTGACCAATCCGCTGCGCGACCGGTTCGGCATTCCGATCCGGCTCAATTTCTACACCGAGGAAGAACTGGAGAAGATCGTCACCCGCGGCGCACGCGTGCTCAAGGTCGGCATGAGCCCGGACGGCGCCAATGAAATCGCGCGTCGCGCCCGCGGCACGCCCCGCATCGCGGGCCGCCTGCTCCGGCGGGTGCGCGATTTCGCCTCCGCCGCCAATGCCGCTTCGATCGACCGGGCGATCGCCAATCACGCGCTCGGCGCGCTGGAGGTCGATGCCGCGGGCCTGGACGCGATGGACCGGCGCTATCTCACCACCATTGCGATGAATTATGGCGGCGGGCCTGTCGGCGTAGAGACGATGGCTGCGGCGCTGTCGGAGCCACGCGATGCGATCGAGGACATCATCGAGCCCTACCTGATCCAGTGCGGCTATCTGCAGCGCACCCCGCGCGGGCGCCTGTTGACCTCGCATGCCTTCCGCCATCTCGGGCTTGCCGAACCCACGCGCGATCCGGCGCAGTTCGGCTTGTTCGGGAAGGATGAGGATTGATCTTGCCTCGCTCCGACTCGTGGTGAACCGGCCGTTAATGGTGAATGGCCATTAACCGAGTTGGCTGGCCGCGTGCCTTGCCAAATTCTGCTGCAATTGCACAATACGGGAAGCGCGCATCACCCGCTGATCCCACATGCTCTCACGTCGTCGTTTTCTGCAATTTATCGCCGGACTGGGCGCCTTCGGCACCTCAACCACGGCCTATGGCTTTGGCGAGCCGGTCTTTCGCCTGAGCCTTTCGCGCTACCACGTCTCGCCGCAGCAATGGCCGGCGGATTTCCCGCTGAAAATCGCGGTTGTCGCGGACCTGCATGCCTGCGATCCCTGGATGTCGCTCGATCACATTGATGCGATCGTCAAGCACACCAACGCGCTTGGCGCGGACATGACCGTTCTGCTGGGCGACTATGTCGCCGGACACCGCCACATCATGCGAAAGATTCCGGCCGAGGAATGGGCGCCGGTGCTTGCGCAATTGAAGGCGCCGCTCGGCGTGCACGCGATCCTCGGCAATCACGATTATTGGGACGACAAGACGGTGCAGCGGGAGGGCAAGGGCCTGACAGCGGCGCGCCGCGCGCTGGAGGCCGTCGGCATCCCGGTTTACGAGAACGATGCCGTCCGCCTGAGCAGCGCCGGCCGTTCCTTCTGGCTTGCCGGGCTCGGCGATCAACTGGCCTACGCGCCGGCATGGCGGTACAGGCAGATCCACCGCATCGGTGTCGATGATCTGGACGCGACGCTTGCGAAGGTGACGGACGACGCGCCGATCATCCTGCTGGCGCATGAACCCGACGTCGCTGCGCGCGTGCCGGGCCGGGTGGCGTTGCAGCTTTCCGGACACACGCATGGCGGCCAGGTGCGCCTGCTCGGCTGGTCGCCGGTGGTGCCGTCGCGTTACGGCAACCGGCTGGCCTATGGCCACGCCCGGTTCAACTGCGACGTCATCGTCTCCGGCGGTCTCGGCTGCAGCATCATGCCGTTCCGTCTCGGCGTGCCGCCGGAGATCGTGCTGGTGACCCTGGGCGGCCCGAGCCCGGCCGTGTCGTAACTGCCTTCTATCGCTTGCGTATTGGAAAGATTTGCGCAAAACGATCGCATTTGAAGGCAATCAGGTGCGCAAGTGACATTCCCTCATCTCGACGGCGAGATCCGCGACGGCCGCCATCACATGCAGGTGCGCGTCTATTACGAGGATACCGATTTTTCCGGTATCGTCTATCATGCCAACTATCTGCGCTTCATGGAGCGCGGGCGCACCAATCACCTCCGGCTGCTGGGCGCCGAGCAGC
>CAYVVB010000299.1:0-2642 GCA_964454955.1 uncultured Bradyrhizobium sp. | reverse complement strand
GCACAATTTCGAGGCGGTGCTCGACGACCTCGAGACGCGCATGCGCGAGGCCGCGGCGGATGTGAATTTCGAGGAAGCCGCGCGCCTGCGCGACGAGGTCAAGCGCCTGCGCGCCACCGAGCTCGCCGTGGTCGACGATCCCACCGCCAAGCAGCGCGCCGTGCAGGACCGCGCGGGTTCTTACGCCGGCCCAAAGAAATACGGCGACGCCGCCAATCTCCCCGAGCTCGTCAGCCGCGCCGGCAAATCCGCGCGCCCGCGCGGCGGGGGACGCCGCACCTCTTTTGCTTCATCCGCCCCTGGTGGGGGAGGGTCGCGCCGCGGAGCGGCGCGGGGTGGGGTGAAGCCCCACAAAGACCCCCTCGCCTTTTCTCCATTCGAAGATGACTCGCCCCGCAGCGGCGGTCCCTCACGGGACAAGAGGCGCCATGCGGAAGGCCCCTCCGTCCCCTCCCCCCTTGCGGGGTCCGAGGCGAGCGAAGCTCGCTCTCGTGGCCAGGGAGGGGGGGCCACGAGTCCGGACCGCTCAAAAGTCCACAAACCCCACCTCGACGAAATGCACGGCCCGGAATCCCTGCCCTACCGCCCCGACCGCGCGGTGCCGAACAAGCCGTTCGGCGGCAGCAGCAAGATCATCCAGCCGACCAACTCCCGCGACTCCGGCCCCGAGTTCGGCCCCTCCCCACGCTCCACCGGCGGCGCACCCGGCCGGCGCGGCGGCTGGAAGAAGAGGTGAGCCGCTGTCGGACATCGGCATCCTCAACGATCCCCTCAGCCTGATCGAGATCGTGCTGCTGCTCGGCAGTCCGGGCGTGGTACCGGGTGCCGTCATCGGCGCACTCGTCTGGCGCAATCGCCGCGTTAGCGGCGCACTGCTCGGTGCCATTGTTGGCTTCGGCGCGTGGTTTGTTGGGTGGATGTGGGTGAAGGATGTGATGTGAGGCTGGCAATTCAGCCGAGTTCCGTTACGCTGCATTCATGAAACTCGGCTTCGAAGAATCCCAAGCACCTTATTCCAGCGGTTCGCAGAACGCTCGCTCCTGGACCGAGACGTGGGTAAGCACATGGGCCTACTGCCCGCACTGCGGCAGCGCGAAGATGTCGCGATTTCCGAACAACAGCCCCCTCGCCGATTTCCTCTGCCCGACCTGCAAGGAGGAATTCGAGCTGAAGAGCCAGAAAGGCAAATTCGGACCCAAGGTCGCCGACGGTGCTTACAACACGAAATGCGAACGTCTCGCCGCAAGCAACAATCCGAACCTTCTGTTGATGAACTACGATCTCAACTCGCTCGCGGTCGTGAACCTGTTCATCGTGCCGAAGCATTTCTTCGTGCGCGACATCATCGAACGGCGGAAGCCGCTGGCGCTGACTGCGCGGCGCGCCGGATGGGTCGGCTCCAACATTCTGCTCAGCCGGATTCCCGAATCGGGCAAAATTCATATCGTCCAGAATGGCGTCGTCCGCGCGAAAGAACTGGTCCTCGCCGAATGGCAGAAGACGCTCTTCCTCAGAAGCGAATCTTTGGAGACGCGGGGATGGCTTTTGGACGTGATGAAATGCGTGGAGTCGCTTGGCAAGCGCGAGTTCACGCTGGACGAGGTCTACGCCTTCGAAAGGCATCTGGGCGAACTTTATCCTGGCAACCAGAACGTCAGGCCCAAGATTCGCCAGCAGCTACAATATCTGCGCGATCGCGGCTTCATCGAATTCGTGTCGCGCGGCAATTATCGTTTGCGATGATGAAGGTGGTTGACCATGGCCTGGCTTCTCAACTTCTACCGGTGTGACCGCTGCGACCGGGTATGGACGGACGAATGGTCCTGTGCGTGCGATGACGAATGCCCCCATTGCGGCGCGCGGGACACGACGCCTTTCGATAGCGAGGACCTGACCGAATTCGTCTTGCAGGAAGGCGATCACTTCGTCGTCATGCGTTCGCCCGAAACGGCGGAGCATAAGCCCGACTACGAAGAACTCGGCCGCTTTTCGACACGCGAGAGTGCCGAGGAATTTCTCGCTTCGCTTGAATAGATTTCAGCCGTCATTCCGGAAGTCGCGCAGCGACTGTCCGGAATCCATAACCCCATCCGGTGGTTATGGATTCCGGACTCGCCGCTGTCGCGGCGCCCCGGAATGACGGAGCGCGCGGGAGCCCGGATGAGCGGAGCGACATCCGGGAGCAGCGGCCCTGCATGTCGCTTCGCTCATGCAGGCTACAGTCCCCCCAAACTGATTCGCCCGTCGCGTTAAACTGTCGCAGGCCGTCGGCTTGCGCCGTCGGGCAAATCAGCAGCCTCGTCCCGCGCATCCTGTCCCGGCAGGAGGGGCGTATCGCGATCGTCACGACACGCGGGACAGAATGCGGTGGACACGAAGGTGCTGGAGACGTGCGGCATCGACGTGGACGGCGAAGTCGTGTGGTTCTGGCACACCCTTGCAGGTGCCAAGTTGGCGACGATGCTTAGGCGCATTGCGCTGGCGACGGTGGCAAAACGCTGGTTCACCGGGAAGAGCACGAAGTAAGCCGTAAACCACTGCGCAGGGAAGGCCGGAGTGTATCCGCCTGTACCTGTGGTCAACGCGCACTCGCGCAAATTCCTTTTGCGCGGGGGCCGTGGGTGCAAGCGGGCACCCGGTCT
>CAYVVB010000298.1:0-4612 GCA_964454955.1 uncultured Bradyrhizobium sp. | reverse complement strand
AGCGAGGTCATCGCCTGCGTCACCACGAAGCCGCGGCCGTCGAACGCACCCGGCGGCTTGGCTCCCGCAGATGCCTCGCGCCAGGCCAGCGCCGGGCGAATGAGATCGGCAAGCCGCTCCAGGATGTCGACGCGCACGGCGCGCTCGCCGCATTGCCGGTAGCCGAGCACACGATAGGCGTCGCGCGGCAGCGTCTTGTCGACGGGAAACGAGGTGCGTCCGGACGAAGCCATGTGCTGCGCGCCGGATACCGCCTGCAGATCGACATTGTCGTGCTTCAGCGCCCAGAGCAGCGAGGCCAGCCCGCGCGCCGCCGGCTTCAAGAGCGCCGGGAAATAGATGTGATAGGCGCCGAAGCGCACGCCGTATTTGCGCAAGAGCGCGCGCGAGGGCTGATCGAGATCCTTCATCTCGGCGGCGATCCTGCTGCGCTCGATCACGCCGAGCGCCTCGACGAGCTGGAAGGCGATGCCGCGCGCGATGCCGGTAATATCCTCGGCCTTGGACAGCTCGAACAGCGGCCCCAGCAGCTTCTCGACATGCGTCTTCAGCCAGAGCTCGAGCCGCGCCTGCACCTTCTCGCGCGAGGCGCCGGTGAGCCGCTCGTCGGCGATGATGCGCAGCCGCGGATGCAGCGCATCGTCGGCTGCCATCAGCTTGGCTACCGCGTCCCCGGTCCAGCGGATGGTGCCGTCGGAGGCAAGCACGAACTGGTCGTCGCCGGCATTGCCGAGCTTTTCCGCGCGCGCGTCGATCTCGCGCGCCAGCACCTGTTGCGCCGCCGCCTGCAACGCCTTGGCGTCGGAGCCAGCCTCCGCACTGTCTGGCGCAAAAGTGAACCCGTCGAGCCGGCCAATGGCGTGGCCCTCGACGATGACTTCGCCGGTCTTGCCGATTTCAGTATTCAAAACGACGTTCTCCCGCAGGCGGCGCATCAATACACTGGTACGCCGATCAACGAAACGCTCCGTGAGCCGTTGGTGCAGCGCGTCCGACAATTTATTTTCGACGTCCCGGGTGATCCCCTGCCAATGTTCCGGGTCGGCCAGCCAGTCCGGCCGGTTGGCGGCGAAGGTCCAGGTGCGGATTTGCGCGATCCGGCCCGACAAAGTGTCGATATCGCCGTCGACCCGGTCGGCCTGATCGACCTGGGCGGCAAACCAGCCATCCGGGATCCGGCCCTCCCGCATCAGGAAAGCGTATAAAGTGGTCACCAATTCGGCATGCGCCGCCGGCGACAGCTTCCGGTAATCCGGGATCTGGCAGGCGTCCCACAGCCGTTCGACCGCCTTTGCGCCATGCGCCATGTCGCGCACATCCGCATCGCGCGCGGCATGGTCGAGCACCCGCAAATCCTCGGCGATCGGCGCGCGCGTCAGCACCTCGTGCCCCGGCGGCAGCGCCAGCGACACCTGCAGCGCGCCCAGCGAGGAGAAATCCAGCTTCGCATTGCGCCATTGCAGGACCTTCACGGCCTCGAAGCTGTGGTTCTGCAGCGCATTCACCAGCTCCGGCTCGAACGGCGCGCAGCGCCCGGTTGTGCCGAACGTGCCGTCGCGCGTGGCGCGCCCCGCTCTGCCTGCGATCTGCGCAAACTCTGCCGGGTTGAGCCTGCGGAACTGGTAGCCGTCATATTTGCGGTCGGAGGCGAAGGCGACATGGTCGACGTCGAGATTGAGCCCCATGCCGACCGCGTCGGTCGCGACCAGGTAATCGACATCCCCGTTCTGGAACATCGCGACCTGCGCGTTGCGGGTGCGCGGCGACAGCGAGCCCAGCACCACCGCCGCGCCGCCATGCTGGCGCTTGATCAGCTCGGCGATCGCGTAGACCTCATCGGCCGAGAAGGCGACGATCGCCGTGCGGCGCGGCTGGCGGGTGATCTTGCGGTCGCCGGCAAAGGTGAGCTGCGACAGCCGCGGCCGCGTGACGATGGAGGCGCCGGGCAACAGGCGCTCGATGATCGGCCGCATGGTGGCCGCACCTAACAGAAGCGTTTCGTCGCGTCCGCGCCGGTTGAGAATGCGGTCGGTGAAGACATGGCCGCGCTCGAGATCGGCCGCGATCTGGATTTCGTCGACCGCGAGAAAGGAGACATCGAGGTCGCGCGGCATCGCCTCCACGGTGGAGACCCAGAAGCGCGGATTTTTCGGCTTGATCTTCTCTTCGCCGGTGACGAGCGCCACCGCTTCGCCACCGACGCGATCGACGATCTTGTTGTAGACCTCGCGCGCCAAGAGCCGCAGCGGCAGGCCGATCATGCCGGACGAATGCGCCAGCATGCGCTCGATCGCAAGATGGGTCTTGCCGGTGTTGGTGGGGCCGAGCACGGCGGTGACGCCAGAGCCTGAAGCGCGCTCATGGGAGAACGAGGACGAAGGAGTGAAGGCCATCTGTTGTTGACGTCTTTTATCGCCGTGAGTTCTTTGAGGTCATGCCCCGCCACCGGGTCGGTGCAAAGCGCCGGCCGATGACACGCTCCGCCGGGGCATCCAGCAATCCGCAACAGCGCCCGAACGCCCCGGGCATTTCGGCATGCTGAATCGCCCGGTCAAGCCGGACGGTGACAAGCGAGAGTGAGGCCCGGTCCAATCGAAAACTGCGGCGCAACTGTCTCATATTGCTACGAATATAGGGTGTCCATTTAACCCCTGGAACGCCTTGCGAACGAATCGCGGCCGAATCGCTGACTCGCCCTTTTTTCCGGCTTCGTTCACGCAACATCTCGCGCCGGCCTCTCTGGGTGCGCACTAGATGAAGTTTAGACGCGTTCTGCAAGCGGCTCGATTTCTTAAAATTCCTGACTGTCCTGAGTCGAATCAGAAGCGAGGAAGAGTCAACAGGATTCCACCGGCACGTTGCACCGTCATTCCGGGGCGATGCGCCAGCATCGAACCCGGAATCCAGAGGTTGTCGCGCGAGATTCCGGGTTCGCGACTTCGTCGCGCCCCGGAATGACAGCATCAAGGTGGCTACTGCGTCTTCGGCGCGTGAGGCGTCGCCTGCGTGACGAACTGGGTCGCTTCCAGCACCGCGGTGCCGAGCGGCGTCGGCACCACCATGCGGAACGGAACCAGGAACCGCGTGCCGGTGATCGGCGCGAATGCGATCTCGATGTTGCGCGCGTTGGAAAGGTACTTGATGACGGGGCGGTCCGGGATATAGCCGGAGACGGGATGGAAATAGATGGCGCAGACCACGACCTGGCCGTAGTAGCCCTTTTCCGCCTTCACCATGTCCATGCGCTTGAAATCGAGCTGCAGGTCGTAGCGCATGCGGCCGTCGAACACGGCGGCGCCGGTGCGGCAGGCATCGGGCGTCAGCGGATCGCCGTTGCCGGGCACGCGCAAGAGCGAGGCGGTCATCGGGTCGAACACGCCTCTGCGGTGCGCGTCGGTGACCGGAACGCGGTCGGGATCGACCGGCGGGGTCGGATCGATGCCGTAGTCCTTCACATTGCCGTTGACGAGCGCGATGTGGATCGCCTCGGTCTTCTTCCGGGTGGTGGTGGAGGCGGTGTAGTTGGTCGCAACCAGCGCGCCGTTGACGACGCGCCCCTGCGTCGCGCCCGTGCCGGAGCCGTTGGCGATCGCCTTCAACAGCCCGGCCGTGCCGCCGAAGGCGGAGGCCGAATACTGGTCGTCCCCGATGTCGATGGTCCATGAGCCGCGCCCGATCGGAATGCCGGCGAGCGTCGCCTCATATTGCGCATCCAGCCGCGCCTGGGCCTGAGCGCCGTCCGACAGCGCTGCGCCCAGGAAGATCAGGCAGACAAGGCAGGCGGAAAGGCTGGCGCGCCGTGCCGCGCGCCGGGAGGCCGAAATCTTTCGCTTGAGTGTCACTGCGGGCGGTCCTGCTCTCGGCGCGATGCAATGGTCATTGCTGCAAGAAATTGGGGGAAGCAACCCAAATACGGCCATTTTGGGCCAATATGCCCAGCCGCATGCCCCGCCGGGAACTCGTCGAGCTGCAAGATCGGCGGCGAATGCGCCCTTTATATGATTGGTATAGGGGCGGGTAAGCAGCGGAAATGCCTGCCGGATCGGCCGTTTTCCGCGTGTCCTCCGGCGGGGGCAAAACCTTGACGGATGGGCCTAACGGCCCTATACGTCCGCCGCTCCCGGAAGGACCACGAATTTTGACCCCTGCGGCGCCCGATGACGGGGTGATCGCCGGCGGGGATGGAAGAGGATTTCGACATGTCACGGCGCTGCGAACTGACGGCCAAGGGCCCCCAGGTGGGCCACAAAGTCAGCCACTCCAACATCAAGACCAAGCGGCGCTTCCTGCCGAACCTGTGCAATGTGACCTTCATCTCGGATGCACTCGGCCGCAACGTGCGCCTGCGCGTCTCCACCAACGCGATCAAGAGCGTCGACCACAATGGCGGCCTCGACGCGTTTCTCTTGAAGGCCAAGCCCGCCGACCTCTCCCAGCGCGCGCTCGAACTCACGCGCCAGGTCGAGAAGAAGGTCGGCGCAGCGCAGCCGGAGCAGAAGGCGAGCTGAGGATTTTTTGTCAGAGTTTGTCTACCGGCCGGGTCGAAAGACCCGGCCGTTTTTTGGTCGCTAGAGCTCCTAGGTCAGCTCATTTTTCGGAGCCGATGGACTAT
>CAYVVB010000297.1:0-3375 GCA_964454955.1 uncultured Bradyrhizobium sp. | reverse complement strand
CTTGTCGAGGTCGGACGCGATCTTGGCAAGGAATTTGTTGCAGGACAGGCCGACGGATACGGTGATGCCGATGTCGCGCTCGACGTCGCGGGCAAAGCGCGCCAGCACCTTGGCCGGGATCATCCCGTGCACGCGCTCCGTGCCGGCGAGATCGAGAAAGGCCTCGTCGATCGACAGCGGCTCGACCAGCGGCGTCAGCGCCTGCATGGCTTGGCGCACCTCGCGCCCGACCCGGACATATTTGGCCATGTCGGGCCGGATGACGATTGCGGCGGGGCAGAGCTCCAGCGCCTTGAACATCGGCATCGCCGAGCGCACGCCGTAGGTGCGGGCGATATAGCAAGCCGCCGACACCACGCCGCGCTTTCCGCCACCGATGATGACGGGCTTGTCGGCAACCTCGGGGTTGTCGCGCTTTTCCACCGTCGCGTAGAACGCGTCGCAGTCGACATGCGCCAGCGCCAATGCCGCAAGCGCAGGGTGGCGGACGAGGCGAGGGGAGCCGCATTCGCCGCAGCGTTTGGCGCGCGCGTCCAGATCGGTGAGGCAGTCCCGGCAGAAGCAGGTGGGCCTGCTTGCCTCTGGACCCGGTTCGCTCACGGCACGTCGCGCTCCCATTTGGGATCGCCCAGCACCTCGCGCGCCGCGGCAATATTGGTCGCGTGCAGCTCCGAGGCCTTCGCGAATGCCTTCACGGTCGCGTCATCGCTCATCACGAAATCGAGGACGCTGGCGAGGAATCGCGGATCGGCGGCGGATTTGCGCAAGGTGTCCGGGCCGATTCCCGTCTCGGCGAGGAACGCGCCCAGACGCTCGGGCTCGCCCGCAATGAAGTTCAACGCCTGAATCGCAACGATTTCAGCGACTTCCCGAGGGTTTTGAACAGGCTTTTTCAATGGCCCGATTTGCCTTTCGGTTAATTTGTGGTGTCTAATTTGCAAACGATCATGCCCGAGTCTCGCGGGCCCGTTCAAGGAAGCGGAAACCACTTCGGGCAAGAAGGAAGCCGCCTTAACGGGTTGGAGCGAATCTGACGCTAGTTTGAATTGGATTTCGCCACGCCCGGCCGATGCTTCAAGTTAGCGCAAACGGGCCTGCTCTGAAAGGATTGCGAGGGATGGCCAAGACCGTCCTGATCGTCGAAGACAACGAGCTCAACATGAAGCTCTTTCGCGATCTGTTGGAGGCGCACGGCTATCACACCTCCGGAACCAGCAATGGTTTCGAGGCGCTCAATCTCGTCCGCCAGACGCGTCCGGACCTGATCCTGATGGACATCCAGTTGCCGCAAGTGTCGGGCCTCGAAGTGACGCGCTGGATCAAGGACGATCCCGAGCTGCGCGCGATCCCCGTCGTCGCCGTGACCGCCTTCGCCATGAAGGGGGACGAGGAGCGGATCCGGGAGGGCGGCTGCGAGGCCTATCTGTCCAAACCGATCTCGGTCGGCAAATTCATCGAAACGGTTCGCCGGTTCATCGGGTAGGAGTGAGTTTAAGTGTCCGCGCGTATCCTGGTGGTCGACGACGTGCCCGCCAACCTCAAGCTTCTGGAAGCCAGGCTGTCTGCTGAATATTTCGACGTGTTGACGGCCAGCAATGGCATGGAAGCGCTGAAGATCTGCGAGCGCGCCGAATGCGACATCATCCTGCTGGACGTGATGATGCCGGACATGGACGGCTTCGAGGTCTGCCGCCGGCTGAAAGCCGATCCGACGACCCATTTCATTCCGGTGGTGATGGTCACCGCGCTCGACAGCCCCGCCGACCGTGTGCGCGGGCTCGAGGCCGGCGCCGATGATTTTCTGACCAAGCCGGTCTCCGACGTCGTGCTGCTGGCGCGGGTGCGCTCGCTGACCCGGCTGAAAATGATGACGGACGAATTGCGGATGCGTGCGCTGACCTCGTTCGAGATCGGCGTGCAGGCGCCCGAGCGCAGCGCGGTGACGGACGCAGGGACGGGCGGTCGCATCCTGCTGGTCGATGACCGGCCGTCGTCCTATGAGCGGATCGCGCCGCTGCTTGCCGCTGAGCACGCCGTCGACGTCGAAACCAATCCCGCGGAGGCTCTGTTTCATGTCGCCGAGGGCAACTACGATCTTCTGATCGTTTCGCTCGATCTCGACGATTTCGACGGGCTTCGCCTGTGCAGCCAGGTGCGGTCGCTGGAGCGCACGCGGCACGTGCCGATCCTTGCTGTTTCCGGTCCCGAGAGCAACACGCGGCTGTTGCGTGGGCTCGAGATCGGCGTCAACGACTACCTGTTGCGACCGGTCGACAAGAACGAGCTCCTGGCGCGCGCCCGCACGCAGGTCCGAAGGCGCCGCTACACCGACCATCTGCGCGACAATGTGCAGAACTCGATCGAGATGGCGATCACGGACGCGCTGACGGGCCTGCATAACCGCCGTTACATGGAGAGCCATCTGGCGACGCTCGCCGAACAAGCCGCCAGCCGCGGCAAGCCGATGGCGCTGATGATGCTCGACATCGACTATTTCAAGTCGATCAACGACAGCTACGGCCATGATGCCGGCGACGACGTGCTGCGCGAGTTCGCAACGCGCGTGCGCAAGTCGATCCGCGGCATCGATCTCGCCTGCCGCTACGGCGGCGAGGAGTTCGTGATCGTGATGCCGGAAACCGACCTCCATGTCGCCGGCATGGTCGCCGAGCGGCTGCGCCGTGCAATTGCCGGCGAGCCCTTTGCCATCAACAAGGGAGCGAGCCGCATCGATGTCACGGCCTCGATCGGGCTGGCGACGCTCGAGACCAAGAGCGAGCCGGTCGCCGATGCGTTGAAGCGCGCCGACAAGGCGCTCTACCGCGCCAAGCACGACGGCCGCAACCGCGTGGTGGCACAGGCGGCGTGATGCGCCGGGTCGTCGAGACTCGGTTGACCGTCGTCCCGGCGAAAGTCCGTGATCCATACCGCGGAATCCCTCCGTGTGCTTCGCGGGTAGACACTCTTCCTTCGCAAAATGAACTCCTAGGGTTATGGGTCCCGGATCGGCGCTCGCTGACGCTCGCTTGTCCGGAACGACGAGGGGGTGCTTTCGATCCGACCGTCAAAGATGCGTAGGCAAAGGCGCTTCGGCGCCGTACCCACCGCCCGGGTGCCGGAAGCGCATTGGTGGGCACGCTTCGCTTTGCCCAGCCTACGCAATCGTCGCGACTTCACAATCTCGCGGCGCTCTTTGCGTCCGAGTTTTGCATCAGCTCTACCCTCTCGAATAATACGGAGGGCGCAGGGAAGACCGGGTGCCCGCTGCACCCACGGCCCCCGCGCAAAAGGAATTTGCGCGAGCGCGCGTTGACCACAGGTACAGGCGGAAACACTCCGGCCTTCCCTGCGCAGTGGTTTACGGCTTACTTCGCG
>CAYVVB010000296.1:0-35046 GCA_964454955.1 uncultured Bradyrhizobium sp. | reverse complement strand
CGCGGCCACAAAAAACTACATTTTTTTGGGGTTAAACGTTGGGTTTAACACCGGGTTGGGGGCGGGCGGTCGGGCGGGATGTCCCGCCGGGCCCGCGAGGACCCGGCGGGAACCGGGTTACTGCTGCAGATTAGTACTTCTTGGTGTTGGTGGTCGTGCTGCTTGGAGCGCCGCGCGTACCGGACCCGGTGGTCTGACCAGGAGCGTAGCCCGAAGCGCCGGAGCTTCCAGTCTTCGAGCCTTTGTCCTGCATCTCGTGCCCTGGCGCGTAGCCTGAGGCGCCGGGACTCCCGGCCCTGGAGCCCTTGTTTTGCATCTCGTGACCGGGCGTTTTGCTCGATGTGCCCTGTGCGAACGCGCCGGGCGCGGTCGCGAGAACAACAGCGGAAACCGCAATCATTGCCAGCTTCATCCTGACTTCTCCTGCTTAGGCCCCACCGAACCAAACCAGCGAAAACAGAGGCTGTTCCCACAAAAGCCTGTTCATCTCCGAGGCCGGAATGTGAACGGCTAACGTTCCAGGGACCCTTGCGCACGATCCGGCTTGGCGGCGCCGGGCTTGGCCTCCTTCCAAGATTCGCGTGTTCCCGTCTTCAACGTGTTACCCGAACCCTGTAAGGCCGCGGGGGTTACGCGCGCAGCGCCATTATCGTGACGCTGCTATAGTGCACGCAGGAATCCCAATCTGGCGGGCCCATGTATCACTTCACCGCACTCGTCACCTGTCTTGCAATCCTGTTCTATTTCTTCACGGGCATCCGCGTGGCGCGGGCACGCAGGGCCTATGGCGTCAAGGCGCCTGCGACCGCGGGCCATCCGGATTTCGAGCGGGTGTTCCGGGTCCAGATGAATACGCTGGAATGGATGCCGGTCTTCTTGCCGTCGCTCTGGCTGTTCGCCGTCTATGTCAGCGATCAGGTCGCAGCGCTATTGGGGCTGGTCTGGATTGCGGGCCGCATCCTCTACATGATCGGCTATTCGCAAGCCGCCGAAAAGCGCGCGCCCGGCTTTGGAATCCAGGCGCTCGCCTGCTTCGCGCTGCTGTTGGGGACGCTCGGCACGATCGCCTGGCGGATGGTGACCGGATAAATCGCGCCGTTGTCCCGGCGAAACGCCGGGACGGGGCCGACAACATCGGCCGATGATTATGGGCCCCGGCTTTCGCCGGGGCGACACCAAATGGCGCCGACGATCACTTCGTCAGAGGGCAGCCGCTTTCCTTCGCGGACAAGAAGGCCTGATCGCCGGGAACGACCGCGAGCTGCTTGTAATAGTCCCACGGCTTCTTCGATTCGGACGGCGACTTGACCTCGAACAGATAGAGGTCGTGAACCATGCGGCCGTTCTCCTGCACTTTGCCTTGCGCAAAGGCATCGTCGACCGGCAGTTCCTTCAGCTTCTTCGCGACCGCGTCGGAATCCTTGGTGCCGGCCGCTTTCACGGCCTTCAGATAGCTCAACGTCGCCGAATAGGTGCCGGCATGGATCATGCTCGGCATGCGCCCGGTGCGCTTGAAGAATCGCTCGCTGAAGGCGCGCGTCTTGTCGTCATGGTCCCAGTAGAAGCCCTCGGTGAGGACCAGCCCCTGGGCGGCTTCAAGCCCGAGGCCATGCACTTCCGAGAGCGTCATCAGGAGGCCTGCGAGCTTCTGGCCGCCCTTGACGATGCCGAATTCCGCGGCCTGCTTGATGGAGTTGGTGGTATCGAGGCCGGCATTGGCGAGCCCCACGATCTTCGCCTTCGAGCTCTGCGCCTGCAGGAGGAAGGAGGAGAAATCGGACGAATTCAAGGGAACGCGGACCGAGCCGAGGATCTTGCCGCCGTTCTCCTTGACGATATCGCTGGTGTCCTTTTCCAGCGCATAGCCGAAGGCGTAGTCGGCCGTCAGGAAGAACCAGGTGTCGCCGCCCGCTTTCACCAGCGCGCCACCGGTGCCGACCGCGAGCGCATGGGTGTCGAAGGCCCAATGAAAGCCATAGGGCGTGCAGGCGTCGCCGGTGATGCGCGAGGTCGCAGCACCCACCACGATGTCGATCTTCTTCTTTTCGTTGGATAGCTCCTGCACTGCGAGTGCCACCGACGAGGTGGTGAGCTCGGTGATCATGTCGACGCCTTCGGCATCGTACCAGCGTCGCGCGATCGCGACCGCGAGGTCAGGCTTGTTCTGGTGGTCGGCGGTGACGAGTTCGATCTTCTGGCCGAGCACTTCGCCGCCAAAATCCTCGATCGCCATCTTGGCGGCTTCCAGCGAATATTTGCCGCCGTAATCGGCATAGACGCCCGACTGGTCGTTCAAGATGCCGATCTTCACCTGCGCCGATGCCGGCTGCGCGAGCAATGCAATGACCGTCGCGACAGCGGCCAACAATCCAGACTTCATATGTGCCTCCCAGCAGTTTCTGTTCGGGAAATATATTGGAGAACCCCGCGCCTGCCCACCCATTTCGCGTAGGCCAAAAGTACCGCCGCCCCCGTGACGGGCGGGAGGACAGCGTCTGCGCACATGACGGCGCCCGTCTGCTCCGCTAAATTGTTCTCCAAACAAGAATAACCGTCCGCGTCTTCGGGAGCAGACACAAAGGGGGATCGACCGGCATGTATACTGGCAAGCACGCGCACCTGCGCCCGCTGCAACCGGCGTTCATCATGGCGGGGTCCGGCGAGGCCGTGACCTATCGCGATCTGGAAGCGCGCTCGAACCGGCTCGCGCACCTGTTCCGCAAGCAGGGGCTCAAGCGGCTCGACCACTATGCAATCTTCATGGAGAACAACAGCCGCTACCTCGAGTCCTGCGGCGCCGGCGAGCGGTCCGGGCTCTATTTCACCTGCGTGAACTCCTATCTCACGCCGGGCGAGCTTGCCTACGTTCTCGACAACAGCCAGTCGCGCGTCCTCATCACGTCGGCTGCAAAGCTCGACATCGCACGCGAGGCGATCACCCAGTGCCCGAAGATCGAGCTCTGCATCGTCGCCGATGGCAGAAGCGAGAGCGGGCGGATCGTCGGCCTCGAAGAGGCAACCGCCGGACTGCCCGCAACGCCGGTTGCGGACGAATGCGTCGGCACGGCGATGCTATATTCCTCCGGCACGACCGGGCGGCCGAAAGGCATTTTGCGCCCACTGCCGGAGCAGCCGCCGGGGCAGCAGTTGCCGCTGTTCGATTTCCTGCAGAAACTCTGGCAGTACCGCGAGGGCATGATCTATCTCTCGCCCGCGCCGCTCTATCATTCCGCACCGCAGGCCGCCGTCAACCTGACCATCCGCGTCGGCGGCACCGCGATCATCATGGAGAGCTTCGATCCCGAGCATTACCTGCAGCAGGTGCAGCAATGGGGCGTCACCCACAGCCAGCTCGTGCCGACGATGTTTTCGCGCATGCTGAAGCTGCCGGAGAACGTGCGCAAACGCTACGACACCTCCTCGCTCGAGATCGCGATCCATGCCGCCGCACCCTGCCCGGTGCAGGTCAAGGACGAGATGATCCGATGGTGGGGACCGATCATCCAGGAATATTACGGCGCGACCGAGGGCCTCGGCTTCACCGCATGCAACTCGGAGGAGTGGCTCAGGCACAAGGGCACGGTCGGCAAGGTGCTGTTGGGCGATCTGCATATCCTGGACGAGAACATGGGTGAATGCCCGACCGGCAAGGAAGGCACGGTGTGGTTCAAGACGGCCACCCCGTTCGAATATTTCAACGACCCGGAGAAGACCCGGGAAGCGCGCTCAGCCGATGGCACGATGAGCACGGTCGGCGACGTCGGTTATGTCGATGGCGACGGCTATCTCTATCTTCACCGACCGCAGGACCTTCATGATCATCTCGGGCGGAGTGAACATCTATCCTCAGGAGTGCGAGAATCTTTTGATCACCCATCCCAAGATCGCGGACGCGGCGGTGTTCGGCGTTCCCAACGCCGATCTCGGCGAGGAGGTGAAGGCGGTGGTGCAGCCGATGCCGGGTGTTGCGCCCTGCGAGGCGCTTGCCGAGGAGTTGATCGCCTTCTGCAGCCGGTCGCTGGCGCGCCAGAAGGTGCCCCGCTCGATCGACTTCGAGGCGGAATTGCCTCGCCTGCCGACCGGCAAACTCTACAAGAGGCTGCTGCGCGACCGCTATTGGGGCAACAAGACCTCGCGGATCGTGTAAGCAGCTCACAGTCATTCCGGAGCGATGCGACAGCATCGAACTATGGTGCGTAATTGCGCACCTGAGAATCTCGAGATTCCGGGCTCCGCCTCGTCGGCAGCCTCGGAATGACGGTGTAGATATCAAGCCTCGCGCGCTTCGGCGCCCGGCCCACGACCGAGCATCAACAGCGCACAATTGCCGGCGACGAGCGTTGCGGCGGCGATCGCGCTCGCCCAGGCAAAGGCATGCTCCGAGCGGCCGAGCGCGCTCACCATCAACGGACCTGCGATCTGGCCCGCGCCGAAGGCGGCCGTCATCACCCCGATCGCAAGCGAGGCCGGCGCGCCGCCGAGCCGCAACGCTTCCTTGAGTCCGGCCATGGTGATGACCACGAAGGTCCCGCCCACGCACACTGCCGAAACCAGCAAGGTCGGCACATTGAGCCACAGCGCCGGCGCGAGCACGCCTGCAGCAAGCACCCATTTTGCCCGCATCCACAATTGCCGCGGCGCCAGCCCACGAAAGAACCGGGCGCTCGCGATCGTCGAAAGCGCGGCGGCCGCGCCGAACACCGGCCAGATCAGGCCGAATGTCGCGGGATCATCGATATAGCCGCGCGCCAACGCCGGCAGAAAGGTCGCAGGGATGATGTAGCCGAAGCCGAAAGCCGCATAGGAGGCCGCAGCGACGAGCGCAGAGCGAGGCAGCGCGGCGCGCACCTGTTCCGCAGGCCGTCGCCCGGGCACAGCATCGACGGCGAAGCTCCGCCATAGCAGCGCCGCCAGCGCCATCGCGACCACGCCAAGCGCGATCCAGGTCGTGCGCGAGCTCCACGCGTCGATGCCGGCGACCAAGCCGAACAGCCCGGCAAAGGCGATCCCGATGCCGACCCCCGAGAAGACGTGTCCGGACCATTCCTCTCGGCCATGCCTGGCGAGGATCGGCATCGCCCAGGCGGAGGTGCCGACCAGCACGAAGGCGCTGGCTACCCCTGCGAGGAACCGCAGCACCAGCCAGACGGGCTGCCAATCGCCAAATCCCATGGCGAGCGTGAGCAGCCCGACAGCCAACAGGCCCCAGCGGATGGCGAACGCGGGAGGAGTCGTGAGCGCGATGCAAACCAGCGCACCGGCGAGATAGCCGAGATAATTGGTGGTGGCGAGCCAGCTACCCGCCGTAAGCGACAGTCCCTCATCCTGCTGCATCAGGGGCAGGATCGGCGTCAGCGAAAACCGTCCGATGCCCATGGCGCTGGCGAGCGCCAATAGCCCGGTCAGAGCGGCGGCCGCGGCGGAGGGTTCCAATCGTTTTCCGGTCATGCCCCTCGATTAGCGGATATCGACGTTCTATAATATTGAAGATTCAAGGCTGAGTTATTCTCTGAAACAGAACGGAGGCGCCATGAACTTCGCCGATCTGCAGGTTTTCAAGAGCGTCGTCGAGGAGGGCGGCGTGATCAGGGCGGCGACCAAGTTGCACCGCGTGCCATCGGCCGTCACGACCCGCATCAAGCAGCTCGAGGCGTCCATGGGCGTCAAGTTGTTTCATCGCGACCGGCAGCGGCTTCATTTGTCGCCCGCCGGGGAGTTGCTGCTCGATTACGCAGACCGGCTGATCCGGCTGTCGGCCGAGGCGCGCGATGTGGTCTCCGGCACGAAGCCGCGGGGCGTGCTCAGGCTCGGCGCGCTCGAGAGCACGACCGCGAGCCGGCTGCCGCCGATCCTGGCGGATTTTCACACCCGCTATGCCGACGTGCGGCTGGAGCTCGTGACCGGCACCAATGATACGCTATTGAGGCAGCTTGCGGAGCGGCAGCTCGACGCCGCCTTCATCGCCGAACCTCCTCCGCCGCCGGCGTTCGAATACGTTCCGGTGTTCGCGGAGCGGCTGACGCTGATCTCGAGCCCGAGCCATCCTCCGATCAGGCGCGCTGGCGACGTCGCGGGCGCCTCACTCATTGCGTTTCCGGAAGGATGCGCCTACCGCAGGGTGCTGCAACGCTGGCTCGGCCGTGACAGCCTTGCGCCGTTCCGTGTGCTGGAGCTCTCGTCATACCACGCCATCATCGCCTGTGTGACGGCGGGCGCAGGGATTGCGCTGATGCCGGAGTCGGTGCTCGATGCCATTCCGCAGGCCAGGGTACGCCGGCATGCGATCCCGAAATCGCAGGCCCACATCACGACACCCCTTGTCTGGCGCCGCGGCGAGATGTCTCCGTCAGTTCTGGCATTGCGGACGCTGGTTGCCGCCCTGCCAAAGCAAAAATGCGCGGCATGATCCACCACAGACGCAAGACATGCAAACGGCCGGACCCTTGAGGTCCGGCCGCACAGAAAATTTTAAAGCTGTCCGTTGCAGATCAGTTAGGCCAGCAGCGCCGGCCGTGGGGCCCGAGATGAAAACCGGGAGGGCAGGCCCGGCGCACCGCCATCGGATGGCACCGGCCGCCGGGGCCCCGCCAGAAACCGGGGCCGCAACCCTCCGCAACCTTGATGGTCAGATCGGAGCCGTGCCCGACCGGCAGCGGCAGGATCGCCGCATTGGAAGCCGTGGCAAGCCCGAAGGCCAGCGCAGCACCGAGAGCAATTCTTCTTATCATCGATAACTTCCTTTTTCGAAAAAGCTTAGCTCGCGCGTCGGGCCGATCTCAGAATCAGCCCGGCGGCGAAGCTAGCATCGATGCTTGTAAAGGCAATGACATCGCAGTGCAGCGCAATGTTCATATTGCTGAACGGCGACGGCGTTCGCTGACACATCAACGCCATTTTCGGCGCCGCGCTTTGCCGCACCGGCCGTCATCCCAATTACCAATGTGACGTCAAGTCTCACCGGGTTGCCTGAAAAAGCAGCCATCGCTATCGTTGCAACCCAATCGGCTCGCCGAAAAAGCCGAACCTAAGGGGAGAGAAGCATGCGGAGCGTGTGCGCGCTGACCGTGAAAGCGGTCTTATCCTTGCTGGCGGGCCTGTCTTTTCTGGCTGCTTTGGAAAGCGCGCATGCGGATGAGCCGAAGCAAGGCGGGATATTAAGAATCTATCATCGCGACAGTCCCGGCAGCGCGTCCATCCACGAGGGCGCCACCTATTCGGTCAATGTGCCGTTCATGCCGGTGTTCAACAACCTCGTCATCTACAAGCAGGACGTCCCGCAAAACAGCATGGACTCGATCGTTCCGGAACTGGCCGAAAGCTGGGCCTGGAGCGCGGACAACAAGACCCTGACTTTCAAATTGCGGCAGGGCGTCAAGTGGCATGACGGCAAGCCGTTTACCGCGGCCGACGTCAAATGCACGTTCGACATGCTGATGGGCAAGTCCCCGCAAAAATTCCGCCAGAATCCGCGCAAGGCCTGGTACGAGCAGGTCAACGACGTCTCGACCAACGGCGACTACGAGGTGGCGTTCAATCTCAAGCGGCCACAGCCGTCGCTGCTCGCACTGCTCGCCTCCGGCTACACGCCGATCTATCCCTGCCACGTGTCGCCGGCACAGATGCGCACCCACCCGATCGGCACCGGTCCGTTCAAGTTCGTCGAGTTCAAGGCCAACGAGTCGATCAAGCTGACGCGCAACCCGGACTATTGGAAAAAGGGCCTGCCGCATCTCGACGGCATCGAGTTCACCATCATCCCGAACCGCTCCACGGCGATCCTCGCCTTCGTCGCCGGCAAGTTCGACATGACCTTTCCGACCGAAGTATCGATCCCGCTTCTGAAGGACGTCAAATCGCAGGCGCCGAATGCGGTATGCGACGTGGAGCCCAACAATGTCTCGACCAACATCATCGTCAACTCGACCGCGCCTCCCTTCGACAACCCCGACATCCGCCGGGCGCTCGCGCTGGCGATCGACCGCAAGGCGTTCATTTCGATCCTCTTCGAAGGTCAGGGCGATGTCGGCGGCGCCATGCTGCCGGCCCCGGCCGGCCTGTGGTCGATGCCAAAGGAGATGATGGAGCAGATCCCCGGTTATGGACCGGACGTGAATGCCAACCGCGAGGAGGCGCGCAAGCTGATGCAAAAGGCGGGCTATGGCCCGGACAAGCATCTCCCCCTAAAGGTATCCACCCGCAACATCGCGGTCTACCGCGATCCCGCCGTGATCCTGATCGACCAGCTCAAGAGCATCTATATCGATGGGGAACTCGACGTGGTTGAAACCGCCAACTGGTTCCCGAAAATCGCGCGCAAGGATTATGCGCTGGGGCTGAACCTGACCGGCAACGCCGTCGACGATCCCGACCAGTCCTTCTACGAGAACTATTCCTGCGGCTCCGAGCGCAACTACACCAACTATTGCAACAAGGACATCGAAAAGCTGTTCGACGCGCAATCGCAGGAAACCGACCTCAACAAGCGCAAGAAACTGGTCTGGGAGATCGACAAGAAGCTGCAGGAGGACGTGGCGCGGCCGATCATCTACTACGCCCGCACCGGCACCTGCTGGCAGCCCTATGTGAAGGGCGTCACCGTGATGGTGAACAGCTCCTACAATGGCTATCGTTACGAGGACGTGTGGCTGGATAAGTAAACTTCACCAGGGGATGCCAGCACGATGATCCGATCGCGACCGCGCGCTCGAACTATCCCCATCATCCTGAGGTGCGAGCGGAGCGAGGCTCGAAGGATGACGGTTTGAGATCGGAATCGATTTGAGTCGACAAAGCACCTGCTACGAAGCTGCCGGTCAACAGGAGTAGGCCCACGTGTTCGCTTATCTCGTGCGACGCCTCGCCTTGATGTTCGTGACCCTGCTCGGGATATCGATCGTCGTCTTCTTCCTGCTGCGCATCGTGCCCGGCAATATCGTGGACATTCTCTTCGCCGCGGCCGGCTATGTCGACCCCGCCGACAAGGCCGATCTGGAGCGCCAGCTCGGCGTCGATCAGCCGCTGATCATGCAATATCTTCACTGGATCGGCGGACTGCTCCATGGCGACCTCGGCTATTCGTACGTCTCCGAAAAGCCGGCGCTTGACGAGATCCTGCCGCGCATTCCGATCACCGCGCGTCTTGCGGGACTGGCGCTGCTGTTCTCTGCCTCAGTCGGTATTCCCCTGGGCGTCCTCAGCGCAGTCAAACAGGGCTCACGGCTCGATTATGCGCTGCGCGTGGTAAGCCTCAGCGGATTGTCGCTGCCGTCATTCTGGCTCGGGCTTCTGATCCTGACTGCCTCGGTCGCGTTCTTCGGGGATATTCCGATCTTCAATCCCAATCCGAAAACCTGGGGCGAGGCATTTGCGACCTATATCATCCCGGCCATGGCGGTCGGATTCCGCAGTTCGGCCCTGACCATGCGCATCACCCGCTCCTCGATGCTGGAAGTGCTGCGCCAGGATTTCATTCGCACCGCGCGCGCCAAGGGCGCCTCCGAAGTGTCGGTCAATTTTCATCACGCGCTGAAGAATGCGATCCTGCCCGTCATCACGGTGATCGGCATCGAGGCGGCCTTCCTGATCGGCGGGCTGATCGTCACCGAAACCGTCTTCAACATTCCCGGCGTCGCCCGTTTCCTGGTCGAGGCGATTCGCTGGCGCGACTATCCGATCGTCCAGAATCTCGTGATGTTCATCGCCGTCGTCGTCGTGGTCGCGAACTTCACGGTCGACATGCTCTACGCCGTGTTCGATCCGCGCATCCGCTACTCGGACTAGGAGTCTTTGCGTGGCCGCCATCGATTACGAGAGCGAACTCAGACGCGCCGGGGCACACGCGACCGGCAGCTGGGGAAAGACCATCTTCCTGGCGCAGCGCCATTTGCTGGGCGCGATCGGGCTCGCCATCATGACGCTGTTCGTGCTGACCGCGCTCTTTGCCGACGTGATCGGCCGCTACGATCCGCTCACCGTGGATTCCGCACACGCCCTCGCGCATCCCGACTGGCGGCACTGGATGGGCACCGATTCGTTCGGCCGCGACGTCTGGAGCCGCATCATTCATGGCTCGCGCATCTCGCTGGCGGTCGGGATCGGCTCTACCGCACTCGGCGCGACGTTCGGCGTCATGATCGGGCTGGCATCGGGTTATCTCTCCGGATGGGTGGACCTGGTGTTCCAGCGCGTCACCGACATTCTGCAGGCGCTGCCGCTTCTGGTGCTGGCGCTGGTAATGACCGCCGCGCTGGGTCCATCGCTGCCCAACGTCATCATCGCCATCGCCATTCCGCTCGTCCCGATCGTTGCGCGCGTGATCCGCGCCAACACGCTGGCGCTGCGCGAGCAGCCCTTTGTGGAAGCGGCGAAATCGATCGGCATGAGCGAGATGCGGATCGCGCTGCGGCACATCCT
The DNA here is from genome assembly GCA_964454955.1 of uncultured Bradyrhizobium sp. GTDB lineage: Bacteria > Pseudomonadota > Alphaproteobacteria > Rhizobiales > Xanthobacteraceae > Bradyrhizobium. The sequence continues at coordinate 24,633 of CAYVVB010000296.1, read as the reverse complement.
GCCCAACACGCTGGCGCCGCTGATCGTGCTTGCTACCGCGCAGCTCGGCTCGACCATCCTGACCGAGGCCTCGCTGTCCTTTCTCGGGCTCGGCATTCCCGAACCATATCCGTCCTGGGGACGCATGCTCTCGGAATCGGCCGCCGAATATGTTCGCACCGCGCCATGGCTCGTGATCTTTCCGGGGATTGCCATCAGCCTTGCGGTATTCGGCACCAACCTGTTCGGCGACGCGTTGCGCGACGTTCTCGATCCGAGGCAGCGCGGCTGATGAACACCGTACAGGCGCAAGAAACGGTTTTGGAAGTAAAGAACCTGAAGACGGTGTTCTTCACCAATTCCGGGCTGTTCCGGGCAGTCGACGACGTCTCCTTCAGCGTGCGGCGCGGGGAGACGCTCGCCATCGTCGGCGAATCCGGCTGCGGCAAGAGCGTGAGCGCACTGTCGATCATGCGCTTGGTGCCCGACCCGCCGGGCCGAATCGTCGGTGGCGAGGTTTTGCTCGAAGGCGCCGACCTCATGAAGCTTGGCGAACCCGAAATGCGCGGGATCCGGGGCAACCGCATATCCATGATCTTCCAGGAGCCGATGACCTCGCTCAATCCGGTGATGCGGATCGGCGATCAGATCGCCGAAGCGGTGCGGCTGCACCGGAGCATGAGCGCGAAACAGGCCTGGGAGCAGGCGGTGGAGATGCTGCGGCTGGTTCGTATACCGGAAGCTGCGCGGCGCGCCCAGGAATATCCGCATCAGCTCTCGGGCGGCATGCGCCAGCGCGCGATGATTGCCATGGCTCTGGCGTGCCGGCCGGCGCTCCTGGTCGCGGACGAGCCGACCACCGCGCTCGACGTTACCATTCAGGCGCAGATCCTCGCGCTCATTCTGGATTTGCAGAAGGCGCTCGGCATGGGGTTGATCCTGATCACCCATGATCTCGGCGTGGTGGCGCAGACGGCGCAGCGGGTCATCGTGATGTATGCCGGCAAAAAGGTCGAAGAGGCTGATGTCGAAACCTTGTTCGCCAATCCGCGGCATCCCTATACGCGCGGGCTGATGGCCTCGATCCCGGTGCTGCCGGGAGCGAAGGCGAGCGCGCGGCTGGCCGAAATTCGCGGCACGGTGCCGTCCCTGGTTCGCCTGCCGCCGGGCTGCGCTTTCGCGCCGCGCTGCCCGCTGGCCGTCGATCGCTGCCGTGCCGAATATCCGCCGCTCGAGAATTTCGGTCGCGGTCACTCGGCGGCATGCTGGCGCGCGACGGAAATGGCCGCAGCATCATGACCGAACAACGTGCCGTCCTTGAGGTCACCGACCTCGTCAAGCATTATCCGGTACGCGCCGGCGTGTTGCGGCGCGCCGTTGGCACGGTGCATGCGGTCGACGGCGTCAGTTTTGCGCTCGGCAAGGGCGAAACGCTGGGGCTGGTCGGCGAATCCGGCTGCGGCAAGTCCACGGTCGCCCGCAGCGTATTGCGACTGGTCGAGCCGACGAGTGGCCGCATCCGCGTCGATGGCGCGGACGTCACCCATCTCAGCAAGAGCGCCCTGCGGCCGATCCGGCGTTCGATGCAGATCGTGTTCCAGGATCCCTTCGCCTCGCTCAATCCGCGAATGACCGCGGGCGATATTGTCGGCGAGCCGCTCAGCGTGCATGGGCTGGCCGCAGGCGAGGAACGGCAGAAGCGCGTCGCACGGCTCTTTGCGCAGGTCGGCTTGCGGCCCGACCAGATGAAGAACTACCCGCATCAGTTTTCCGGAGGACAGCGTCAGCGCATCTGCATTGCGCGGGCGCTCGCGCTGCAGCCGCGGCTGATCGTCTGCGACGAGCCGGTCTCCGCACTCGACGTCTCGATCCAGGCGCAGGTGATCAATCTCCTGATCGACCTGCAGCGCGAGCACGGCTTCTCCTACCTGTTCATCGCGCACGACCTTGCCGTGGTCGCGCACATCAGCCACCGCGTGGCGGTGATGTATCTCGGCCGCATCGTCGAGATCGCCGACAAGGACGATCTGTTCAAGAACCCGCGCCATCCCTACACCCAGGCGCTGCTGGCCTCGGTGCCGCTGGCCGATCCCCGGACGAGGCGATTGACGCCGCTGGTCGATGGCGATGTGCCGAGCCCGGTCAATCCGCCGTCGGGCTGCGCCTTCCACACCCGCTGCCGCCATGCCATCGATCGCTGCAGGATCGAGCGGCCGGCGCTGCGCGAGGCCGCGCCGCGGCATCAGGTGGCGTGCCTCCTGAACGACGGCACGGGACTGACCGGTCAAGAGTTCACATCATCCTGACGGGAGCGGCGAGGTCGGCTCGATCTCGACCACGACCTTCCCGGTGGTCACCTGCTCGCCTTCGGCAACATCGATGGCAGTCACCGTGCCCGCTATGCCGGCAGTGTGGACATGCTCCATCTTCATCGCTTCGAGCGTCATCACGGGCTGGCCTGTGGCGACCCGATCCCCCTGCTTCACCAGCACCGCAACGACGCGGCCGTTCATGGCCGCGCGAACTTTGCCGTCGCCACCGTTCGAGGCGGCCGCTTGTGGCGGCGCCAAGGTGAGATCGCGCACGCTGTGCGTCACGCCGCGATGCAGGAAATACAAGCGGTCACGGTCGCGGAGGAATCTGATGCTCTCCATTACACCGTTGTGGCGGAAGCGGATGCTGTCGCTCTCCAGGCCATCGATCTCGAAGCGATGTTCAGCCCCGTCCGAGACGACATAGCCTCCCTCGCGCTGCCGCACGACTTCGAGATCATGCAGGCGGCCTGCCATCTCCAGGCGCATCGGAAGCGGAAAGCCTGGTGCAAGGGCTCTTCCGCTTCGCCAGCCCCTCGCATCCGGACCGGTGACATAGAGCAGCAGGGCCGCAAGCGCAGCCTCGGAGGACATATCCTTTGCGGCAAGCAGGTCTGCACGGCGCCGCTGGATAAAGCCGGTCGTTGCCTGCCCTTTCGAAAAATCGGGGTGCCGCAAGCAGGCGAGGAGAAACGCCTGGTTGGTGGTGACGCCGAAGGCAACCGTCTGCTCGAGAGCGCAGATCAAACGGCCACGCGCCTCTTCGCGGCTGGCGCCATGGCTGACGAGCTTTGCGATCATGGAATCATAGAAGGGCGGGATCTCCGATCCCGATTCCAGCGCGTGCTCGACGCGAATCCCTTGCGGCATCCGCCAGCGCAGCATCTTGCCCGACTGGGGCATGAAATCATGGCCGGCATCTTCCGAACACAGCCGCACCTCGATGGCATGGCCGGTGAACCTGATTTCGTCCTGGCGAATCGGAAGCGGCTCGCCGCGCGCGACGCGCAATTGCAATTCGACCAGATCGAGTCCGGTGATCGCCTCGGTGACGGGATGCTCGACCTGCAGGCGCGTGTTCATTTCCATGAAATAGAACGCGCCTTGCGGATCGAGCAGGAATTCGAGCGTGCCCGCGCCTTCGTAATTGATCGCCTTGACCGCGGCGACCGCAACCGCGCCCATCTTCTCCCGCAACTCCGGCGAGACGGCAGGCGACGGCGCCTCCTCGATCAGCTTCTGATGCCGCCGCTGCACCGAGCAGTCTCGCTCGCCGAGATGGATCGCGTTGCCGTGGGAATCGCCGAACACCTGGATCTCGATATGGCGCGGGTTTTCGATAGCGCGCTCCAGGATGACGGCGCCGTCGCCGAATGCGGCGCTCGCTTCCGAACGTGCGCTGCGCAGCAAGTCCACAAACGCGGCTTCTTCCGCAACCAGCCGCATGCCGCGGCCGCCGCCGCCGGCGACCGCCTTGATCATCGCGGGGAAGCCGATTCGCCTGGCCTCGCGCAGCATCGCCGCGTCGCTCTGATCGTCGCCCTGGTAGCCGGGCACGCAGGGCACGCCGGCCTTGCGCATGATCTCCTTGGCGCCCGCCTTGTTGCCCATCGCCTTGATGGCTTCGGGTGACGGTCCGATGAAGACCAGGCCCGCATCCCGACAAGCCTGCGCAAGATCCTCGTTCTCGGCGAGGAACCCGTAACCCGGATGCACCGCACCGGCGCCGGCCGCCCTGGCGGCGGCGATGATCGCGTCGATGTTCAGATAGGACTGCGCGGGCGCCGCCTCGCCGATCCGGACCGCAGCATCGGCTTCCCGCGCATGACGGGCGTCGCGGTCAGCGTCGGAATAAACGGCGACGACGCCAAGTCCAAGCCGGCGCGCGGTGCGCATGATGCGCAGCGCGATTTCGCCCCGGTTGGCGACCAGGACCTTGAAGAACCGCCTGTGAAGCATCTCTTGAGGCTTCATGGCCGGGCCACCGAGAACTGCATGGCTTTCGGCTGGCGCGCCTCGGCCTCGCGGCAGATCGAAAGCACCTCGGCCAGAATGCTGCGGGTGTCGCGCGGGTCGATCACGCCGTCATCGAGCAGACGCGCGCTGGTGGCGAACACGTCCATCTGGTCGTCGAACACGCCGATGATCTGCGCCTTCAGCGCCTCCAGTTTCTCCTTCTCGATCGGCTTGCCGCGCCGCGCTGCGGCCGCTTCAGTGACGATCGCCATGGTCTCCGCGGCCTGCTCGCCACCCATCACGGCCGTCTTGGCGTTGGGCCAGGAGAAACAGAAGCGCGGATGAAAGCCGCGCCCGCACATGCCGTAATTGCCGGCCCCGAAGGAGGCGCCGCAATAGATCGTGATCTGGGGCACGGAGGCGGACGTCACCGCCTGGATCATTTTCGAGCCATGCTTGATCATGCCCGCCTCTTCATAGGCGCGGCCGACGATATAGCCGGTGGTATTGTTGAGATAGAGCAGCGGCGTACGCGACTGGCAGCAGGCCTGGATGAAGTGCGTCGCCTTGTTGGCGCCGGCAGGATCGAGCGGGCCGTTGTTGGTGATGATGCCGATCGCCCGCCCTTCGATTCGGGCGTGGCCACAAACGGTCGCGGGGCCGTAGTTGGTGCCGAATTCCGTGAAGTCGGAATCGTCGACGATGCGGGCGATCACCTGGCGCATGTCCACCGGGCGCTTGTGATCCATCGGCATGATGCCGAGCAGCTCCTCCTGGTCATAGCGCGGCGGACGGATGCCTTGCTCTGGAACCGCGGGCCGATCCCATTCGAGCGCCGCCATGATCTCGCGCGCGATCCGCAGCGCATCGCGATCGTCCTCCGCAAGATAATCGCCAAGGCCCGAGATGGTGGTATGCATCTCGGCGCCGCCGAGCTCTTCTTCGGTGGCGATTTCCCCGGTCGCCGCCTTGAGCAGCGGAGGACCGGCGAGGAAGGCACGCGTGCGGCCGCGCACCATGACGATGTAGTCCGACAGTCCCGTCTGATAGGCGCCGCCTGCGGTCGACGAGCCGTGCGTGACCGTCACCACGGGCAGCCCTGCGGCCGACAGCCGCGCGAGGTTGCGGAAGATGTTGCCGCCGCGGACAAAGTCCTCGACCCGATAGCGAAGCAGATTGGCGCCGGCGCTTTCGACGATTTGCACATAGGGCAGCTTGTTTTCCAGCGCGAGTTCCTGCACGCGCAGCGTCTTGTCGAGGCCGTAAGGCTGCAGCGCGCCGGCATCGATCCCGGCATCGTTGGCGCTGACCATGCAGCGCACGCCCGAGACGAAGCCGATGCCGGCGATCAGGCCGCCGCCGGGCACGCTCTTCTGCGGGTCGGGCACGTCAAACATGTAGCCGGCGAGCGTCGACAGCTCGAGAAAGGGCGTTCCCGGATCGAGCACCAGGGCCACGCGCTCGCGCGGCAGGAGTTGTCCCCGCTTGTGAAAACGTTCCTTGGCGGCGGCCGACGCAGCACGCGTGCGCGCCTCCAGCGCGCGCATGCGCTCGATCAGCGCCACCATACCGTCGCGGTTGGCCTTGAAGGCCGCACCGGATGGCGCAATGGTGTTTTCAATGACGGCCATGGACATCCTTGTTCGTCAATCCGGGATGCGCCGAAGGGCGCAGACCCGGAGTTTCGAGGTCGTGTCGCGAGATTCCGGGTTCGCGCTTCGCGCGTCCCGGAATGACGGCGGCTAACGTGCCCATCGCCATCACGCGTTCTTCGCGAAATGATCGCTATAGGCCTGCCGCAGCTCGACCTTGCGTAATTTCCCGGTCGCGGTCATCGGCATCTCATCGAGCATGCGGATCATCTTGGGCATCTGGAAGCCGCCGAGATGTTTCCGGCAATGTTCCTCAATGTCCGCCTCGGTCGCCTGCGCGCCCGGCTTCAGTTTGACGAAGGCGGAAACCGCCTCGCCCCATTGCGGATGCGGCAAGCCCACGACCGCCGCATTCTGCACGGCTGGATGGGCCAGCAGCGTTTCCTCGATCTTGACCGAGGCGACGTTCTCGCCGCCCGACTTGATCATGTCTTTCTTGCGATCCAGGAACAGCACCTCGCCATCGTCGTCGATCAGCGCAACATCGCCGGTGTGATGCCAGCCGAATTTGCGCGCTTCCTCCGTCGCCTTGGCATCCTTGTAATAGCCCATCATCACATTCGGCCCGCGATGCACGAGTTCGCCGGCCTCGCCGCGCGCCAACAGGTTGCCGGCATCGTCCATGATCGCGGTCTCGTTGACGAACAGCGACTCGCCCCAGTAATTGCCGAAGCGGTTGAGCTGCACCTCGGGGCGCGACATCGTGGTCGTCGGGTACATCTCGGTCTGGCCGCTCGCGAGCACGAAATTCGGGCAGAGCTCCTTGATGGAGCGCTCGAGCAACGGCCGGCCCATCGGCGCCATGGTGTAGACGCAGGTCCGCAGGCCGGAAAGATCGAACTCCTTGCGCCGCGGGTGATCGAGGATCGCCTGGTACATCGCGGGCAACCCGACGAACACGGTGAGCTTGTCGCGCACGATCGCCTCCATGCAGGCGACCGGATCGAAGCCGCGCATCAGCGCCATGCGCCCGCCGACCGAGAGATAGCTCAACAGCAGCACATGACCGGCGCAATGGAACAGCGGAAACTGTCCGGTGATGCCGTCCTCGCGCGAGAGCTGCATTTCGATGCAATTGCTCATGACAGCCATGACGACCGCGAGATGGCAATGCATCGCGCCCTTCGGTCGCGATGTGGTGCCGGAGGTGTAGATGATCATCGCGAGATCGCGATCACTGATCTCGATCTCCGGTTCGCTATCGGAGCGTCCTTCGAGCAGATCGTTGAAGCTTTCAAGCCCCGTTGCCCTGGCCGTGCCGACGAGGTCGACGGCGATCAGGCCCAGCCCGCGCCTTTGCAGCACCGCGCGGCGATCCGCTTGCGCGTGGAGATTGTCGTCGATCAGCGCAAAGCGGACCTCGGCGTGACCCAGGATGTAATCCATGTCGGCGGAGCCGAGCATGGTGTTGATCGGCACCCAAACCAGGCCTGCGCGATGGATACCGAACAGCGCTTTGACGAATTCGATCGAGTTGTTGCAGATGGTCGCGATTTTGGCGCCGGGCTCGAGGCCGCGCGCGACCAGGACATTGGCGAAACGATTGGCGTCACGATCCAGTTCCGCAAAGGTCACGCGGCGCGCACCGTCGGTCAGCGCCACGCGATCCGGGAAGCGGCGCGCCGCGCGCTTGAGCAGATCGCCGATCGCGACCCGGCCGATGCGCCCCGGCCCCGGCACGCCGCCGGTCGCTTCGAGATTGGTCATGCGTGTCCTCCCTCCTTCAGGCCAACAGTACCGTCATTGCGAGGAGCGTAAGCGACCGAGCAATCCAGTTCTCGTTCTTGGCGCGATTTCTGGATCGTTTCGCTTCGCTCGCAATGACGCCGTGATGGCCCTAGTGCCTGACCCCAAAAATCTGGCGCGCTTCCGCCGGGCTTGCGATCTCGCGTCCGGTCCGGCGGGCACAGGCCGCGATCGCTTCGACCAGCGGTCCGTTGGAGTCCACCTTAGTGCCGTCGCCGAGATAGAACGTGTCCTCCAGGCCTGTGCGCAAATGTCCGCCCAGATCGGCGGACGCCTGATGCAGCCGCCAGATTTCGCCGCGACCAATCGCGGTCACCTGCCAGTGCGCTTGCGGCTGTTTCAGCTTCAGCAGGATCGGCAACAGCTCCGGATCGGCCGGCATGCCCGAGGCGACGCCCATGACGAAGTTATATTCGAGCGGCCCGTCATACATGCCTGTCTGCCGGTACATGCCGACACACCGTACGATCCCGACATCGAAGCATTCGAACTCCGGGATGGTGTCGGCATCCTTCATCGCATCGAGATAGTCCTGAACCTTCTCGACCGAATTGTCGAACATCATCGGCGGCCACGCCCAGCTATTGTCGGCCTTCACCTTGAGATAGTTCAGCGAGCCGGCATTGCAGGCGGCGATTTCCGGCTTCGTCTCGCGGATACAGGCGAGCGCCCCCGCGTAGTCGGGACCTGATACGCCGGACGTGTGGTTGATGATGACGCCGGGGCAGGCCTCGCGAATTGCCTGCTGGATCTCGCGCGAAACGCTGACGTCCCAGGACGGCAGATGTCCCTTGTTCGGTGCCTGCTGCCGCAGATGGACATGCATGATGCTGGCGCCGGCATCGAACGCACGCTTCGCCTCGCGGGCCATCTCTTCCGGTGTCACCGGCACATGGTGCTGTTTGGGATCGGTCAGCACGCCGTTCAGCGCGCAGGTGATGACGGCCTTGTCGCTCATGAATCCTTACCGCTGAGATCGAGTGGTCGAGCCTGATGGCTGTAGGATGCGGTGTGGATCACCCGCTTTCTTGCGCTGACTGGCTAGGCTGGTGACCCCACGATCGGGGCAGGTGCGCGGCCCATTTGCGTAATGAACCTCATCGCGCTCAGGCCGCGGTGACGATGGCTGCCCGTCGTTCGACCTCGGAGCAGAGCGACGACATCACAGGCGCGGAGATGCCGCTTGCTGCCAGCATCTGCCTGCAATCTGTGGCAAGATCGCGCATGTCGTCGGGCGCGGCGTTGGCGTGGCCATCGATGACCAGCGCCGCGAGACGTGAGGCGAAGAACCGCCGCAGCACGAACGCGAGCAGGGGCTTCGGCAGATAGCTCGCCATCAAGCGAAGTTTCGGCGGCGAGGGGGCGATGCTGAGCCGACGCAGGCAGCGCAGGCCTTCCCGCAAGCCGTCTGCGAGCAATGCCAGCCGATGCGTATCCGCCGCCAGCCGCGCGGAGGTCCCGCCGCTGGCGTAGAGCGCGCCGCAGATCGCCACCACGAGGAAGGCATGTGTCTTCAGCCATGCCTCCATGTCGGAGACCACAGACGTGGCGAAGCCGGCCGCTTCAAAGAGTCTGGCAAGACCGTTCGCCCGCGCAAGGGCCTGCCCGGCGACGGGACCGAACGTCGTCGGCTGCTGCCGCACCGCGGCATATCTGATGCGTTCGCCATCGTGGACGCCGCCGGCGCCTGGAAAGCCGAACAACGCCCGACCGGCGCCATAGCGCGCGACGAGTTCGTCGACCCGGAGCGGACAGTTCAGCAGGAAGAGGATTTCGGGCTCGCCCTGAAGGGCGTCGAGCAGCTGCAATGCGCCCGTCAACTGGCGGTCGCGCACGGTGACCAGCACGAGATCGAAACGCGTGCCGGCCGGCGGCGCCGATGCCGCCGCAATGCGGATATCACGGCAGTCTCCGGACAATGCGTCATCGAGACGAAGCCCGTTTGCCGCGATCTGTGCCAGCCTCCCGCCCCTCGCCACCATCGTGACGTCGTGACCGGCAAGCGCCAGCCGACCGCCGTAGATCGTACCGATGACGCCCGCTCCGATAACCAGAATTCTCATGAGACCCTCTCCCGGCGACTCATAAACGCAACTTTTATTGCTTTAACGGCTTGCCGTAAAGCAATAAAAACTGCATTAATGACCCATGATCGAACGAGCGCGCGCCCCAGTTCGCCGGCGGCCCGGCGGCCGCAGCGCCCGGGTGCGCGCCGCCGTCCTGCAGGCCACCGTCGACGTGCTGGCAGAAAGTGGCCTCATGGGCCTTTCGATCGGGCAGGTCGCCGCACGCGCCGGCATTCATCCGACGTCGATCTACCGGCAGTGGGGATCGGTGGAGGCGCTGGTGCTTGACGCCGCGCTGGCGGCCGCGGAGCTGCACGTTCCCATTCCCGACAACGGTTCGCTGCGCGGCGACCTCATTGCTTTTCTCACCGCGCTCGACCGCCACGTGCGATCGCCGCTTGGACGCGCGCTGCTGGCGCTGTCAAGCACCAGCGATCCAACCGTCGCCGCAGCACGCGACCGGTTCTGGTACGAGCGCCTCGGACTGGCGAGAACCATTTTTGCGCGCTCGGCGGCCCGGCATGAGATCGCGCCTGACACCGACCCCGCGGTCGCTGTCGAACTTGCGATCGCTCCACTCTATCTGAGGGCCGGTGTCATGCACCGTCCCTTCCCGCGGCAAGCACTAGCCGATCACGTGGAGACGATCATCCGCGCCTTCGCTGTCAGCTAGGTGCCTCGGACTAAGTGAGGCAACCTCTCCGACAGCCTGTTCGCTGCGATAGATCGCAAGATCCCGCGAGCCCGAGAAGATCGCACGCGGCTTTAAGCCGTAGAAGCGGCGGATCGAATGGCTGAAATGGGTGGAATCGGGATAGCCGATGTCCTGCGCGAGGTGCGCGAGGTTGAGGTCCTGATTGGCGAAGTGCAGAAGATGCCGCGCGCGTTTCCAGGCGCGGAACGAACGGAAGGAGATGCCGGTCTCCTGCTTGAACAGATGAAGAAAGCGCGAGGCGGACAGGCCCGCTTTGGACGCGCAGTTCGCCGCCGTCACTGGCTCGCCGCAAAACCGGTCGATCCGAGCAATCGCCCTGACCACGCGCGGATCGAGGCTCCGCCGCGGCAACGCTTCGCCAAAGCACATGCGATCGAACTCGGAGCTCGTGATATTATCGCGGCGCGGCCGGTTGAGCAGGTCCCCATAGGCCTGACGGATGCGGCCCGCGAATGACTCGCGCTCTTCGCCCAGGAGGCGTCTCGTGAGCTCTTCGAATGCGCCGGCGCTGACGCTCTCGGGCTCGATGGTCACGCAGATCACGGAGCGGTAGTCGCTGGTGACGGTGTGGCGGACGTTCGGCGGCACTGCGAGCAGTTCGCCATAGACCTCTCCCCCTTCGGCGGTGGAAAGCCACAGCCCGTCCCTGACCGCAACATAGATGTGGAATGCGCCCGAGCAGCGGGCCCTCGGCCGGCCCAAGAGGCCGGCGTAGAACACGCGTTCGGGGGTGATCAGCATCAGATGACCGGATGCTTGGCCCTTGTCGTCCATCGGCGTCCTCCTCGCGCGGCTCTTTGCGACCGCTGCAGTCGGGTCGAAGATAGCGCAAATTCGGCCGCTGTCACCGGGAGATGCCTTGATACCACGCACGTCGTTCCGGGGCGATGCGCCAGCATCGAACCCGGAATCCCGAGATTCTGGCGCGAAATTCCCAGGGTGCGCAATTGCGCACTATGGTTCGCTCGCCGACGCGAGCACCCCGGGGATAACAATGCAACCGTTCACGCCCGCACCCACGGCGCGATGTTCTGTTCGGCGCCGGCGCGGCGCTCAGCGTCGAGTGCCCGCTGATAGCCGTCGCGCTCGCGCAGCCGCGCCCAATAGGCAGCGACGTTCGGCCCAAAATCCCTGGAGAGTCCGATCGTATCGGCGAGCCGCAGGGCATAGCCGATGACGATATCGGCAGCGGTGAACCGGCCGGCGCACAGCGTCTCGCCAGTTGCGGTCGCGGCCTCGACCGCGCGCAGCCGCCCCAGGAACCATTTGGCGTAATCGGTGGCGACCTGCGGGCTGCGCCGTTCCTCCGGCTCGAGCTGGCTGTAGCGGAGCACCAGCGTTTGCGGAAAGGTCAGCGTCGCGTCGCTGAAATACATCCAATTCAGGAATGCGCCGTAGCCGGGCTCATGAGGCCCGACCATCAGCGGCGTCGGACCATATTTGGTGCCGAGATAGTGGCAGATGCCGGATGACTCGGTCATCCTGACATCGCCATCGATCAGCAAAGGAATGGTGCCGAGCGGGTTGAGCGCAAGATAGTCCTTTGCGAACACCCGCGGCGGGAACGGCAGGATCTTGAGCTCGTAGGTGAGCCCCATCTCCTCCAGCATCCAGAGCGGACGGAAGGAACGTGCGCCGTCGCAATGATAAAGCGTGATCATCGGCGTTTCCTATTTCTGTGCCATTCCAGGCAATGTGCCCATCATCTTGCACAATACCATCAGCATCACCTCATCGGCCCCGCCGCCGATCGACGTCAGGCGGGTGTCGCGATAGGCGCGGCTCACGGGCGTCTCGTTCATGAAGCCCATACCGCCCCAGTATTGCAGGCAGGCATCGGTCAGTTCGCGGCCCAGCCGGCCCGCTTTCAGCTTGGCCATGGTGGCGAGCCTGGTCACGTCTTCACCCGCGATCAACGCTTCCGCGGCGCGATAGGTCAGCGAACGCAACAGTTCGACCTCGGTCTGCATCTCTGCGAGCTTGAAATGGACGACCTGGTTGTCGAGGATGCGTTGGCCGAAGGCCTTGCGGTTGCGGGTGTATTCGATGGTTTCGTTGATGATGAACTCATGCGCCTTCAGGCAGGCAGCCGCGGCCCACAGGCGCTCCTCCTGGAACTGGACCATCTGATAGGTGAACCCCTTGCCTTCCTCGCCGATGCGGTTGCGCTTGGGCACCCGCACATTGTCGAAGAAGATCTGCGCGGTGTCGGAGGAATGCATGCCCATCTTGTCGAGCTTGCGCGCCACCGTGACGCCCTTGCTCTTCATCGGCACGCAGATCAGGGACTTGTTGCGATGGACCTGGCCGTCGCTGGTATTGGCCAGAAGGCAAATCCAGTCGGCCTGCGTGCCGTTGGTGATCCACATCTTGCCGCCATTGATGACGTAGTCATCGCCGTCGGAGCGCGCGGCGGTCTTGACGGAAGCCACGTCGGAGCCCGCGCCGGGCTCGGAGACGCCGACGCAGGCGACCGCATCGCCCGCGATCGCAGGCGCCAGGAACTCGCGCCGCACCTCGTCTGAGCCGAAGCGGGCCAGCGCCGGAGTGGCCATATCGGTCTGCACCCCGATCGCCATCGGCACACCGCCGCATTTGATCGCACCCAGCTCCTCCGCCATCATCAACGCGTAGCTGTAATCGAGGCCCTGGCCGCCGAACTCGACGGGCTTGTTGAGACCGAGAAAGCCGAGATCACCGAGCTTCTTGAACAGCTCGTGCGCAGGAAAGCCACCGGCCGCCTCCCATTCATCGACAAATGGATTGATCTCGCTTGCAATGAATTTCTGCAGGGAGCGACGGACCTCTTCGTGTTCAGCGGTAAAAAGCATTTTATTCCTTCGTCGTTTCGGGGCGGTGCGACAGCACCGAACCCGGAATCCAGAGGTTGAATACGTGGATCGAGATTCCGGATTCGCGCTTCGCGCGCCCCGGAATGACGACTTCGTCGTCACAATCCCATCTGCCGGCTGGCCAGATCCTTCATGATTTCCTCGGTGCCGCCGCCGATCGTATTGACCTTCACTTCGCGGTAGATGCGTTCGGCCTTGATGCCGCGCATGTAGCCGGCGCCACCGAAAATCTGCACCGCTTCGGAGGCGCAGAACGCCATGGTCTGAGTGGCCTGGTTCTTCATCATGCAGATTTCGGCGACCGGGCTTTCGCCCTGCTCCAACCGCCAGGCAAGCATTTCCAGCATCGCCTGCGAGGCTGCGACCTTCTGCGCCATGTCGACGATCTTGTGTCGGATCACCTGGTGCTGGGCGATCGGCTTACCGAAGGTCTTGCGTTCTTTGGCATAGGCGATCGCCTCTTCGAGGCAGACGCGGGCAAAGGCCGTGCAGCTTGCCGCCATGCCCATGCGCTCGCCGTTGAAATTCTGCATGATCAGCCGGAAGCCGTGGCCCTCCTCGCCGATCAGATTCTCCGCCGGCACGCGGCAATCGTCGAAATGCAGCGTCGCGGTATCGGAGGCCCACCAGCCCATCTTCTTCAGCCCGGTCCGCGACAGGCCGGGCGTGTCACCCTCGATCAGGAGCAGGCTCACCCCGCCGGCGCCCTCGCCGCCGGTGCGGACGGCAAGCGTTATGTAATCCGCCCGCACGCCCGAGGTGATGAACGTCTTCTCACCGTTCACGATGTAGTGGTCGCCGTCGCGGCGCGCGCGTGTGCGCAAATTGGCGACATCCGATCCGCCGCTTGGCTCGGTGATCGCAAGCGCCGAAATCTTTTTGCCCGAGAGCACCTGAGGCAGCACTCTCCGCTTCACCTCCTCCCGCGCCGCGCGCGCGATCGGAGGCGAGCCGATGGTATGGCTCATCAGGCTCGCCGAGATGCCGCCGGCACCGGCCCGCGCAAGCTCCTGCGATGCGATGATCTTCATGAACTGGTCGGCCGGAACGCCGCCATGATCTTCCGGAAAACCCAGGCCCAGGAGCCCGATCTGCGCTGCCTTCTCATAGAGCTCACGGGGGAATTCGCCGGCCTCGTCCCATTCATGGGCAAAGGGCTCGATCTCCTTCTCGACAAAGCGGCGGATCGCTGTCCGAAAGAGCTCATGCTCGGCGTTATAGAACGGGCTTGTCATGCGGCTCGCATTATCCTGTGAGGCCTGAACTCTGAAGCCCAACATGGCGGCAACTCGCTGGCCCAACTTGCGTCCAGTCGCTGGTAAAGACTGTGTCGAAGCCTGACAGATTCCGCCCAGCGGAACGTCCCTGCGCGCGCGAGGTCCCAGCGACTGGACGCAAGACAGTATACCGCAGGGCCGCCCCAACTTCTCCCGCTGCGGCACCATGCCCAAAAGTCCGGCTGGCAGGTCTTGCCCGACTTAGGCATGCTGCGCAACAATCAAGAATAACGACGGCGCAAGACCGTCGAAGCAAGCGGAGGGGACCTTGCCAGTTCGGCACTACGACTGGATCGCGCATTTCGCCCGCAGGACGCCGGAGAAGATCGCCGTGGTCGATCTCTCCAGCGAACGGCGCGTCTCCTATGCCCGGTTCGACTCGCGCATTTCGCGACTCGCCAGCCATCTCCGCCATCAGCTCGGCGTCGGGCGCGGCGACCGCGTCGCGGTGCTGGCGCTGAACACCACCGATACGCTGGAAGTCCAGTTCGCCTGCGGCCGCCTGGGCGCCGTGTTCGTGCCGCTGAACACCCGCCTCACCGTGCCTGAACTGCAGTTCATCGTCGGCGATTGCTCGCCGAAGGTCATGGTGCACGATGCCGATCTCGCCGAGGCCGCGCTGACCGTGGCGAGGCTGTGCGGTGTATCGTCGACACTGTTGCTCGGGCCGACCGGCTCTTACGAAGCGGGTATCGCCGCGGCGGGGCCGCTCGACAAAATCGAAGAGGTCACGCTCGATGACACCTCGACCATCATGTACACCTCGGGCACCACGGGCCAGCCGAAGGGCGCCATCATCACCCACGGCATGACCTTCTGGAATTGCGTCAATCTCGGCGGACCGGCCTATATCACGCCATCCTCGGTGCTGCTCACCGTGCTGCCGCTTTTCCATACCGGCGGGCTCAATTGCTACACCAATCCGGTGCTGCACGCCGGCGGCACGGTGCTGATCATGCGCCAATTCGATCCGGCGCTTGCGCTAAAACTGATCAGCGATCCCGCGCAGGGCATCAACGTGTTCTTCGGCGTGCCCTCGATCTACCAGTTCATGGCCCAGCACGCTGCGTTCGAGAGTGCCGATTTCAGCAGGCTGGTCATCGGCGGCGTCGGCGGCGCACCGATGCCAGTGCCGCTTCTGCAGCTGTGGGAGGCGCGCGGGGTCGCGCTGCAACAGGGCTATGGCATGACCGAAACCTCGCCCGCGGTTCTTGCGCTCGACCGTGAGGACGCCGTGCGCAAGGCAGGCTCGGCGGGAAAGCCGGTACTGCACACGGAGGTGCGGGTGGTGCGGCCCGACGGCGCCAACTGCGCCGCCGGCGAACTCGGCGAGCTCTGGGTGAACGGCCCGAACATCACGCCCGGGTATTGGAACCGGCCGGATGCGAATAAATCGTCGTTCACCGACGGCTGGCTGCACACCGGCGATGCCACGCGCGTCGACGAGGAGGGTTTCTATTACATCGTCGACCGCTGGAAGGACATGTACATCTCCGGCGGCGAGAACGTTTACCCGGCCGAAGTCGAGAACGTCCTGCACCAGTTGGCCGCGATCGCCGAGGCCGCCGTGATCGGCGTGCCCGATGCGCAATGGGGCGAGGTCGGCATGGCGATCGTTGCGGTCAAGCCGGGGCGGTCGATCACGGAAGGCGAGATCCTGAGCCATTGCGTCGCCAATCTCGCGCGCTTCAAATGTCCGCACCTGATCCGCTTTGTCGACGCATTGCCGCGCAACGCCACCGGCAAGATCCACAAACCCACTTTGCGAAGAAATTTTTCCGTTGCTTCGGCCATCGATCTGGCCGGCGCCGCCTCGTGACCGGCGATCCCGCCGCGGTTTCGATTTCCACTCGTGTCAACAACCAAGAAAGTCCCAGGAAATGCTCTTGAAGAACAAGAAACTGCCACTGCTCGCCGCAGCGGCCGCCTTCGCGCTGCTCGCCACCCAAAGCGCCTTCGCGCAGAAGGCCTACGACACCGGCGTCACCGACACCGAGATCAAGATCGGCAATGTCGAGGCCTACAGCGGCCCAGCCTCCGCCTACGGCGTCATCGGCAAGACCGAGGAAGCCTATTTCAAGATGATCAACGACAATGGCGGCGTGAACGGCCGCAAGATCAACTTCATCTCCTATGACGACGGCTACAGCCCGCCCAAGACGGTCGAGCAGGTCCGCAAGCTGATCGAGAGCGACGAGGTCTTCCTGGTCTTCAATGCGCTCGGCACGCCGACCCAGACCGCCGTGCAGAAATATCAGAACATGAAGAAGGTGCCGCAGCTCTTCGTGGCCACAGGGGCCAGCAAGTGGAACGACCCGAAGAATTTTCCCTGGACCATGGGCTGGCAGCCCAGCTACCGGGTCGAGGCGCGGATCTTTGCGAAGTACATCCTGAAGGAGAAGCCCAACGCCAAGGTTGCCGTGTTCTACCAGAACGATGATTTCGGCAAGGATTATGTCGCCGGCCTGAAGGAGGTTTTCGGCGACAAGGCCTCGAGTCTGATCGTGGCCGAGGAGAGCTACGAGACCACCGAACCCTCGATCGATTCTCACATCGTCAAATTGAAGGAGAGCGGCGCCGACGTCTTCGTCAACATCACGACCCCGAAATTCGCGGCGCAGGCGATCAAGAAGATGGCCGAGCTCCAATGGAAGCCGATGCACCTGTTGACGGACGTATCCATCTCGATCGGTGCGGTGATGCAGCCGGCCGGGCTCGAAGCCTCCGAAGGCGTCCTGTCGGCCGGATATCTGAAGGATGCGTCCGATCCGCAATGGAAGGATGATGCGGGCATGAAGCAGTTCATGGCCTTCGTCGAGAAATACATGCCGGGTGCCAATATCGCCGACGCCAATACCGTCTACGGCTTTGGCGCAGCACAGACCATGGTGCAGGTCTTGAAGCAGTGCGGCGACAACCTGACGCGGGCGAACGTCATGAAGCAGGCGGCGAGCCTGAAGGATTTCTCCCCGGCCACGGTCATTCCCGGCATCAAGGTCAACACCAGCCCGACCGACTTTGCGCCCATCGAGCAGCTCAAGATGATGCGATTCACCAACGGCAGATGGGAGCTGTTCGGCGACATCATCAGCGCCGAAGCCGGCGGGTAGCGACGGCTTCCAAATCCTGGATCGTATCAGTCGGCAAAATCGCCCCGTTTTCGGGGCGATTTCTGTCTTGGGCGGCGCCGTCGGGGAACGAAGCGCCGCCGATGCATTTGTAATCTTTGTTCAGGCATGGGATGCTTGGAAAGCGGTTTCTAAACGAGACGAAGCGCGAGGCATGGATTCCCACATTCAATACCTGCCGCTGACACTGGGGCCTTTTTCGATTCTGGTCCTGCTGTTCGCAGGGCTGATCATCCTGATCCAGCTCCGGATCCTGCGTTATGCCTATATGCGCCTCGGAGTCGGGCCGGGCGCCGCATTGCTGCTTCTGTTCGGCTCGCTGGTCGGCAGCTATTTCAACATCCCGATCACCGTACTGCCCGGACAGACGGTGACGAACGGAGAGGTCGTCGACTACTTCGGCATGCGTTATGTCGTGCCGCTGGTCACCTCGTATCCTGGGACGGTTCTGGCGGTGAATGTCGGCGGTGCCGTGATTCCGACCGTGATGTCCATCTATCTGGTGTTGCGGTATCAACTCTGGGTCCGCGCGGCCATCGCGATCATCGTCGTTGCCTTGATCATCCATTCCATGGCGACCCCCGTGCGGGGAGTCGGCATCGCCGTGCCGGTTTTTGCACCCGTCGTCGTTACCGCCATTCTCGCCTTCATTCTCTCCCGGGAATACGCCCCGCCGCTCGCCTATATCGGCGGCTCGATGGGCACGCTGATCGGCGCCGACCTGATGAATCTCGGCAAGATCGGCGGGCTTGGCGCGCCGGTCGCCTCGATTGGCGGCGCGGGAACGTTCGACGGCATCTTTCTCACCGGCATTCTCGCCGTGCTGCTCGCCGGCATCGCCTCGCCCTCCCGCCCACGCCCAGTGTGGTAGAGCCGCGACGGCCACGGCTCCCATCATCCGATGGTGAGTTGCCACGCTTTGCACCTATTCGTACAAAAATGTGCGTGCGCGGGCGAGTTGAATTCGCCGCAGCGCGGAAAACGCAAAAGAACAAATAACAAGCGAGTCAGGGGAAGATCACGTCCATGGAAGCCAAGGTCTCCGGTGCATTCGTCTCTGGCAAATGGTCGCCGCCGCCCGACGCAAGTTCGGTCATCAAAGGCATCCACGCGATGCTGCATCCGCGCAACATCGTTTTGGTCGGCGCCACCGACAAGCCGGGCAATTATGCCGAGCGCATCTGGAACAACCTCATCAAGTACAAATACGGGGGCGGTCTTTATCCGGTCAACGCCAAGCGCCAAGCGATCTGGGGCGTGACCTGCTACAGGGACTTTGCGAGCCTGCCTGAAACGCCCGATCATGTGCTGGTGCTGGTGCCGGCGCGTTCCGCCGCCCAGGTGCTGCGCGATGCGGCGGCGGCCGGCGCGCGCTCGGCGACGATCGTCACCTCCGGATTCAGCGAACTCCAGGATGCGGAAAGCCAGAGGCTTGCCGCCGAGCTGCAGATTGCAGTACGCGAGACCGCTCTCGCCGTCACCGGCCCGAATTGCCTTGGCAATTTGAGCGCGGGCGAAAGGCTGTTCACCAATATAGACGATCGCATCGTCACCATGGAAGCGGGTCCCGTGGCAATCGCCGGCCAGTCCGGCGCGATCGTGATGGCCATCCGCCAGGCGCTGGAAGACCGCGGGGTCGGCGTCGGTTACATGGTGACGACCGGTAACGAAGCGGGCCTCGAGACGCCGGACCTGATGGCCTATTTCGCCGCCGATCCCGCCATTCGCGTGATCGTGGTCTATCTCGAAGGCGTGCGAAACACCAAGGCCTTTCGCGACGCTTGCAAGGCCGCACGCGCGGCCGGCAAGCCGGTGATCGCGCTGAAGCTCGGCGCCTCAGACGGTGGCCGCGCAGCGGCGATGGCGCATACCGGTGCGCTCGCCGGATCGATCGAAACCTTCGATGCGATCTCGACCCGCGAAGGCGTAATCCGCGTCCGCGGACTGGACGAGCTGATCGAAACCACCGAATGCTTCGTGCATGCCGATCTGCCCAAGGGCGACCGCCTGGCGGCGGTGACGCTGTCCGGTGGCAAACGCGGGCTGCTGATCGACGCTTTCTATTCGGCCGGGCTGAATTTTGCGCCGCTCAGCAAGGATGCCGCCGCCAAACTGGCCGAGATGCTCGGCCCGGGTTCGATCATCGGCAATCCGCTGGATGCGGGCTTTGCCGCGGTGGTCGACCCGTCGGTCTATCTGAAGTCGATCAAGATCATGATCGACGATCCCGATACCGACATTGTCATCATCGATGCCGAGCTGCCGAAGGCGCCGCACGAGCTGCGCGAGCGCAGTCTGCGTCTGGTCAACGAGATGGCGGGCCAGGCCTCCAAGCCCGTGATCTATATCAGCGCGATGTCGATCGGCTTCACAGAGCACACCAAGGCCTTGCGCAAATCCCTGCCGAACATCGCAGTGCTGCAGGGGATGGACCGCGCGGTGGGCGCGATCAAGGCCCTGATCGACTACGCTGCGCTCGACAAGGAGGTCCCCGATATCGTCTCGAGCTCCAAGCCTTCAGCCCGTGCGCTGCTCGACAAGACGTTGAAGCGTGCTACCGGCGCGGCCCTCGACGAGATCGGCTCGAAAAAGTTGCTCAAGGCCTACGGCATTCCGGTATCGAAGGAAGCGATTGCGCAGACTGCGGCAGAGGCGGTGAAGATTGCCAAACAAATCGGCTTCCCCGTCGTCGCCAAGGTCGTCAGCGCCGACATCCTGCATAAGTCCGACATCGGCGGCGTCGTGCTGAACATCAACAATGCGGCCGAGGTGAAGAAGGCCTTCAACGACATCGCCGCGCGGATGAAGAGACTGAAGAACAAGCCGAAGCTCGAGGGCATCCTGATCGCGCAGCAGGTCAAGGCCGACCTGGAACTGGTGGTCGGCGCGTCGCTCGATGCCGAGATGGGACCGGTGGTGCTGTTCGGAACCGGCGGCGTCGATATCGAGCTCGTCAAGGACGTGGCGCTGGCCGGCGCGCCGATCGACGAAAAGGAGGCCCGTAGCCTGATCGCCCGCACCAAGGCGGGCATCAAGATGAAGGGGTATCGCGGCAAGCCCGCCCTGCACGAGCCCTCCGCGGTCAAGGCGCTGGTGGGGCTATCCAGCCTGATCGCTGATGCCGGGGGCCGGATCGCGTCGATCGACGTCAACCCGTTCCTGATCAATAGCCAGACCGGGGTTGCGGTGGATGCGCTGATCGTGCTCAACAACTCTGCGGCCAGGGAGGCCGCCGATCATTGATCGCCGCCACGTTAAACCCAAACGATGCCATTAGGCCTGTATCGTTGCCACGATTTAAATCTTGAGCATGATCGTCGTCTCCGGATCAATGCTCTAGGCCGAAGGTTGCAGGCAAGTTCGATGGTCAAGGCCCGCGGGAAAGGTTAGCTTTGGTGCGTTAAAGGCATCGGAGAATGCCGCCCAATCAAGACACAATCATCTTGCCTGGGAGGACGCTATGCACACCGCGATAGGGCTGTGGTCCGTCGATCGACGAACCTTTCTCCAGTCGGATACTCCAAGTCTCCGCTCATCAAAATTCGCAACGAGACATCGCTACAGATCGGAGCGGCCGCTCCCCTGAGCTGCGCGCCAAGTTCGGTCAGGATTCGCGGTCCCCAGTGAGGGGACCGGTGTGCGACGCACATAAACCGATCGATCGCGCCCGCCATCGGCGACGGCACACAGGAAAAGTCATTTCGCGGCTTCGCGAAATGCGTCCAATGCAAACTGCATGTTGCAATCTCACTCGTCGACCCGGCCCAAGCCTGCGACGAGCAATTGGAAACATATCCCGGAGGTTCAAAATGCCAGGAATTGGCCTTTCGCTCAATCGTCGCACGCTGATCAAATCCGGCCTTGCACTCGGAGCCAGCCAGGCGATCGGAGCTCCGTTTATCGTCAAATCGCTCGCCGAGGAGCCGGTGAAAATCGGCATGGTCAATCCTCTGACCGGCGTGCTCTCGGCGCTGGCGCAAAGTGAGGTCGACGGCGCGAAATACGCAGAGGCTGAGATCAATAAGAAGGGCGGCATCCTGGGCCGCCAGGCCCAGCTCCTGGTTGAAGATTCAGCCAACGACGTCGGCACCGGCGTCCAGAAGACCCGCAAGCTGATCGACCGCGACAAGGTTGACGTGATCCTGGGCGACGTCAATTCCGGCATCGCCTATGCGATGTCGCAGGTGACCAACGAGAAGAAAATCTTCCACATCGTTCCGGGCGGCCACACCGACCCGATCACCGGCACCAACTGCAAATGGAATGTTTTCCGCGTCTGCAACACGACGACGATGGACGCCAATGCAATCACGCCGGAGTTGGTGAAGAAATTTGGAAAGAAATGGTTTTTCGTCACGCCGGATTATGCCTACGGCCACACGCTCCAGGATGCCTTCGTCAAGGCGCTGAAGAAGGCCGGCGGCACCTACGAAGGCGACATGCTGCCGATCAACGCCACCGATTTCTCCGCCACACTGATCAAGGCCAAGGCTTACGCGCCCAACGTGCTGCTCAACAACATGGGCGGGCTGACGCAGATCAACTGCATGAAGCAATTCACCCAATTCGGCATGCAAAAAGACATGGCGCTTGGCGGGGCCCTGTTCGAGCTCGAAAGCGTAAAGGCATGCCCGCCGGATGCTCAGGCCGGCTGGTGGACCATGGAATGGTGGTGGAACCAGCCCAATGTGCCCGAGGTGGTCAAGTTCGTGAGCGATTTCCGCGCCGCGACGCGGAAGACGCCGTCAGCGCGCGATTGGTTCGGCTACGTCTCAATGCATTCGGTTCGTCTCGCCGCAGAGAAGGCGAAATCGCTGGAAGGCCCAAAGATGGCGAAGGCCTTGGAAGACCTCGAACTGCCGCCGGAGGTCGCCTTGCAGCCGGGCAAAGTGAGCTACCGGGCCGGAGATCACGAATTGATGCCGAACATTTTCGTCGGCGAGGCGCATCCGCCGAAGTCCGGCCCCGATGACGTTTTCACGACCTCGACACTTGTTCCGGGTGAGCAGGCCGCGGGGTCCGTGGCAGAAACCGGATGCAAAATGGTCGAGCCTGCTTAGTCCGACGCTTGGCATCGTGAGAGCGGGGTAAGCAATGACCCAGGTCATATTATACAATGTCACCAATGGGCTCATTATTGGTGCGTTCTACGTCTTGATGGCCCTGGGACTCTCCCTGATCCTCAATCTCAGCAACGTGATCAACTTTGCTCACGGAAACTTCCTGGCGCTCGGTGGCTATCTCGCCTTCACATTGTCGCCGACGTTGGGCTACTGGGGCGCACTTCTGGTCGCGCCGCTGATCACCGCGCTGATCGGCCTCCTGGTCGAGCGGCTGATGATCCGCCGCGTCTATAATCGCGACCCCGTCTACAGCCTCCTGCTCACATTCGGATTTGCATTCGTGATGCAGGACGCCGCGCGTTATATCTGGGGGCCCAACGGTCTGCCCCTAGGATTGCCGGATTTTCTGTCGCAGCCGATCAGCTCCAGCCTTTTCTTCATCACTTGGTATCGGGTCTTCATGGTCGCGGTCGTAATCGCCGCGGTACTCGGACTCTTCGCATTCCTGCGTTACACGCAGGTGGGCATCCGTATCCGGGCGGGCACGCTCGACCTCGAAACCGTGGCTTCGCTGGGCGTCAACATCAGCCTCTTGCGCACGTTCAATTTTGCGCTCGGATGCATGCTGGCCGGCCTGAGCGGGGTGCTCGCCGCCGGACAGGTCGGGCTCAATCCCAACATGGGTGACGATCTGCTGATGCCGAGCTTCATCGCCATTATCGTCGGCGGCGTCGGCAGTCTGATCGGCACACTGTTCGGGGGACTCCTCATTGGACTGGCGGCAGCCCTGACCACCGTTTTCTTTCCCGCCGCAAGCGAGGCGGTGATCTATGCCATCATGATGCTGGTCCTTCTCGTTCGTCCACGAGGCCTCATGGGTGAGGAAGGAATGATGTCATGAGCACCGACGTCAGTACGAACCTCGCAACCTCGACCGTTACCGCAGGCCGGCCTGCGGCTCCTCCGCGTTGGGTCATGCTGGCCGTCACGTGGACGCTATTGATCACGGTACCCTACTGGCTTCCCATGCTCGGCGGTTACACAGCGCTTGCAGGACGCGTGCTGGTGTTCGGATTGGCGGCCATGGGACTGAACCTGCTGCTCGGGTTCACCGGCGTGCTGAGCTTCGGCCATGCTGCATATTTCGGGCTCGGAGCGTATGGCGCTGGCCTCACCTTGCGATATCTCGCGCACAGCACGCCACTTGCCATACTCAACGGAACACTGCTCGGCGGCCTGGCCGGCACCCTGTTCGGCCTGCTCATCGCGCGCCGACGTGGCGTCTATTTCGCAATGTGCACCATCGCCTTTGGCCAGCTCTGGTACTATCTCGCCTACAGCTGGAACGGCTTCACCGGCGGGTTCGACGGCTTGCGCGACTTTCACCGCGAACCGATCGGCTTCGGAGCGTTCACGCTCGACATCACCGACGGCGGGACGCGATTTTACTTCTTCCTGCTGGCGGTTTTCGCCGTGGCAGTTGCCCTGCTCGGCATCCTGATCCGCTCTCCCTTCGGCCACACGCTGCGGGCTATCCGCGAAAATGAGCGCCGCGCGCGTTTTTTGGCGATCCCTGTCGAACGCCAAATCTGGCTCTCCTTCTCGCTCTCCTGCTTCTTTACGGCCCTCGCCGGCACGCTCTACGCGCTGCTCAATAATTTTGCTGATCCCCTGGCACTCCATTACTCATTGTCAGGCTATTTCGTCGTGATGTGCGTGATGGGCGGGATGCGGTCGTTCTGGGGACCGCTGGTCGGCGCCGCCGTTTTCGTGGTGCTGCAGGATTACATCTCCTCGATCACCGTGAACTGGATGTCCTTTGTGGGCGCGATCTTCGTGCTGGTCGTGCTCTTCTTTCCGCGCGGCCTGCTCGGTGTGCGGCGCCTC
>CAYVVB010000295.1:0-1823 GCA_964454955.1 uncultured Bradyrhizobium sp. | reverse complement strand
CGATCACGCTGTCGGCGATCTCGGAACTGACCGTGCCGAGCGTCGCGGCCGTGATGATGAGCGCGTGGTTGTTGGCGACTTCATTCTCGGAGCAGCTCGCGGCTCTGTTCTCCAGTTTTGCATCGCTCGATATCAAGCCCGGCGAGACGATCGACGTCGCGGCCGCGGCGCAGAAATATGGTGATTTGTTTCACAACATGATCTGGCTCGGCCTGATTTCGAGCGTGTTCGCGCTGCTGCTGATGCCGCTGCTGCGGCGTTGGATGCACGGCATCCGATAACGTCTATTTGACGTTGAACAGCTTTTCCGGATTGATCAGGACGGCGCAGTCGTCGGGCGGAACGATTTGCGTGATGGCGAACTCGGGATTGCCGGAATCGCGCCGGATCGGATCCGTCAGCTTGATTCCTTGCGGCGTGATGACCGTCGCCACGCGCGGTTTGTTGGCGTGCTCGCCACGGTGCGTAACGACCGCAATCTCGCCGTTCGCCAGACGCACGGAATGCCCCGGCGGAAACAGGCCGAAACCTTTGATGATGCGCGCGATAATGGCCTGCCGTTCGCCGGAGAAGCTGAGATAGAGTTCGCGGGCGGCAAGGTTGGGCATCAGGGCCTTGCGATCGGAGCGGGCGCCCATGAGCGCGCAATAACGGTCGGCCATGTTCAGCACTTGTGCGGGCAGAGAGGCTTCGGTGATGCCGCTCGGGTAACCTTTGCCGTCCGCGGCTTCGTGATGTTCGGCGACGGCGCGCAGCCAGTCCTCGTCCGTAACACCGATTCCCCTGAGCCATTCGCAGGCGCGCAACGGATGCGCGTGAATCTGTTCAAGCTGCTCCGACGTCGGCGGCTCCGCTTGCCGTGTCAGCAATTGTTGCAATTCCATCATGGCGATGTTCATGGTCAATGCGGCGTTGACCAGGCTGGTCCGTTGCGGCGCGTCCCAGTGCACGAAACAGCCGTAAATGTCGCAGCATGCGGCGACTTGCAGCATGTGCGCGATCGGATAGTTCGTCATGTCGGTGCGCATCATCGAGAAGATCGCGATGTCGATGTCCTTGTCGACGATGTGCATCAGATCGGCCGTGATATTCGCCAGTCTCTTGAGAAACTCCGGCTCGTTTCTGTGGCGGCGCAACAGGGCTCCCAGCCGTTGATGGATGTCGTCCCACAACACGAAAGGGCTGTCCGGCCGCGGCGGCAATTCCACGGGCGCCTTCGCCTTGTGGCTTTCATAGGCTTCCTGCTCCACATAAGCGCCGCGTTCCACGAGCACCTCGATCTGCCGCTGATCGCGCAGCACCGTTCCTTTGGTGAGCAACAGGTGGCCCTGCTCGCTGAGGACATCCCAAGGCAGCGGTTGATTGACGTGGATATGGTCGGCGACGGCTAGTTTTACGCGCATCGATTTTTGCGGATTTCCAGTCTTACCGGCTCCGAGGCGCAGGTGAGGAAGGCCCCAACAGGGGCGATATCGGCGCGGCGGTGTCGATCTTGACCGCCGTACCGCGTGTGCCGACAGCGGCGCCGTTCCGCGGTAGGTCGTCAAGAATTGCAGGGCGCCGCCGCTATGAAATCGATTTTCCCGGCAACGACACTGTTGCCGGGCGTTGCCGTTGGAAATGCCCGTAAGCCGGGGAGATTGGCGGTTGCCACAGAGGAGTCCGGAGTGGGTAAATCACTGCTGGTCGTCGAAGACGAAGCCGTCATCGCGATGGACTTGAGCGAGAAGCTCGAGGAAATGGGTTACGAGGTGGTGGGGCGGGCGGATACCTCCGAAAAGGCAGTCCGCATTGCGCGCGAGAAGCGACCGGATCTGATCCTC
>CAYVVB010000294.1:0-8056 GCA_964454955.1 uncultured Bradyrhizobium sp. | reverse complement strand
TCGTCGTTCCAGACGATGCCCTTCATCTTCACGAGGTCGACGAGACCCTTGAAATTGTTCTCGGCGCCGATCGGAAGCTGGATCGCAATCGGCTTGGCACCGAGGCGGTCGACGATGTCAGATAGACATTTGAAGAAGTCGGCGCCGATCTTGTCCATCTTGTTGGCGAAGACGATGCGCGGAACCTTGTACTTGTCGCCCTGGCGCCAGACGGTCTCGGTCTGGGGCTCGACGCCCTGGTTGGAGTCGAGCACGCAAACCGCACCGTCAAGCACGCGCAGGCTGCGCTCCACTTCGATGGTGAAGTCGACATGGCCGGGCGTGTCGATGATGTTCAGCCGCTTGCCGTTCCAGAACGCGGTGGTCGCGGCCGAGGTGATGGTGATGCCGCGCTCCTGCTCCTGCTCCATCCAGTCCATCGTCGCGGCACCTTCGTGCACTTCGCCGATCTTGTGGCTCTTGCCGGTGTAGTAGAGGATGCGCTCGGTCGTCGTGGTCTTGCCGGCGTCGATATGCGCCATGATACCGAAGTTGCGGTAGTCCTCGATGGCATGTTGGCGGGGCATGGGGCTAATCCTTCAATTCCGTTCGTTTCGCCGGATCACCAGCGATAATGCGAGAAGGCACGGTTGGCTTCCGCCATCCGGTGGACGTCTTCGCGCTGCTTGACGGCGTTCCCCCTGTTGTTCGATGCATCGAGCAGCTCCGCCGAGAGCCGTTCGGTCATGGTCTTTTCGTTACGCTCGCGCGCGGCCGCGATCAGCCAGCGGATGCCCAGGGCCTGCCGGCGCACCGAGCGAACCTCGACCGGGACCTGGTAGGTGGCGCCGCCGACGCGGCGGGAGCGGACCTCGATGGTCGGCATGACGTTTTCCAGCGCCTGCTCGAACACCGGCAGCGGATTCTGCTTGGTCTTGGTCTCGATGATGTCGAGCGCGCCGTAAACGATGCCTTCGGCAACCGACTTCTTCCCGGCATACATCACCGAGTTCATGAACTTCGTAATGACGATGTTTCCGAACTTCGGGTCCGGAAGCACTTCACGCTTTTCGGCAGAATGGCGACGCGACATCTGTTGTTTCTTTCCTCGTCATGGCCGGGCTCGATCCGGCCATCCAAGACTTAATCCTTTGATCCAGATTCCCGGGCCTCACTTCGTTCGCCCGGGAATGACCTACGCTACGCTCCGGTCACTTGGGACGCTTGGCGCCGTACTTCGAACGGCGCTGCTTGCGGTTCTTGACGCCCTGGGTGTCGAGGACACCGCGCAGGATGTGGTAGCGCACGCCGGGCAGGTCCTTGACGCGGCCGCCGCGGATCATCACCACCGAGTGCTCCTGCAGGTTATGGCCTTCGCCCGGGATGTAGCCGATCACTTCGAAGCCGTTGGTCAGGCGCACCTTGGCGACCTTGCGGAGCGCCGAGTTCGGCTTCTTCGGAGTCGTCGTATAGACGCGCGTGCACACGCCGCGCTTCTGCGGCGACTGCTGCAGCGCCGGCACCTTCTTGCGCGACTTCTGCACTACGCGCGGACTTGCGATCAGTTGGTTGATCGTCGGCATCTTGGCCTTCACCTTCCAGTTCGCGCGAAACCGTGACGCGGCTTCGCAAAAAATCCTTTTCGGGGTTGCCGCCCCGCCGGGACCGCCTTCCGCAAGAACAACTCGCGCAAAGCGAAATCGCGCCAGCCGCCCGTTGCTGAGCGGAAAGCGCTTCGACGCCACAGAGGACCGCGGTTCGTGACTGATCAGCGTTCGCTGTTCAGTCTGCCACCGAGGTCATGCATCCGAATTCAATCTCAAGAGGACGCGCTCTAGAGAACTAAAATCGTCCTGGCATTGCCTAGCTATAATCGACAGCGTTTGAGCGGCATTCGTCGAGGTTGGTGCCCGTCATGACCGGAAGGTCCAACGGGTGTTCCGTACCGACGCTGGCGTTGCTCACCGCCTGTCGTTAAGTTCGGGCCTTGTATAAGCGTGAAATGGGCAAGTCAAGGCGAAACGACAAGAGCAGACGGGCGTTTTGTGCCTCTGAAATCAGTGTGCTGCAAGCTTTCGCAAGCCCGGACCAAGCTCTCGCAGCCCTTGATCGACAATCCCTTTCGGCCCGCCCCACCTCGAGTTAAGCCTGCGGGGCCTGCAGAATCCCGATTTTTATCCGGGTATATAGGTGGCAGGTGAGCCGACGGCCAGCCCCAGGGACCTATGGTCCCTCTGATTCTCCAAGCGGCGCCTCGCCACGCACCAGAACGAGCAGGCCGATGCTGCCCAGGGCCGCGAAAAATGCGCCGAAATAGAACACCGCAGGGTGGCCGATTCGGTCCCACAGCAGCCCGGCGACGACGCTTGCCAGCAGCTGCAGGAGGCCAACAGTGGTGCTGTACCAGCCGACGCCGCTGGCGCGCAGCTGCTGCGGCACGAGATCGGCGGCCAGTGCCTTGCCGACTGCACGGAACATGCCCTGATGCAATCCATAAAGGACAAACAGCGCGCCGATCAGGGCGACGTTCCGCGTCAGCGCGAAACCGAGATAGGTCGCGAAAAATACCGCAAAGGCGGCAAGCAGGAGATTACGCCGGCCCAGGCGGTCGGACAGCGCACCGGCCGGATAGGAGATCAGGGCGGCCACCAGATTGAAGACGGCGTAGATCAGAATCGTGGCCTCGAGCGAAACGCCGACGTCCCTCGTCTGCAGAATCAGGAAGGCATTGGACGAATTGCCGGCGCAAAACAGGGCGGTGGCCAGAAGATACTTCCAATAGCGTGTCGGGAACTGGCGCAGATTGATGTCGATCTTGGCCTTGGCCGCGACCGCGGCCTGCCCTTCGGTGACCAGCAAGACCATCACGAAGGCCAGCAATCCGGGAATCAGCGCCAGATAAAACACGCTGCGCAGGTCGACATGGACGGCATAGAGCAGAAACAGCGCCACCAGCGGACCGAGAAAGGCACCGGCGTTATCGCCCAGGCCTTCGAGGCCGAAGGCCCTGCCCCTGTCGCGTTCACCGACTGATGCGGCGACAAGTGCGTCACGCGGGGCTGAGCGCATGCCGGCCCCGATACGGTCGAGCAGCCTCGCCGCAAGCAGGGTCTCCCAGATTGTCGCCAGCCCCATGACCGGTTTGGCGAGCGCCGCCAGCAAATAGCCGACCAGCGCGACCGGCTTTCGCTTTTGCAGGTGGTCCGAGACCGCACCCGAAAAGCCCTGCACGATGTTTTGCGTGGCCTGGGCAAAGCCGTCCACGAGGCCGACGATGCTGCCGCTGGCGTGCAGCACTTGCGTCAGAAAGACCGGCAGCACCGGATAGAGCATCTCTGTCGAGATGTCGGCGAACAGGCTGGACAAGGCGAGCAGGAACGTGTTGCGCGACAGTCCGGCGAAATAACGCTGCATCCAGGCGGCCACGGCGTCCCCCTATGACGAGACCAGCGCGAGGGCCATCCCGCCGCAGGCGCTGACGATCACAACCAATAGCGGCGGCGCGCGCCAGGCCGTCAGCAGCACGAAGCCGACCAGCGCAACGGCGAAATCGCCTGACGACCTCACCGCACTGGTGAACACCGGGCTGTAGAGCGCTGCGCCGAGAATGCCGACTACCGCCGCGTTGACCCCGCGCATCGCAGCTTGCGCCCCCGGCCGCAGCCGGAATGCATCCCAGAAAGGCAGCATCCCGACCAGAACCAGGATGCCGGGAAGGAAGATTCCGATCAGGCCGAGCGTCGCACCGGCAAGCCCGTGGGGCCCGGGCTTCACCACGGTTCCGAGGAAGGCGGCGAAAGTGAAGAGCGGTCCCGGCACCGCTTGCGCCGCGCCGTAGCCGGCGAGGAAGGCATCATCGCTGATCCAGCCCGGCGTGACGAACGCTTCGCGGAGCAGCGGCAGCACCACATGGCCGCCGCCGAACACCAGCGCACCCGAACGGTAGAAGGCGGCAAACAGGTCGAGACTGCCGAACTGCGAGCGGCCCTGCAGGACGAGGACCCCGACCAGAATAATGAAAAAGGCCGCAAGCGCCACGACGCCGGCGCCGCGCGACACCGGCAAGCTGACATGCCCGCCTGTTGGCGGCGGCGCGCCGCGGCAAAGCCACAAGCCTGCGAGCGCGCCGAGCAGGATTGCGGCGATCTGCGAGACCGAAGCGGTGCTGAAAAGCAGGATGACGGAGGCTGCGGCCGCGATCGAGGCCCGCTCGCGGTCGGGACACAGCGAGCGCGCCATGCCCCACACGGCCTGCGCGACAATCGCGACCGCAACGAGCTTCAATCCGTGCAGCAAGCCTGCGCCCAAGGGGCCGTTCAGCGCCGCCGCGCCATAGGCAAACAGCACCAGCACGATGGCCGACGGCAGGGTGAAGCCGGTCCAGGCTGCGAGGGCGCCGAGATAGCCGGCGCGCATGAGCCCGATGGAGAAGCCGACCTGGCTGCTCGCCGGGCCCGGCAGGAATTGGCAGAGCGCAACAAGATCGGCGTAAGCCTGCTCGTCGAGCCAGTGGCGGCGCGTCACGAACTCGTCGCGAAAATAGCCGAGATGCGCGATTGGGCCGCCGAAGCTGCTGACGCCCAGCCTGAGAAAAACGAGTAGGACGTCGAGCACCGGCCCCTTCGTCATTCCGGGATGGTCCGAAGGACCAGATCCGGAATCTCGAGATTCCGGGTTCGCCCTTCGGGTGCCCCGGAATGACGACCTGAGACCCGATGAAGACATATGCGATCCCTGTCGTGAGAGACGCGGCGATCAAATCACGCCCGCTCAGCTCTCATCATCCTCGTCGTCGTCATCGTCTTCGTCGTCAGCCTGGCCCGAACCGTGCTGCGCGTGATTTTGGTCGTCCCAGAGCTTGCGATAGACGCCGCCCCTTGCAAGCAGTTCCGCATGGGAGCCCCGTTCGACCGCTTTACCGCCCGAGAACACGATGATCTCGTCCATATCCACTACCGAGGTGAGGCGATGGGTCGACCAGATCATGGTTCTTCCCTTGGCGAGCTTGAGCAGGGTGCGATTGATCGCAGCCTCCGTGGTCTGATCGAGCGCCGAGGTGGCCTCATCCAGCAACAGCAGGGTGGGATCGCGGATGATGGCGCGCGCGATCGCGATACGCTGGCGCTGGCCCCCCGACAGCGTATCGCCGCGTTCACCAACGATCGTGTCGTATTTCTGCGGCAGGCTCATGATGTAGCGGTGGATCTCGGCCTTGCGCGCGGCCGCCTCGACCTCGTCGTCGGTTGCGTCTTCCTTGCCGAGCCGGATGTTCTCGCGGATCGACATGTTGAACAGCATGTTTTCCTGGAACACCACCGCCATGCATCGACGCAGCGATTCGCGGGTGACCTTGCGGACGTCAACACCGTCGATGGTGACCCGGCCCTCATCCGGCACGTAGAGGCGAAGGATCAGGTTGAGCAGCGTACTCTTGCCCGAGCCGCTCGGGCCCACGATCGCAATGGTCTTGCCGACATCGAGCTTGAGCGAGAAATCTTCCAGCAGCGGGGCCTGGCTGCCTTCATACTGGAAGGTCACATGATCGAAGGTGATGTCGTGGGTAATACCCGGCAGGTCGGGTGCGCCCGGACGGTCGGCACCGCGGGTCGGCTCGTCCAGAAATTCCTGGATATGACGCACCGCCGCCGCGGACTGGATCGACACCGGGATGAAATGCATCACATGGGCGATGTTGTAGGATACCTCCCAGAACGCGCTCTCGAAGGTCACGAAGGTTCCGATGGTGATCTGGCCCTTGGTTGCGAGATAGGCGCCGAGCGCAAGCACCACGAGGTGCAGCAGCAGGACCGCAATGGTCACGGTGCGCTCGACCATCGTCGACAGGAACGCAGCGGCGGCGATCTTGCG
This sequence comes from uncultured Bradyrhizobium sp., assembly GCA_964454955.1. Lineage (GTDB taxonomy): Bacteria > Pseudomonadota > Alphaproteobacteria > Rhizobiales > Xanthobacteraceae > Bradyrhizobium. The sequence goes on along the minus strand of CAYVVB010000294.1, from coordinate 2,209 downwards.
GCGAGCCTCGTCGTTACGGAAGGTAAACCAGCCGAACACCTTGCGTTGCAAGGTGAAGGCCTTGACCACGGCCTGAGCCGCGACGTTTTCCTGCACCATACCAAGCAGGGTGGACTCGTTGAGTTTCTGCTCGTAGTTCGCCTGCACCGCCTTGGGCGTCAGAATCCGCGGGCCGATCAGCGTGATCGGAAACACCAGGAGCGCCACAACCGCGAGCTGCCAGTTCAGGAACAGCATCAGGATGATGCCGGCGATCAATTCGAGGAACGGCAGGGCCGCGCTGCCGGAGAAACCCTTGATCGCCCCCTCGACGGCCGACATGTCCACCGAGAAGCGTGAGAGGATCTCGCCGCGCTTGGTGCGCGCAAAATAGGCCGCGGGCAGGTTCTGGATGTGCTCGAACAGCCGCGTCCGGACGTCGGTAATCAGCCCCGCCGCGAGCCACGCGTCCCCTCTCTCGTACCAGACCGCCACGATCGAGGTGACGATGCCGGCAACGCCCAGCACCGCAAGGATCCGGTAGAGCGCCTGAAAATCCTCCTCCCCGAGCGCGTCGTCGATCAGGAATTTGAGGCTGAGCGGCATGATGACGTTGAACAACGTCTCGACGAGAACGCCGAGGCCGACGAAGGCCAGCATTTTCTTGTAGCCGCCGAGGTAAGGCTTGACGAAACGATAGACGGTCGCGAGCGCGCCGGCGGCTTCGCTTGCGGTAAAGACGGCGAGGTCCTCATCATCCTCGTCGTCATCGAGTTCCAGCGCTTCGTCTTCTCCGTCCTCCTCCTCGTCGTCCGGCTCGGAAGGCGGCACGGGCGGCTTGCCGCCGACGATACGTACGGGCGCTGGCTTTTGCGCGCGAAGCCGCTCATCCGGATCGGGCGCGGCCGGAGCGCTCAGGATTTCGTCATCTGATAGTGAAGTCTTGGGCGCCATTCGACGAACCGATCTCCACGGCCGGCACGACCGCAGCTGTGGGCGAACGCGCCCGCGGCAACAAGCTTAAGCGACTGGCGCGCGCCCAGCAAAAGCAATTCGGCGGCGCGACGACGGCGTCAATCGTCGTCGTCGACCTTGTCGAAGAACGAGTAGCGCAGGCTCTCGGAGTCCGCGTACCACTGGCCGGGCCCCTTGTTCGCGGCAAGCGTCGCGGCCCACAGCGCATCGGTGCAATCGCGGCGGTTCATCGACAGATCGAAGCCGTTGCCGAAGAACAGCTCCGACCATTCCCACCAGGTGCCGAGCTTCTTCACCCCCCGCAGCAGGTCGTAACGGTCGATCACGCCAGGCGCCATGTCCGACGTGACCGATCCGAAGATCAGGCCGGTCGTGATGACGCGATTGAGCTCGCGAATGGCGCGCGCGACCTGCTTTTCAGGCACGTGACACAGGCTCGTCTCAAACACGAAATCGAACTCGCCGTCCTTGAACGGCATGTCGACGATGGTTCCGAGCTTGTTGAACTCCTTCAAAGCCACCGGGGTCCTGCCGTGGATGAAGCGGTTGTTCTCGACGCCCCACGCATCGATACCGCGCTCGCGCAACGCGCCGACCAGTTCGCCGCTGGCGGAGCCGGCGACGAGAAGCTTGCCGCCCTTGTCCCGCTGCCAGACGATCCTGATCAGTTCGCTCAAATAGTCCGGGTCGGTAAACTGCCGCCAGGCCTCGCCATAGGGGCCGAGCCCGCGATAATTTTCGAAATAGAACCGGTCGATCTTGTCCGACGAGGCCTTGCCGTTCTGCGCGCGGCGGCGGCGCAGCCGCATCGTCTCGGTGACGACGATGTCGGTTGCGGCATCCGACGAATCGAGAAGTCCGTTGAGGGTCGAATCGAAGAGATAGTCGCCGACCAGCACCAGGCCCGGATGTTCCTTCGGCTCGGGCCGATGATTGGTCATGACGTCGCGCGCCGGAAAGCCGCCCGGGATCGCATTCACCGATGACAGCCAGCGATGCACCTTGCCTTCCATGAAATGCCCACCGGCGTCGCCGAGCGAAGCTGGAAGCGATTTCAGCGCTGCCGCGATCAGTTCCTCATCGCTCAAATTGGCGAAGGCCAGCGCGTCGGAACCGGCGATCAGGAAATTGAGTACGCCGTGCCGGCCGACATCATGCCGCGAACCTTCATTATAGACACAGCAGCCGCCGAAGGCTTCCGACATGAACCAGGAGCCCGGGATTTTCTTGCCCCAGAACGGTTCGTCGAACAGCA
>CAYVVB010000293.1:0-7220 GCA_964454955.1 uncultured Bradyrhizobium sp. | reverse complement strand
CGGCGCAGCCGCTGCTGTACGCGAGCAATGTCGGACTGCCGCTTGCCAATGTCGCGCATCAGTCCTTCAGCCTGCTATCGAAATACCAGCTCACCGATATGTGGGAGATCGGCGGGCAGGCCGTGTACCGTTCGAAGATCTATGGCGGTACGCTGCTCGCGGCGAACCAGGGCACCTCGATTCCCAGCTATTGGCGGTTCGACGCCTTCGCGGAGGCGAAGGTCGACAAGAACTGGACGGTCAAGCTGTTCGTGAACAACATCTTCGACAAGCGCTACTATGACGCGCTCTATCAGAGTGCGACGCCTTTCGTGCTGGAGGCGCCCGGCCGCGCGGCCTATCTGGTGGTGTCGGCGCGCTACTGACGATAGATGCCATGCTGCTTTGCATCTCCAATGTCCTGGGCAAGGAAGAGGTGGCGGAGTTTCGCCGCCTCATGGAGGCCTCGGCCTGGGAGGACGGCCGCTCCACCGCCGGCGCGCAGTCGGCGCTGGTGAAGCGCAACGAGCAGTTGCCGCCGGACGGCGATGTGGCACGCAAGCTCGGTCACCGCATCATTTCGGCGCTGACCGCCAATCCGCGCTTCCTCTCGGCAGCGGTGCCGCAGCACATTTTCCCGCCGCTGTTCAATCGCTACAGCGCCGATGGCGGGCATCATTTCGGCATCCACGTCGACAACGCGGTTCGCGGCGACCGTCTGACGGGCTTACGGATCCGTACCGACCTGTCGGTGACGTTGTTTCTGTCCGAGCCGGAGGAATATGACGGCGGCGAACTGGTGATCGAGGACCTCTACGGCTCCCATGAGGTCAAGCTGCCGGCCGGCGATCTCGTGCTCTATCCGGCCTCGAGCCTGCATATGGTCACGCCGGTCACGCGTGGCGCGCGGGTTGCATCCTTCTTCTGGCTGCAGAGCATGATCCGCGATGCCCATGCCCGCAGCATGATCTTCGATCTCGACACGGCGATACAGGCGCTTGCAGAGCGCCTTGGGCGGGATGATCCCGAGACGGTCAAGCTGACCGGCATCTATCATAATCTCATTCGGTATTGGGCCGAAGTTTAGAATCGTTCGAAGAAGCTGATCGCCGCCTGTCGCTGGCGCGTCACGCACGAGGATGAGTTGCAAATTTAGATTTGCTCTCAAACGCGCCGCTCGGCCTTGAACGGTGCCGCCCACACGGCTTAACCAACATGCTTCTTGGGCCGGAGACAGTGCGGAATGTTTAGAACAGTTCTTAAATGTGCATCCGCACTCGTGATCCTGCTGCTGGCATCTTCTGCGTTCGCGCAAGCGCAAATGGCACAAACGCCGGCGCAAACGCCGCAGCAGGCCCGGCCAGCCGCTCAATTGCCGTCGGACCCCGCGCCTGTGGCGGCCCAAGCCGCGGCACCGACCGAGCAGCCGGCCGTAACGCCTTCGCCCGGCGGGCAAGCCGGGCCACCCATCGCCGCAGCCGCCGCGGCTCCGTCCGATGCGGACGGTAGCGCGAGATCGCTGAAAGCGATCGCGACCGTGCCGCATGAGCTGTCGCCATGGTCGATGTTCCTGTCGGCGGATATCCTGGTGAAGGCGGTGATGTCGGGGCTCGCCTTCGCCTCGCTGCTGACCTGGACGATCTTCATCGCCAAGACGATCGAGTTGGCGCAGGTCAGGCGCAAGCTTCGCGCCGCCCTCAAGAAGGTCCGGGATGCGAGGTCACTTGCGGAGGCGCAATTTGCGCTTGGCGCGAGCGATGGCGTGCTGTCATTGCTGCTTGATGCGGCAAGGCGCGAAGCGCGGCTCTCGGCCGGACTTTCTTCGGATGGCGGGATCAAAGAGCGCGCCGCATCGAGCTTTGCCGAGATCTCGCGCGCGGAAGCGCGCCGCATCCGGATCGGCATGGGATTGCTGGCGACGATCGGCGCGACCGCGCCCTTTGTCGGGCTGTTCGGCACGGTGTGGGGCATCATGAACAGTTTCATCGGGATATCGAAGGCGCAGACGACCAACCTTGCAGTGGTCGCGCCGGGTATCGCCGAGGCGCTGCTGGCCACGGCGATCGGGCTTGCCGCGGCGATCCCCGCCGTCATCATCTACAACCACTTCGCACGCGTGACCAAGAGCTACCTCGAACTGGTCGCCCGTGCCTCGGGCACCGCGGCGCGGCTGCTGTCGCGCGATCTCGATAGCGGTCATGCCGGCATGCTGGCGCGGGCGGCGGAGTGAACGATGGGCGTTTCGATCGAGGAAGGCGGGTTTGACGACGACGAGGAGTTCTCGGAAGCGCACGAGATCAACGTCACGCCCTTCATCGATGTGATGCTGGTGCTGCTCATCATCTTCATGGTGGCGGCGCCGTTGTCGACCGTCGATCTCCCGGTCGACCTGCCGTCCTCGACGGCGTCTCCCGAGAAAAAGCCGGACAAGCCGACCTATGTCAGCATCAAGCCGGATCTGTCGCTCGCCATCGGCGAGACGCAGGTCAAGCGCTCCGAGCTGGTGCGCTCGCTCGATGCGATGGCGGACGCGAGCAAGGATCGTTTCATCTTCGTGCGATCCGACCGTGCGGTGCCTTACGGCGAGATGATGGACGTGCTCGAGCTCCTGCGGGCCGGCGGCTATACGAAAATCAAGCTGGTGGCGCTCGAACGTGTTCCGGAGACGGCGACAAAGCCTTGAGCCACGGTGTCGACATGACCGACCTTGACGCCAGGCAAAACGGTTCGCGTCGGCTGTGGATCGCCGCTGCGGTGACGGCGGTCGCCTTGCACGTCGGCGGTGCCGCGCTTGCGTTGGCCAATCTGAAATCGGACGAGGCCGATGACGAGCTCGGCGCGCCGGCCATCGAGATCGGGCTGGAGATGAGCTCACCGCGGCAGGACCCGAGCGACCTGCCGCCGGGGCCGAACTCGGATGCCTCCACGGCAACGCCGGAAGTGCCCGAGCAGAAGGCGGAGGTGAAGGAAACCGATCTGCCGAAGGATACGCCGACCGAATCCGACAATCCCGACCGCGTGGTAACTCCCAACGAGGTGAAGAAGCCGGTGGAGGATGAGGCCAAGGTTGCGGCGGTGCAGAGCGCCGCCTCGCAGGAGTCGATTGCGGCCGAAGCCACCGCAACGCCGAGCTCCGAGAATATTCCAGAAGGCCCCCGTTCAGTCGCGCCGGCGCAGGGCCTCGGGGAGAGCGCACGCCGTGCGCGCCTCACCTGGCAGAAGGAGCTGGTGGCGCATCTCGACAGGCACAAGCGTTACCCGACGAACCGTACCCAGAAGACCGCTGAAATCCTCGTTGGCTTTGTGCTGGACCGGATGGGGCACGTGCTCTCGACGAGCATTGTCAAGGGATCGGGAGACTCGGCGTTCGACGACGCGGCGCTGTCGATGGTTCGACGGTCCGATCCGGTTCCGCAGCCTCCGCCGGCTGTCGCGGATGAGGGGTTGAGCTTCACCTTGCCGGTGATTTTCCGGGTCAAAGGCAAGGGCTGACCGCGACGCGGTCGGTTCCGTCCTCTACTGCACACGTTTCCGGATCAGGCTCTATCGCCAGAAATACCTGATCCCGACATAGACAATGACCAGGCAGGTGAAGATCAGCGCCACCGGAAGCTGCGGCCTTTGGCCGGAGCCGAAACTGAAATTCGGCCGGGCCGATGCTTTCGGCCGGGCGGGGGGCCGCCTGAAAGCGGTGACATTATCGGTCACCGGCTCGCTCGGTCCCGAGCGGATTTCCGGTGCCGCGCCGGCGCCGCCCATCTCCTTGTAGTAAGCCGTGTACATCAGGCGGATGGTTGTCTCCGTCGCGTCCGCCTCGTTCATCTGCTTGAGCAGTTCCCTGTAGCTTGCGAGAAACTTCTGCGCGTTGGCGGGGAGGGAAGAGGCACCATTCAGCTTTGCGATCATTTTCCATGTCGCGAAATCGGCACGGGCCCTGGTGTCGGCACGTCGCGCGATCATCATATCGGCAGCTCTGATCAAGGCGCCCTCGGGTTCTTTTTTTGGGCTAAGCATTACCCGTTAAAGTAAGAATGAGACCAATGATGAAGTTGGTCGCGGTCCTCAGTATTCCTGAAATAACATCAAGATTTAGACCGAACTGCGAACCTGCCAAGGGCAGCAGGATCAAAATTCCGATCAGGATCAGCATTCCGAACGGCTCCAGCCGGGCGAGTGGCGCGGCGAGCGGACGCGGCAGCAGCCCCACTGCCACCCGTCCCCCGTCGAGCGGCGGAATCGGCATCATATTGAAGACGGCGAGCAGGACGTTGATGAGAATCGCGTTCTGCAGGTTGTCGGCAACCCATTGCGCCGCGTTTGCGGGAACGATCGGCATGAGGTGAAACCCCGCTGCGGCGAAAAGCGCGAGCAGGACGTTGGTCGCAGGCCCCGCCAACGCCACCAGAACCATGCCGGCCCTCGGTCGGCGAAGCTTGCGGAAATTGACGGGAACCGGTTTGGCGTAGCCGAACAGGAACGGCGCGCGCGCGAGCAGCAGCATCGCCGGCAATATCAGGGTGCCGAACGGGTCGATATGACGGAAAGGGTTGAAACTGACGCGACCGAGCTTCCAGGCGGTATCGTCGCCGAACGCATGCGCCACGAAGCCGTGCGCCGCCTCGTGAAAGGTGATGGCGATCACGAGCGGTAAGATCCAGACCGACAGGTCGTACAGGGTAAAGTTCAAGGGCTTGGTTCCTGGCGTGCAACCGGAAAGTTAAGGCTGATGCCAAGGCCCCGCTAGGGTGGCCCCTCCGGATATTGCGGCAGGCCGTCGTCGAGCCTGACCCAGGCCATCTTTTCCGAAACCCAGATATGCTCGGCCGGTGCGAACGCGTCGCGATCGTCAAAGGCAGCGAGGGCAATTCCGGCCGTCGTGCCGTCACGCCGCCAGGAAAACAGCCGCGCGCCGCAATTCCTGCAAAAGACCCGGTCGAGCGCTCTGGAGGAGGGATAGCGAGCGGTTTCGCCCTCGACCGTGATCGCGCTCTGCGCGAACACGGCGCGGGCAAAGAAGGGCGAGCCCATTGCCTTCTGGCAGTTACGGCAATGACAGACCCGGACGTTGACCGGCTCGCCTTCGCATTTGAAGCGAACCGCGCCGCACAGACAACCGCCTTCCCGGATCATAGTGCACCGTTGGTGGTGGAAACTCCGGCATGATTCCCGAGTGGAAGTCGGCTTTCGGATGAGGATCATGCCCTACTAATAAGTCGCGCGGCCGCCGGAAATGTCGAACACGGCGCCGGTCGAGAAGGCGCAGTCCTCCGAGGCGAGCCAGGCCACCATCGCTGCGACTTCCTCCACCAGCACGAAGCGGCCCTTCGGAATCTTCGACAGCATGAAATCGATGTGCTGCTGCGTCATCTGGTCGAAGATCGCAGTCTTGGCGGCCGCCGGGGTCACGGCGTTGACCATGATATTCTGCTGCGCCAGTTCCTTGCCGAGCGACTTCGTCAGTGCGATCAGGCCCGCCTTGGAGGCCGAGTAATGCGCGGCGTTCGGATTGCCCTCCTTTCCGGCGATGGAAGCGATGTTGATGATGCGTCCGTAATTCTGCTGCCGCATTGAAGGCACGATTGCCTTGCAGCAGATGAAGGGGCCGTCGAGATTGATGCGCATCACCTTGCGCCACTCGTCGAAGTCCGTCTCCCACACCGTCTTGTTGATGCCGGCGATGCCGGCATTGTTGACGAGAATGTCGATCTTGCCGAAGGTTTTCAGCGTGTCGTTCGTTGCGCGTTCCACCGCCGCAGGATCGGTGACATCGACCTTGAACGCGGTGACGGCGTTGCCGATTTCCTTCGCGGTCTTTTCCGCAAGCGCCTGGTCGTGGTCCCAGATCGCAACCTTCGCACCGGAGGCGACGAAGCGCTCGGTGATCGCGCGCCCAAAGCCCTGCGCGCCGCCGGTGACGACGGCACAGCGACCGTTGAGATCGATCTTGTTCATGCGGACGCTCCTCTGAGTTATTTGATCGCCGTCATTCCGGGATGGTCCGAGGGACCAGACTATGGTGCGCCATTGCGTACCTGACAATCTCGAGATTCCGGGTCTGGTGCTGGCGCACCATCCCGGAATGACTGAGCAATGGACTATAAAGTCCAGCCGCCGTCGATAATGTGCGCGACGCCCGTGGTGAATGCGCTCTCGTCGCTGGCCAGATAAACCGCAAGTGCGGCGATCTCCTCGGCCGTACCGAGTCGTCCCATCGGCTGACGTGCGACAAACATCTCCCGCCCGCCGGGGCCGGCGGCCGCGGCACGCTGCAACATCGACGGCGTCTCGATGGTGCCGGGGCAGATGCAGTTGCAGCGAATGCCCTTGGTGATGAAGTCGGCGGCGACCGCGCGGGTGAGCGCTGCGACCGCGGCCTTGGTCGCGCCATAGACGTAGCGGTTGGGCGCCGCCTTGAAGACGCCGGCCGCCGACGAAATGTTGACGATGGCGCCGCCGCCGCCGTCCAGCATGGCCGGCAGGAACGAGCGGATCGTGCGATGCATCGACTTGACGTTGAGGTCGAATGAGAAATCCCAGTCTTCGTCTGAGCAGTCGAGCACCGTTCCGTGATGCACGAATCCGGCGGCGTTCAGGAGAATGTCGACCTTGCCGACGCGCTTGGCGCAAGCGGCCACCGCGGCGCTGTCGCGCACGTCAAGCCGCGCCACGTCAGCGACGCCTTCGCTCTTGAGCGCCGTGAGCCCTTTCTCGTCGATATCGGTTGCGAACACGGTGGCGCCTTCGCGTGCGAAGGCGATGGCGCTGGCACGGCCGATACCCGCTGCCGCGGCGGTCACGAATGCGCGCTTGCCCTTGAGGCGGTCGGACATGTGGTTTCTCCCCTATTTGTCATTGCGAGGAGCGAAGCGACGAAGCCGTCCAGAGTCTCACGTGCGGCTCTGGATTGCTTCGCTCCGCTCGCAATGACCGCTGATGCTAATGATTGTCCCTGGCCACGCCGACCTTGCCCGCGATGTCGTGGTAGCGGGTGGCGAATTCCATGCAGGCGCCGGTGGCTTGCTGGCCGACCGTCTTGCGATAGAGCTCCTGCCACGGCGTCTGGTCGGCGGGATACGGGTAGCCGCCCTTGGCCTTCAGGTCCGTGCGGCGGCGTTCCAGTTCATCGCCCGAGATCAGGATATTGGCGCCCCCTTTGTTGAGGTCGATGCGCACCTTGTCGCCGGTCTTGAGAATTGCCAAGCCGCCGTTGGCCGCGGCCTCCGGGCTCGCGTTGAGGATCG
>CAYVVB010000292.1:0-1807 GCA_964454955.1 uncultured Bradyrhizobium sp. | reverse complement strand
TACGCCGACCTCGACCCGCAGGGCCACGTCAACAATGCGGTGTTCGCGACCTATTTCGAGACCGGCCGTGTCGCCATGTTCCGCGCCCGCGATCTCGGCATCGGCGTGCCCAACGCCACCTTCGTGCTGGCCCGCCAGGAGATCGACTTCCTGCGCGAACTGCGCTGGCCGGGCAACGTCGTGGTCGGCACCGCCCTCGCCGCGCTCGGCCGCAGCTCGTTCACGCTCACGCAGGCGATCTTCGACGGCGAGCATTGCGCCGCCGCCGGCCGCGCGATCATGGTGACGCTCGACGCGACGACGCGGAAGTCGCGGCCGCTGCCGGCCGAGATCGTCGCGCAGCTCGAGCCGTGGACGTATCGGGGCGAGTAAGGGCACATCTTCGAGGCGCTCGATGCGCACTGTCGCTCAGGTCGACAAATCGGCTCGCAAAAAAGTCAAAACGCCCCTTGAAATAACTACGGGTATCCCGTAGATATAGCAAGGTGCAGACCGTCATTCAAACTCCCGATTTCCTGGCTGACGCCAAGGCGTCGGGCCTTTCCGACGACGAGCGGGAGGCGATCGTCGCAGAGATCGCGGTCAACCCTGTTGCCGGCGACATCATGGAAGGCACGGGTGGCTGCCGCAAGCGTCGCTTTGCGGGACGCGGCAAGGGCAAGGCAGGGGGATACAGGACGGTGCATTACTACGGCGGCGATGACGTCCCCATCGTGTTGCTCGCGCTGATCAACAAAGGCGAGAGCGAAAACTTGAGCAAAGCGGAGCGCAACGAACTCCGCAAAGAGATGGCAGGATACGCGAACGATTACCGGAAGGGAGTTGCGCAGAAGGTTGCCGTGCACGAGCGTCGATGAAATGTGAAATTTGACATAGGAGAAATGCAATGAGCAGCCTCGGCAAACGACTGATCAAGTCCGCAAGGCAGGCGCGGGCAATCGCGAGGGGCGAAGCGGACCCGGACGCCTACAAGGTGTTTGTGCCGCAGAAGATCGATGTCAAGGAAATCAGGGCAAAACGTGGTATGACGCAAGAGCAATTCTGCGTCCGCTATGGGCTGAGCCTTTCCAGCGTCCGCGATTGGGAACAGGGTCGCTACGCGCCCGATCCGGCTGTGCGCGCCTATCTAACGGTCATCGATCGCAATCCGGAAGCGGTAGAGGAAGCGCTGCGGGACTCCGCCGCGTAATCATGGCGATCGTCGCGCAGCTCGAGCCGTGGAAATATCGCGGCGCGTAAACTCCCCCCGCGAGCGAAGCGTGCACTGCTCTTCCTTCCCTCCCCCTGAAAGGGGGACGGTCAGGGAGGGGGTCGGCTTTATCAAATTTGGAGATTGACCCCCACCCGCCCGCCTCCGCTGCGCTTTGGCGGGCGACCTCCCCCTTTCAGGGGGAGGTGGAAGAAGCAGCGGGCGTCTCGATACGCTCCGGCCTGACGCCAAGCCCGATGAGCCGCGCCGGGATGCGTCGCAGCGGCGGAAACCAGTTGAAGAACTTGGCCGCGAAGGGCGGCTTCGGCCGCTCGGCCGCGCCGAGCACCGGCGTCAGCACGCGGTTCTGGATTTGGATCTGCAGCCACTGGATGACGCGCATCGGCATCGTGCGCCGCTGCTGCACGGCGTCGAGCAGCGCCTCGGTGACGCGGCCTTCCTTCAGCGGCTGCGCCAGGATGTTCGCCGCCGCCACGGCATCCTGGATGGCGAGATTGATGCCGACGCCGCCGATCGGCGACATCGCGTGCGCGGCATCGCCGATGCACAAGAGGCCCGGTCTGTGCCAGCGCGTCAGGCGGTCGACGGCGACGGTCA
>CAYVVB010000291.1:0-15228 GCA_964454955.1 uncultured Bradyrhizobium sp. | reverse complement strand
GGGGCGGTGATGTATTTCAGTATGCTCCCCCAAGGCCTCAAACGCGAGTCAATTCACGCGACGGCACGGCAAAGGGATAGATTCCAATCAGCCTTTGTTCGGCTTTGGCCGGTCAACTCGCACTTCCCGAAACTCCTCAGGACCCTTGATCAGCTTGACACTTCGCTACTCGAAATGCCGGCTGATCTGCGAAGCACCCCTGCAGATCCGATCGATTCCAGGACGTTACGCTGGCCTAACTGTGAGTTGAAGCCGCCTCGGCAAGGGGGCTTGAATACGCGTATGGCGCGGAGAACAGGCGCAGCGGTCGCGGCGCTTCCGCTTGAGAGTAGTGACGACTTCCCCTCAGCTCGATTTCGCTTAGATCGAAAATCATGAAGAGGTCGATAAAGATAAAGGTGACACCGAAAAAGAGGCGCGGCCGAGTGGCAACTCGGTCACGGTCTACCATTAAAGTTTACGCCTCTGACCGGGTAATAGCGAGCACTAACGCGGCGTGGGCGGGTCCGCGAACTTGCTTCACCTGTTTCGATCACACCTTGGAACCAAGCGACCAGCCTGTAACACGGCAACATGCGCTGCCAGCGGCATGGCTCCTCGACAAGAAATCGATGGCTAATCCTACCGAAAGGGCGCATGCTTTGTTTCGAGGCGCGTCGGTGGTGATGGGGCCTTTGCGAAAGGCAGGCGTGCATGACCATCCGCTCGCGGCGGGAAGTCGTCGAGATGGTGTCGATCGGCTCGGTGGACCTTGCGGACGCCCAGCGCATCGACGCGAGTGCATCTGATGACTGACAAACCGCTCGATCTCGACAAGCACCGTGGCATGGCCGCGCAGAAGGCCGTCGACCTCCGCCGTGCATTGGCGGAAGCCGAAAATCATGCGAGGGAGCTGCGCGAGCGGCAGGTCGATCTCGAACGGCGTCTGCTCTCGGCTGCGGCCGCGTCGTGGCCGGAGGCGGCCGTGAAGGCGCGCTATCTCCTCAATCTGTACGCCGCGAGCCTACCGGAGCACGATACCAGGCACCGGGCGTTGATCGCTGCTGTTTTCGATGATTTCGCGCGGCTTACCGGGGACGGCTGACCCCCGATCTTTACCGCCGTGTCCGCCGTTCGCGCGATGCCCTGTCCGCGAGCGCGACGGCGCAGCCTTTCGAACGCCCGGCAGTCCACGCTGAAGGAGAAGGCCTATGACCCTGACAAGCGGCCGATTCATCGGCTACGAATCCGATCGGATGGTCGTGCTGTTCTCGATGCTTGACGGCAAAAAGGAAGTTGCCTGCGCGATCACCACGTCCGCCATGGACACGCTGGAAAGCGTGGCGCGATCGAAGCACGACCACCGCGAGGCGCAATTCATGCGGCTGCGCGCCCGCATCGAAGCCTGCGCCAACGGCAAGTACTCCGCCGCCGAATTTGAAGGCACTCCCCCTGGCATTATCCTTCGCGGGATTGATTTTCGCGATCGGGGGTAGGGAAGTCAGGAAAGACCGCCCACGGAGGCGGCCCTCAGTGTTTCAGCCAGGTGATTTCAAAGATGAAGGCCGCTAGAAGACAGGCCCCTCCTGCGTTCGAACTTCGTGTGCTGTCGCTCATGGAGTCGCGGGAGGTGTTTGGCCAGACCCGCTAACGAGGTCGCAGCTTCGATCTCAGCCACACGCGCGAACCTCGCCCAAAGGACGTACATATGGACGGTACGCGGCCTGAAAGATTCAAAGCGGACGCCATCGTGCTCAAAGCCGCTGCTAGCCACGTGCTTTCCCGCTCTACAACACGGAAAACCCGCTCAGCCCTTAGGGGCAGAGCGGGCACAGCACCCTTCCAGTACATCCGTGGAACGGCGCAACGGGCTCAGGCCAGCGCGAGATTTTCCGCGCTGCTCTTGCCCCGCATCTTGTCCGTCTTGATTTCGAACATAACCTTCTGGCCCTCGGCCAGACCGGCGAGCCCAGCCCGCTCGACGGCGCTGATGTGCACGAACACATCATTGCCCCCGTCATTCGGCTGGATAAACCCGAAGCCCTTTTGGCCATTGAACCATTTCACAGTACCTGTCGTCATTCTCTTCTCCAAAGCGCACACGCGCATCTCGCGTGACGATCACGCGATCTCAATTCAACTTCGACGATGTCTCTGGAAAAGGAGCCCGCGGGCGCATTCAACAAGGCACAGCGGCTAATCGAATAAGTACAACGTATGGATGTTTACGAGGAATTGCAAGGGGCAAACCAATTAATCGTACTCTGACCATCCGCGGTGTCCATGAATGCAGTGCGCTGAGGCGCACCTCGCAGGTTCTTTATGCGGTATGGAACTCATGCTGTACTGGCGAATTGCCCCTCTTTGCGTTGCCTGGAGAACCAGACAAAAAAACCGACTCTGTCGGGCGCCAAAGTCATCGGCCGGCTAGATGAGACCGATCTGTCAGCTTTATCGGGTACTCTTCTGCTGGGCGACGGAATGCCGTACGCGCTAAAGAACCGGCCGCGCAAGAGATCGATCCGTTCAGCGACGCAGGCGTTTCCACTTAAGAGCGGTGCTGCGGAAACTTTCGCTGACGAAGGGACAATTGGGGTTCCGAGACGATCGACTGGATTACCTGCAGGCGAAAACGAAGATGAACCAAGAAGAAGTGTACAGGCAGGCTGAGCAATCTGTCCCAGCGTCGGATGATTTGCTGTTAGCTTACCTTCTTGACCTTGACGTGTTCGATCATCAGGGCTGAATCGGTCAACAAGCTTGTGAAGCATCTGCTCTCGAAGAGCAGGCAGCCTAGGTTCGATGCTTTCAGTTTATCGGACGCTGTACTGTGAGGGGCGGAGGATGATCAGCACACAGGAGATCTAGAGATGTTTGAGCGAAGACCAGCGAGCCGCGCTGAACTCGAAGCTCGCAAGGCGTTTAAGCCGGCCCAGCCGGAAACTACTGAATATGCAAAGGCACAGAAGGCCTTTCACGAGAACCGGGAGCGGCTGAAGTCGGAGCGACTGGCTCGAGAAGCCGCTGCCAGCGATAGTGGCCGCAAACCAAAATCCAAAACCAAAACTTGAACGCAGATCGGTGGCGATAGTTCGGCACATCGGCGAGTTCACCGCGCAGAAAGACTTGAAACCGAGAGGCAATTGCGAACGATCTGCCGCCCTGTCGCCGCGCCGTTGCGCGAAATCAAAGCCACGCGAAAATGCAAAGCTCAGAGTGAGCATACATCGGCGGCAACGCAGCCGGCGACGGGCGACAATGGAGATCGACCAATGCTCAAGATCGCGGTTCTCATCTGGGTGATGCTCGGAACAGTATTGGCAGGCACTGCTGTCACGACCGTACTGACAATTGGACTTGCAAATCCAATGCAAGCGATACCGTTTGCGGCTCTGGCCGGTTTCGTCGTCGCAATGCCATTGGCGTATCTCGTTGCAACAAGGCTCGGGCGTGCTCGCACAGGCGGACCAATCGCGTAGGCTCGGCTCGAGCACGCTATCCGATCTGCCAACTCATCTCTGGTTCTTGTGCGACCGCTTCCGGTGAGGAGCGGGTTTGGGATGCGTCTTGCCGTAAAATGGATTGACCACGCACTGGGCCGCTCGGCCCGAAGCCGAGGCCTGACACTGAGCCATCGATGTGTAGCTGCACTCGAAGTAGTAATCGACCATGTTGTCATAAATCTGAAGACAAACGGGGTAGTTGGGATCGTAAGTCTGGGCCCGTGCAGGGGCGGCTATATGGGCCGCCCCGACCAGAATGAGCAAAGCCAAGATGCGCATCACAATTTCCCCGCGGCCGATGATCCAACCACGATTCGTCTCATAGTCTCCCCCACTGCCTGATCTTCCGCTCGTCTTCCGTTACCGTCACGCGACGAGCCCTCCGGCGGGGTTTGCTGCATTCAAGCCACCCTACGACTCCGCGCAAGGGTGGAACAGGAGTTCCTGCGGCCGGCTTTTTCGATGCAAACGAAACCACGCCTCCGCTGCATCGTTCTGCTCTGAAGCGGACGATCTTTCTCGGAGAGCATTGATGACAGACCATTTTGATCTCATCCGCAGCGCCGATGAATTCCGGCAGCGGGCCGAGCATGAAGCGGACGAGCGCCTGCGGCGCCGGTTCATCCGAATGGCCGACCGTTACGCCCATCTTGCGGAGAGCCAGGCTCGGTCCGAAGCGCATCCTCCGGATGTTGCGGCGCTCGCCGATCTCTTCACCAAGGGGCCTTGAAGCGCAGGAGCGTGGGATGGGTCGAACGCAGGCGACATCCATCGCGCCAGCCCCAAGCCTGCGGTGGGTTTCGCTGCCGCCCGCTCGGCCCTACGAGAATCAGACGCCATGGCTCGCCAGTCGTTCGGCGTATTCGATCGCCTCGATCATGCTGCGTTCGTTGGCGATGCCCTTGCCCGCGATATCGAAGGCCGTGCCGTGATCGACCGAGGTGCGGATGATGGGCAGGCCAAGTGTGATGTTGACGCCGGAAAGCTCCTGCCACTGTCCGGTTGACGGATCGATCTCGAATCCGAGCAGCTTGACGGGGATGTGTCCCTGATCGTGATACATCGCGACCACGGCATCGTATTGTCCGGCGCGCAGCTTGACGAAAACGGTATCGCCGGGAACAGGCCCGGCCACATCGAGACCGTCAGCGACGGCCTTGGCGATGGTGGGGGCGGAGACATCGATGTCCTGCCGGCCGAACAGCCCGCCCTCGCCGGCATGCGGGTTGAGCGCGGCCACAGCTATCTTCGGGCGCCCGATGCCGAGGCCGAGCAACGCCTTGTGCGTCAGCTCGATCACGTGCCGCAGGCGTTCGGGCGTCAGGCGTGCCGGAACATCCTGTAGTGCGACGTGGGTCGAGACGTGGCTTACCCGCATATTGCCGTGGGCCAGCAGCATCACCGAGCCGCGCACGCCGGTCAGCTCCGCAAGCATCTCGGTGTGTCCGGGATAGTGATAGCCGGCCCGGTTGAGCGCCTCCTTGTTGAGCGGGGCGGTGACGATGCCGCCGACGCGCCCGGACATGGCAAGGCGTACGCCCTGCTCGACCGCCTTGTAGGCGAAACGGCCGCCGTCGGCGGACAACACGCCCGGTGCAATCAGGCTGCTCTCGTCATCGGCTTGCAAAAAGCTCAAGTCTGGCCAATCCGCATCATCGGCGCGGACGTCCGGCACACGGAGATCGGTACCGAGGCGGCGTTCCGCCTGCTCAAATGCCCGCCCGCTGCCAATGACGAGAAGCTTGAGATCGGATGCGGCGAGGCGATCGCGCAGCCGCGCGCACGCCTTCACGATGATCTCCGGGCCGATGCCGGCCGGATCGCCCATCGTGATCGCAAGATGTCGCTTTGGCATCATCATTTGTCCCTCAGGCATGATCCGGAGATGTGCCTGCCGGTTCTCCGAAAGAGATCATGCGCAATCCAGATTCACCGCGTTCTCGTCCAGGAGTTTCCACCACAGATCAGGCGGTCCAAATGCGCCGGATTTGGATATCACTTCAACCCCCTTCCATGCGCCGTCCTCGATCACCGACCGGGGAACCCCGGGCTCCAGCCGTCCTGTCACCTTCAGCGCATGCGCGCCCGCGGCGAGGCACAGCGCCTTCAAGGTCTCGCCGCCCGAAATGATCAACGTGCGGGGCGGCTCGATGACCCGCACCAGCCGGGCGATGTCCTCCTCGAAATGCCGCGCGGTCTCCTCTCTCGAGCTTCCTTCGGGCGCGTGCAGCCTGGCGAAGGCGAGGCCTGCCGCCAGTTGCCGCCTGACCGCTTCGAGGTCGATCCGAGTCCCGGATGGCGGGACGTTTGCGCGTGCGCACCTTGCGAGCTGCGCCGCCGTTGCAGCGTGATCGGATCCGAAGATCCCGAGCACCGGGGCCAGTATCTTTCGCGACGTCGCGAGCTCGGCGCCCGCCGCCAGTGCGCTCGCAAGGCCGCCGCTGCCGCACCACAGGACCCGTCCATTGTGGCGTCGGCCGATCTCGACGACCCGGACCAGATCGTCGTCGCTCTCCGCATCGAACGCGGTCACGCCGGGCGACAGCTCCGCATCGATGCGGCCCGGCCGCGCGTCGATGGCGTGCTGCCGAAGCCGTGTGATGATATCGGCGCCGACCGCTTGCCAGCCGCCATCCGGCGAGGCCGCATATTGCTGCCCACGGCGCGTGCCTCTTCCTTGGTAGGGAAAGGCCGGCGCGACAATGCACGCATCCCAATAGCCGGTTCGCAGGCAGGCATCGAGCTCTGCAATCCATGGGCCGCGCAGCAGGCTGTCGATTTTCTTGAACGCGATCGTCGCACCCTGAAGCATCGGTGCGAGCCTCATCGCCCTGGCAAACGCATGCGGGACATCGCGTTCACGCGTTCCGCTGTCGATCGACAGGCTGCCCTTCAAGTCCGGAACCGGGCTGTCCGGCCAGACAACCGTGATCGCGCCGAACAGTCCCGTGAACTCCGCGGACGAGTCGAGCGCGCCGGTCAAATCGTCAGCCAGCAATCTCAGCATGAGTGAACCAGCGATAAATTCTCGTGCGCTGTCAACTTCGCATGAGATTCGCCCGTCGGGCAAACCGGCTCGATTTTCTCGCGGCGGCTTCGCGCATACGAGGCGTCGGCGGCCGAAATCGCACGCGCGCAAGATTTAATTGTGCCTTTCCGCTCGGGTTGACTTGGATTATCCGGCCTCTTTTTTCGGAAGCTGGTAAGCCGCCGCTGTCCGTCTCTTTATCTAATGCGCCGCCGTGTCGGCCGAGTCCGCTCGGAACTCTAGCTCAGCGCGACGCCACGGCGGTAGTCGCCCCATTTGGCCGCCCCAATTTAAATATCATTTAAACGCCTGGCTTTTTAATATTTAAAAAGCTATATTATTTATGTCCGGATTATCCAAGGAGGAGTTTTATATGAAATTAATGAATGCGGGAATTGCCTCTATTGCGCTCTTGAGCTTTTCGCCAATCCTCACGGCTGAAGCATGGGCCAATGCGATGAACGGAATTGGCAACTGTTCGGGAGGCGTCTGCACCAAAGTCACATGTCCACCTGGGACCTGTTCCAAGAGGGGAACAAGGGAAGCCATCGACGCAAGATTTTGTACCAAGGCGAACTGCCAAAGAAGATGAGCGGAAAGAGAAGGGTCCGCCTCAGTCTGGCGGCCTTTTTCTTTGCCGGCATTCCTCATCTGGGCCTCAACGGCGATCGGCGTGCTGCAACGCTCGCATCGGGGTTTCTCCCGCCACTCTTGCCGCTTTTTGCCATCATGACTTTCGGCTGGCCGGCCGGATCTCCTCATCGGTGGCAGCCTTGCTCTTTCGTGCTTACATAGCTGCTTCGGAGCCGTTCCGAATGCCCCTGTTCACCTGCTTTCAATGCGGCGCGCAGTTTCCTGACAGCGAGATGCCGCCGGCATCATGCCCGATCTGCGAGGACGAACGGCAATATGTGCATTGGAGCGGACAGAAATGGCTCACCCGCGAGGAGCTCGCCGCTACGCATCGGCTGGCGTGGCGCGACGATCTCGGGCTGCCCGGCATCGCGCTCGAGCCGGGCTTTGCCATCGGCCAGCGCGCGCTGCTGTTACCGGAGAGCGACGGCTGCGTGATGTGGGATTGCATTCCGCTGGCGACGGAAGCGGCCATCGCCCATGTCCGCTCGCTCGGTGGCCTGAAGGCGATCGCGATCTCGCATCCGCATTATTACGGCGCGCTCGCCGACTGGAGCGAGGCGTTCGGCGGCGCGCCGGTCTACCTGCATGGCGACGATCGCAAGTGGATCACCCGGCCCCATCCGGCCGTCGTTTGCTGGACCGGCGAGAGCTGTCGCCTCTCCGATGATATTCTGCTGGTGCGGGCTGGCGGGCATTTTGCCGGCGGCACGGTGCTGCACTGGCGCTCAGGCGCTGCGGGGCGGGGCGCGCTGCTGACCGGCGATATCGCGACCGTCGCAATGGACCGCCGCTTTGTCAGCTTCATGTACAGCTATCCGAACTACATCCCCCTCAACGCCGAAGCGGTGAAGAGAATTGCGGAGGCGATCGCGCCGCTGCAGTTCGACCGAATCTACGGCGCGTGGTGGGACCGCAACATTGCAAGTGGGGCGAAAGACGCGTTCGAGGCGTCGGTCGCGCGCTATCTTTCGGCTATTGCATGATCATTCTTTGCCCGCGGGCCAGAGCGCGCCACGCGATCCTGCTGTCTCGACCAGGACACGTAGTAGGCGACGATCGTCATCATCGCGAGCACGGTGACGCTGACCAGTATCTGCAGGAGAATCGAATTCGGGCTGGTGATCAGCACGAAATGTCCCGCAAGTGCAAGAAAGATGCTGGCGCAGAACGAGGCCAGCCATTCCTCGCCGCATTTGAGGATGGGCTGCATGAGCTTTCCGTGAAAGCCTTCCCAGTCCGCAGGCACCAAATGGGTGAACAGCAAGACGAGCGCCAGCAGATGCAGAACCCTGAACGGGTCGAGATTGTCCCTGTCGGTCGGAATGAATTGACCGATCAGGACATCCGGCATCAGGCTGGCGGTCGCTGGCACTCGCGCGGCAATAGTGACCAGGAACGCAAAGACGAGATAGGCGAGCGCCAGTATGCGCAGCACCCGAAGGTCCTGCAGCACCCGCACCAGCTTTGCGCCGTTCACCGCAAGATAGGCGCCGAGCACGAACAGGAGCTGCCAGCAGAACGGGTTGAGATAGGAACTGCCGGCCGGGTAGGCCGGAAGATCGAGGCTGAACTGACGGGCGGCGAAATAGAGCGCGATCGAGCCGGCCATGGTCAGGTTGGGCCAGCGCAACAGGCCGGCGAGCGCGAGCGGGAAAAATGTCAGCAGCACGATCGCCATCTGCAGCACGTCGAGGTTGCGCGGCCGTGATTCCAGCAGCAGGGCATGGGTCAGCATCCGCACCGGATCGGTGAGAATGCCGACGACGTTGTATTCCTCGATGAGATCCGGGGCGGCAGAGCGCGCCGCAACCCAGCCGACCGCATTGATATAGATGACGAACAGGACGATATGGGCGGCGTAGAGCTGCCAGGCCCGTTTGACGATGCGGCTGGCGGCGACGACGAAACCGCGCTCCAGCATCATCCTTCCGTAGAGGATCGCCACCCCGTAGCCAGAGACGAAGGCGAACAGATCGATGGCGCCGCAAAAGCCGAAGTTGCGCATGGTCAGGAGATTGACCACGTTGTGCGGGATGTGGTCGAGCAGCATGAAATAATTGGCGATCCCGCGCGCAAAATCGATCCGCAGGTCGCGGCCGTGCGCGGCGAAGTTCGCCTTGATGGTCGGCTTCATTGGAAAGCTGCGCCGGAATTGAAAATCAGCCCGAATACCGCCGATTTAGGTGATATCGAGCTTGTGTCCAGTGCTTTCCAAATAGCGTTTCTGTGAAAATTTCCCGGCGCCGGTCGCGGGAAGGCGTTGCGCGCAAGCCTGCGCTCTCGTGCCCGGAACCAGAGCGCGATCGCCGGCCCCCTGGGAACGCAAATCGGCCCGCATTGCGGGCCGATCGTATCGCCTGGAGCGGGCGGCCACTCAGGTGAGATGCGGGGCTTCCTCAGCCTCTTCATCCCCCCAATCGGCCGTGGCGATGGTGGTGTCGATCAGTTCGCCACGCAGAAGCGCGAGCGGGGACTTGTAATACAGCGCGATGTTGTGAAACGGGTCGCTCAGAACCTTGAACGCCCACACCAGTCCGGTCCGGACATCACGGATGAAAAAGAGCTGGATCATCCGGAACAAGCCGCCGCCGATGCCGACGAACAGCCACAGCAGGCCGACGTGCCGAACGAAATCGATCCGGCCGGCGGGAGCGGGAAGGGTGCCGAAGAACGTCGGGACGAAGAACAGGATCACCGGCACCAGGCCCCACACGATCAAGAGCACGATCTTGCGGTTCTGGTTGTAGCCGACCTTGATCGCTTCCTTGTACTCGTTGGTCGCCTTGTTCACGGCGTCGTAGCCGTTCGGTTCGAAGAAGAAGTGGCCTGTCTGCCGGGTCAGCATCGCAAGCCACCCGACCAGTCCGGCCAGTGCCGGATCCTTGAAGAGGAGCCCATAGCAGCCGAGAAAGATGATGGCGCTGATCAGATGAAGCGTCTGATTGATCCGGCTCTGATGGTAGTACCGATAGTCGTCCCAGCGCTGCGTGTGCAGCGTGTTGCTCAAGCGGCTCATGCGAATCCCCAGTGGTTGAGTTGCATGAAACGCGTAGTAGGGTTCAGTGAATGGCTTGTGACAAAAGAATGTTGTCACACGATTTGCGACGGTAGATGCCAATCAGTTGCATATGCAACGATCGCATCCGTGCTCAAACCGGCAAGCCTTCAGCCCGCTGGCTCGCGGGCGAGCCGGATCGCTTCGCTCAGCACGCTGCGGTCGCCGATGTGATTGGCGAGCAACAGCACGAGCCTTGCGTTCATGCGCAGGGCCTCTTCTTCGCCGATGTCTCTCTGGCTGCCGATCAGCTCGGCATAGAAATCGTCGGCATCGGCGATGTTGGGTGAGAGGACGAGATTCATGCCGCAAGCTCCCGGGAGTCGGCGCTGCAATGGCCGCTGGCGCGCCGCATCGCTTTCGCGATGGCGTCTTCGTCGAACTCCGCCCAGCGCGCGGCGACATATTGATCGGGACGAAACAGGTACGTCGTTCCGGGCGAACCGCCGTAGCGCTGCGCCAGGAGGCCTTTGCTGTCCTCGATGTCGCGGCCGACGACGATGACCCGGGCCTCGATGGGACCGGCCGTCACGGACGATTTGCCGTGCGCGCCGCCGAACGTCACCACGGTGAAGCCCGGACCGAGGGATTGGAGGAACCAGCCAGGCTTGCCGCCGGCAGAGACAGGTGCATCGGCCGCGTTGGTGCCGGGCGTCATCTTGCCCGCGAAGGAATCGGCATCTCGCGTATTGAGCGGAGAGGCCACATAGGGCGTGGGAGTCGACAGCCGCCCGCTATTGACCAGCGGTCGCGCGAATTCGTGATGCCGCGCAAGATCGAGGGCGGCGTCCCGGAAGAGGCGGCTGGTCCCTGTCTTCGGGGTGATGAAGTCGGTCGCGCGGGTCGAGTTGGCGATATTGTCGTCGGCGGCGAAAGCGCGTTCGACATGGTAGCTGTCGAGCAGTGCTTCGCCCGCCTCGCTGCGCAGCACCATCGCCAGCTTCCAGGACAGGTTGTCGATGTCCTGCACCCCCGTATTGGCGCCGCGCGCACCGAACGGCGAAACCTGATGCGCGGCATCTCCGGCGAACAGCACGCGGCCGTGACGGAAATTGTCGATCCGCCGACAGGCGAACTGATAGATGGAGACCCATTCGAGCTCGAACGGCACTTTCTCGCCCAGCATCGCCCGGATGCGCGGGATCACGCGCTCGGGCTTCTTCTCCTGCTCCGGGTCGGAGTCCCAGCCGAGCTGGAAATCGATGCGCCAGATATTATCGGCCTGGCGATGCAACAGCACCGACTGGCCGGGATGGAACGGCGGATCGAACCAGAACCAGCGCTCGGTCGGAAAGTCCGCCTTCATCTCCACGTCGGCGATCAGGAAGCGATCCTGAAAGAATTGTCCCTTGAACTCGGCGCCGACCATGCGGCGGGTATCGGAGTTGGCGCCGTCACAGGCGACCACCCACTGCGCTTCCATGGTGAAGACGCCGTCGGGGGTCTCGACCGCAAGCTCCACGCAGGCATCCGTCTGCTTCAGGCCGACCAGGCGGTGCTTCCAGCGAAGCGAGATCAGCGGGTTCGCGCGGCACTTGGCGACCAGGATCTCCTCCAGATGATATTGCTGCAGGTTGATCATTGCCGGCCACGCGTGGCCGTGTTCCGGCAGCAGGTCGAACTGATAGGACAGCCGGTCGCGGAAGAACACCTTGCCGATGTTCCAGCTCACGCCGCGCTCGACCATCGGCGCAGCGCAGCCGAGCCGGTCCCAAATTTCGAGCGGACGCTTGGCGTAGCAGACGGCGCGCGAGCCGATGCTGACGGTATCATTGTCGTCGAGCAGGACGACCGGCAGACCCTGCGCGGCAAGATCGAGCGCCGCCGTCAACCCGATCGGACCGGCGCCGATCACGACGACCGGGTGCCTGCGCACCACGCCATCGGCCTGTTCTGTCGAGCGAACGTAATCGAATCGCGGGTAAACGTATTTCGTCACGGCTGGCCTCGCTTCGCCCTGGTTGGTTGCGTGAGGGAAAAGAAATCAGCCCGCTTCCGCGAACTCCTTCTCGTGCATCCAGGCCGTGTGCCGCGGCGGCCGCTTGGTCTGCGACCATTCCTCGACCATCTCGTGAGCGACCGACTTCATGCGCGCGATCTGATCCGGCGTGGCGGTCCATGCAGCGATCTCGAGCCGGTGGCCGCTCGGATCCTGGAAATAGATCGACTTGAAGATGGTGTGGTCGGTGATGCCGACGACGTCGAGGCCGGCCGCTTCGGCGCGGGCCTTGGCTTCGTCGAGTTCGTCGAGAGTGGCGACCTGGAATGCGATGTGCTGGGTCCAGGACGGCGTATTCGGATCGCGTCCCATCGGCGGTGAATTCGGCAGCTCGAAGAAGGCCAGGATGTTGCCGTTTCCGGCGTCGAGGAAGATGTGCATGTAGGGATCTGGCTCCTTCGTCGAGGGCACCTTGTCCTCGGCGATGGCGCCCAGCAGATCCATGTTCATCACTTTCTTGTAGAAATCGACGGTGGCCTTGGCGTCGATGCAGCGATAGGCAACGTGATGGATCTTCTCGATTTGCATGGCGTTTCCCGTTTGGATGTGATCTGTTGGCCAATTAGTAACAAATTTTACGATCTTGCGGCCTTGATCCAGATCAAATGCTGCGGGGCGCCCGCCCGTGGGGCGGTCCGCGAGGCTCCGCCGGCGAAAGGGGCAGGGATGAAGCGGCAGACGAGCGAGCGGCTTGGCGCCAGAACAATGCAGGCGAGGTGCGACGGCGGCGATCCGCGGCTCGACCTGCAGCAGTATTTTCCGTATCGGCTGGCGCGGCTTGCCGAGCAGGTATCGCTTGCTGTGGCCGAGGTCTATGCGTCGCGATTTTCCCTGTCGCGGCAGGAATGGCGTATCCTTGCCGCGCTCGGCGCACAGCCGAGGCTTGCGACCAAGGAAGTCGGCCGGTTGACGACGCTCGACAAGATGCATGTCAGCCGCGCAATGCAGACGCTGGAGGCGCGCGGCATCGTCACGCGCACGCGCGATCCCGGTGACGGCAGGGAACGGATCGTCGCGCTGACTGCCGCGGGGCGCGCGCTCTATCGCCGGATAGTTCCGTTTGCGCTGGAGAGGGAGGCGGAGCTGCTCAGCGTTCTGACGGCTTCCGAGGTAGAAATGCTCGATCGCCTCATCTGCAAACTGTCGGCATCCGCATCCGCCCATAGCTAGAACGGAGGGCCCGAATGGCTGACCAGCAGAACGGCTACATTCCCACCCATGTCGGGGCATTCGCGTATCCGCTGTCGAATTTCGCCAAGCGCCTTGGAACGCCGGGCGCGGTCAAGATCGTGGCGCTCGGCTCCTCGTCGACGGCAGGCGAAGGCGACGTCGTGCCTTACCCGCATCGGTTGGAGGCTTGCCTGCGCGCCAAATATCCGGGCCACATGATCGACGTGCTGAACCGCGGAATTGGCGGGGAGGAAGCGCCCGAAGAGCTTGCGCGCATGAGGCGGGATGTGATCGCCGAGGAACCGGCGCTGACGATCTGGCAGGTCGGCACCAACGCGGTCTGGCAAAAGGGCCGCGATCTCGGCGAAACTGCCGCAGCGATCGAGACGTGCCTCAAGCTGCTCGCTGACGAGCCGACCGACGTCGTCATCATGGATCTGCAATACGCGCCGGCCGTGCTCACCGACGACAAGATTGATGCGACGCGCCGGATGCTGTCGCTGATCACGCAGATCGCCGGGGCTGCCAGGGTCAACGTGTTTCGCAGGTTCGAGCTGATGCGAAAATTCGTCGAGATCGAACGGCATTCGTTCGACACGATCATCAGTCCAGGCGATCCTGACCGGCTTCATCAAAGCGATTTCAGCGCGCGCCGTATCGGTTACGAGCTCAGCGAAGCGATCGCTGCCGCCGCGGCGGCCGCAGCGAATGTGGCGTAGTCGTCGGGCGGCACGTGCAAGCCGGCTGCGCCCGTAGCCGATCGAGTCCCGATCAAGCAGAACCGAGATTTCTGACCCGCGCCTGTCGGAAACAGCGCGCCTCGTTCGTCCTTGGCAGGACAACAACAAAGGGGAGCGAGGCATGAGGTCCTCCTATCGTTGGGTGATCGTAGCCTGCGGCGCGCTGATGACATGTGTTGCCATCGGTTCCATGTTTTCGCTGGCCGTCTTTCTGCAGCCGATGTCCGCCGAGACCGGATGGTCGCGCACCGGGATTTCCAGTGCGATGACGCTTGATTTCCTGGTCATGGGCGCGGCCGGCTTCGGCTGGGGGGCGCTGAGCGACCGCATCGGGCCGCGCACGGTGGTGTTGACGGGGGCGATCCTGCTCGGTGCCGCGCTCGTGCTGGCGAGCGGGACGACCTCGTTGATCCAGTTCCAGCTCACCTACGGAGTCATGGTGGGGCTTGCTGCCGGTGCCTTCTTCGCGCCGATGATCGCGGCCGCCACCGACTGGTTTGCGGACAATCGCAGCCTCGCGGTGTCGCTGGTGTCGGCCGGCATGGGGGTTGCGCCAATGACGATCTCGCCGCTCGCGCGCTGGCTGATCTCGACCTATGACTGGCGCACCGCGATGATGCTGATCGGCATGACGGCCTGGATGCTGCTCATTCCCGCCGCGCTGTTGGTGCGGCGCGCTCCGGCTGCGGAGGCTACCGCGTCCCTGCGGCCTTCGGCCGGGGCCGCCGGGCCCGCAATGACCGTGATGGAGGCATTCCGGTCGCCGCAATTCATTGTGCTTGCTGCGACATTCTTCCTTTGCTGCGCCGCGCATTCCGGGCCGATCTTCCACATGGTGAGCTATGCGATCGGCTGCGGCATCGCCCCGTTCGCCGCGGTCTCGATTTATAGCCTCGAGGGATTGTCCGGGCTTGGCGGCCGGCTCTTGTTCGCCCTGCTGGCTGACCGGTTCGGCGCCAAGCCGGTGCTGATCGCAGGCCTCCTGCTGCAGGCGATCACGATTGCCTGCTACCTGTTTGTGAGCCGGCTCGGCGAGTTCTATGCGCTCTCGTTCGTGTTCGGCGCGGTGTATGGCGGCACGATGCCGCTCTATGCGGTGCTGGCGCGCGAATCCTTCG
>CAYVVB010000290.1:0-11917 GCA_964454955.1 uncultured Bradyrhizobium sp. | reverse complement strand
ACGCTGGTTCACCGGGAAGAGCGCGAAGTAAGCCGTAAACCACTGCGCAGGGAAGGCCGGTTGTTACCGCCTGTACCTGTGGTCAACGCGCTCGCGCAAATTCCTTTTTGCGCGGGGGCCCCGGGTGCAGCGGCCACCCGGCCTTCCCTGCGCCCTCTGTTTCGAGAGGGTGAAGACGGATGCAAACCTCGAGCGCAACGCGCGGCGAGAACGCGAGCGTGTGTCTCTCCATCGTCGTGCCCGCGAAAGCGGGCATCCCGTACGCGGCGGCGCCTCAGCGAAGCCTCGACGCCTCTGGAACACTGAATCGTCCGGGCGACGACGACGCAAATATATCCACCGTTGCTGAGCGAGCGACCTGACTCTAGCCCGCAAGATCAATATATCGCATTGGAAACTGAAGAGAGACGACTATGTCCGCTCCTCCCGATGACCAATTCGGCTTCGCGCCCGATGAGGATTCCCCGATTCCCTATATGCAGCGGACACGCGACTATTACGCTGCGATCGGCTACACCACGCCGTACCGCTGGGCGCATTATGTCGATGCGCCGTTCCAGCCGTTGAAAAAGCCCTTGGCGGAATCGCGCGTCGCCATCGTGACCACTGCGGCGCCCTATGACCCGGCGAAGGGCGATCAGGGGCCGGGCGCGCCGTATAACGGCAGCGCCAAGTTCTACCAGGTCTATGACGGCGATACCGCAAAGCCGCACGATCTGCGCATCTCGCACATCGCCTACGACCGCAAGCACACCACCGCCACCGACAGCGGCACCTGGTTTCCGCTGCCGCAGCTCATCAAGGCGCAAGCCTCGGGGCGGATCGGCGAGGTCGCACCGCGCTTCTTCGGCGCGCCGACCAATCGCAGTCACCGCGCCACCATCGACGTCGACGCTCCCGAAATCCTGGCACGCTGCCTTGCCGACAAGGTCGACGCGGCCGTGCTGGTGCCGAATTGCCCGGTCTGTCACCAGACCACGGCGCTGGTGGCGCGCTACCTCGAGGCCGGCGGCATTTCCACCGTGTTGATGGGATGCGCCAAGGACATCGTCGAGCATGCGGCCGTGCCGCGCTTCTTGTTCAGCGATCTCCCGCTCGGCAACTCGGCGGGCAAGCCGCATGACGTTGAATCCCAGTCCCTGACCCTGGAGCTGGCGCTGCGTCTGCTGGAGACGGCCTGCGGCGCACGAACGACCATGCAGTCGCCGTTGCGCTGGAGCGGGGATGCTTCCTGGAAGCTCGACTACAACAATATCTCGCAGATGAGTGCCGAAGAGCTGGCGCGGCGCCGCGCCGAATTCGACAAGCAAAAGGAGATCGCACGCGGCAACAGGGTCGCATGCCCTGTCGACTGTTTGGCGTTCCGGGGCGCGCGAAAGCGCGAACCCGGAACCTCGAGATTCTCAGGTAGCGCGATCGCGCACCGCAGTTCGACGCTGACGCGTCGCCCCGGAATGACATCTTAGCCCGCCAGCACCTTGACGCCGCCGAAGGAGGAGACCCGTCCGTTCTTGAGCATGACGATCTGCGTTGCGAGCTGGCGCAATTCGGCCGGGTCGTGGCTGACATAGACCATCGGGATTCGCGCCTCGTCGCGCAGCCGCACCAGATAGGGCAGGATTTCCGCGCGCCGTCCCTCGTCGAGCGAGCCCAATGGCTCGTCGAGCAGGAGCAATCGTGGCTTCGACAGGAGCGCACGACCGAGCGCCACGCGCTGGCGCTCGCCGCCCGACAATGTGCCGGGGCGGCGGTCGAGCAAATGCCCGATATCGAGCAGGTCGGTGACGCGCTTGCGCTGCGCCGGGTCGTCGGCAACGTGGTTCATGCGCCGCCCATAGTCGAGGTTTCGCGCAACGTCGAGATGCGGAAACAGCCGCGCGTCCTGGAATACATAGCCGATACGGCGGCGCCAGGCCGGGACATGGATGCCTTTTTCGGTATCGTCGAGGACGTCGCCGTCGATCGAAATGGTGCCGCGATCGGGCCGCAACAGCCCCGCGATCATGTTGATCAGCGAGGTCTTGCCTGCACCGGAGGCACCGAACAGGCCGGTGACCCGGCCTTCGCTGACGAAGCACGCGGAAAGCCTGAACTCGCCGAGCTGCTTTTCGATATCGACGCGCAGCATGGTCAATTCCCGTGCAGCCGCCTTGTGGCGCGGCGCGCGAACCACTCCGAGCCGACCAGCGCGGCGGACGCGATGACGACGGACACCAGCACCAGCCGCAACGCCGCAGTATCGCCGTCCGGTGTCTGGATCAGCGAATAGATGGCCGAGGAAATGGTCTGCGTCTCGCCTGGAATGTTCGAAACGAAAGTGATGGTGGCGCCGAACTCGCCGATCGCTTTGGCAAAGCCGAGCACCATGCCTGCGACGATGCCCGGCAGCGCAAGGGGGAGCGTGACGCTCAGAAAGACCCAGATGGGCCTTGCGCCGAGCGTCTCGGCGGCCTGCTCGAGCTTCGAGTCCACCGCCTCGATCGACAGCCGGATCGGGCGAACCAGCAGCGGAAACGCCATCACGCCGCAGGCGAGCGCGGCGCCCGTCCAGCGGAACGCGAAGACGATGCCGAGATGGTCGGCAAGCCAGCCGCCGATCAGGCCGCGCCGGCCCAAGGTCAGCAGGAGGAGATACCCGGTCACCACCGGCGGCAGCACCAGCGGCAAGTGGATCACCGCATCGAGCAGCGACTTGCCCCAGAAGTTTCGCCGCGCGAGCAGCCACGCCAGCGCAATGCCGAGCGGGGTCGCGACCAGCGTCGCCACCGCGGCAACCCGCAGCGAAAGGCGGATCGCCATCCATTCCGTAGGCGTCATCTCGAGCACGTCAGGACGTCGGGTGGATCAGGTAGACGAAGCCGTATTTCTCGAAGATCGCCTTGGCGGCCTGCGAGCGCAGGAAGGCGAGATAGTCCGCGGCCCCGGCCTTTGCGGTCGCGGTCGCCGCGACCGGATAGATGATCGGAGGATGCGCATCGGCAGGGAAGGTGCCGACGATCTTCACGCCGGGCTCGACCTTGGCGTCTGTCGAATAGACGATGCCGAGCACGGCCTCGCTCCGCGCCACCAGGGTCAGCGCCGCGCGCACGCTTTCGGCCATCGCGAATTTCGGTTCGGCCGCCTGCCACGCGCCGAGCTTCTCCAGCGCGGCTTTGGCATATTTCCCGACCGGGACCGCTTTGACGTCACCGGTCGCGATCCGTCCGTCGCCGGCGAGTTTTGCCAGATCGAAGCCGGGGCCGATCGGGACGTTATCGATCTTGGAGTCCTTGGGCGCGATCAGCACGATGCTGTTGCCGAGCAGATTGATGCGGCTCGCTTCGTTGATGGTCTTCTTGCCCACCGCATAGTCCATCCAGTCGGTGTCGGCGGAGATGAAAATATCCGCAGGCGCGCCCTGTTCGATCTGCTTTGCCAGCGTCGAGCTCGCTGCATAGCTCGCCGAAACCTTGACGCCGGTCTTGGTGGTGAAGGCGGTATCGACGTCATCGAGCGCATTCTTCATCGATGCTGCGGCGAAAACGGTCAGGGTCTGGTCCTCGGCCGCGACCGGCGAGGACAAATACCCGCAGAGCACAAGGGCGAAAAGAAAGGCAGTAAGGCGATGCATCATGGCGCTCCATGCGCGTTCGCGCGCGGAAAGCGCGCGCAAAACGGGCGTTGGTGATCAAGGAATGCGACAGGCGGAAGCGCCGTTCCGTGCATCCCCTTGGGCTTACGGCCGGTCGGGATGTCGCACGCGGGAAGATAACAGGCTGCGGGGCGGCGTAAAGCCCTCATTCCGAGGGCAGGATCGCAATCGAGATTTGCTCGTCCTTTGCGCCGCTGATCTGCAAGGTAAACGGCCTCGCCGAAAGCTCGTACTTCATGGTCTTGCGAATGCCGCCACAATCGGTCGCGCCGCTGAAAGCCTTCGGCTTGAGAGAATGTCCGTCCTGCACGACATCGACCCAGGCGCCGGCCGACAGGCTGATGGTGTAGAGGCCGGCCTTGGGCGGATTCTTGAAGCTTGCGAAGCCGGCCAGCGTGCCCTCCTTCGGCGTGCGTTCCGGCGCCATCGGCAGTTTGGCCTCGGCGGGCGAAAGAAGCGCGAGCGTGATGCCGCTCGACGGTATTGCGGCGACTTCGCTGCCGGAGGCGAGCCTCGCACGGTCCGGTGCAGTCAGCGCCGCGCGTTCGCGGTCGATCGGCCATTTGAACTTGTCGCAACCGCTCGGTTCGTCCGCCGCGAGGGCTGGCGCGGTCAGGCCAGCGAGCAGCGCGATGATGATCAATCCACGGTGATGATGACGTCGGAGGGGTCCGTTATGGCGCATGGCGGTCCTTACAAATGCCGCTCACGGGCAGGGAGCCCCGCGCGCGGCCGGCTGGCTGATCGCAGTGAGAAGAAGGGACCGCCGTCCCATGCCCTGACTCGCGCTTGCGGCGCGGTCGCGATGCATCTTAGCGCAGCCCCGCCGGGCGGGGGTAGTCCGCCTGCAAAATTGTTATTGCCTGGCGTACTGCTTGGCGTCCGGCGCGTGCAGCACCTGCCGGCAGGCCGGCGGCAATTGCGCCAGCGTGACGCCGTGCGCGGGCTTGGGCGGCACTGGCGGCGGTGTTGGGTGAATGATCGATTCCTTGAACCAGTAGGCGAAATCGGAGTCCTTGCAGCCCTCGTCCTCCGCCTGATCACGCTGGCCCTTGCAGTCGTTGTCGCCGACCGGGCATCTCATGCGCAGGTGGAAATGATAGTCGTGGCCATACCAGGGGCGGATCTTGGAAAGCCAGCTCCGGTCGCCCGTGGCGTCACGGCACAGCGCCTTCTTGATTGCGGCATTGACGAAAATGCGCTGCACGCTCGGCTCCTGCGCGGCATCGCGCAGCACCATCCAGTGGTTCGAGGTCCACGCGTTCGGATCGACGTCGAGTCGGTCCTCGCGCACGATCATGGTCGCGGACATGTCCTCGCGCTCCTCGCGCGACAGCAGGTGATCCGGCATCGGCGTCAGCCAGATGTCGGCGTCCAGCCCGATCTGGTGGCTGGCATGACCGCTGAGCGCCGGGCCGCCCCGCGGCTGGCCGATGTCGCCGATCAGAATGCCGGGCCAGCCGGCGTCCTTGTGCGCCTTGGCCGACAGGCGCTTCAACAGCGCGATCAGGTCGGGATGGCCCCAGTAGCGATTGCGCGACAGCCGCATCACCTGCCAGGTGTTGCCCGTGATCGGCATCTGCTGGGCGCCCGCGATGCAGCCCTTCACATAGGAGCCGATCGAGCGGGTGGGCAGCGCCGCCGGGAGCAGCTTGCGAGCGAACAGTTCCTTGGCCGGGAGCTTGGGATCGTTGGGGTTGGCAAGCGGCGGCAGCGGTTTCCACTCGAGGGTCCCCCTATCCTGGGCCAGCGCGACGAGTGTCGTGGCGCAGACGATACAGAACAGAAGTGCGATCGGGACTGGGCGGACTCGCATTGCGTCAGTCTATGCGGTCGACGAGGTGGCATGGAAGGGGAAGACCGCTCCAATCGCAACGGCTTGATCGGTTCCCCGCGTGCGCGATCGACGAACCATACAAGGACACGATGGAGATTTTGCGTCGGGGCAATCCTTAACCCTTAAGTAACCCTGTCGATCATTGATCGAACCTCGCGTGTGCGAAATGCGATCGACGCAGCGCCATGCGCGTTCCCTTTGGTTGTTAAGCATCGGTTAAAGCTGCGGTCTCGGTTCCGGGCCTTCACCGCCCTGTCTGGCGACCAGGGGTTGCAACGTCTGCTCCGATGCAGCGGCGACGGAGTCCTCGCCCTCTAAAGGGGCAAACGCATAAAGTGAAAGGATTGGGAAATAGGCATCTGCGCTATCCGCCGGCAGCGCGATGGGTCGGAAAAAGATACCTTTTTTTCAGAGACTTGGCCGAAAACGTGGCGCGCGTGACGCGACTTGAGGACGCTCGATGCCGATGATCCGGCCTGGAAAAAAGAAACGAAAGCGTGGGGCGACGGCTCGTAAATTCGGCCGACCCGCAAAAAACGCGTCCGAATTCGCAACGACGCGCCGGCACCCGTCCGGCGAGGCGAGCCAGATTGCCCGTACGCGCGCCGAGGCGGAAGCTGCGATCGCCGACGCGCAAAAATCGCATGAGCGGCTGCGCGAAGCCATCGATCTGCTGCCGCAGGGCATCGTGTTCCTGGATGCCGAAGGCCGCTACATCCTCTGGAACAAGAAATACGCGGAGATCTACGGCCGCAGCGCCGACCTGTTCGAGCAGGGGGCGCGGCTGCAGGACACGCTTCGTGTCGGTGTCGCCCGCGGTGATTACCCCGAGGCGGCCGGCCGCGAAGAGGAGTGGATCGCCGAGCGGCTTGCCAGGTTGCGGCAGCCCGGTGAACGGCATGAGCAGAAGCTCTCCGACGGCCGCGTCATCCTGATCGAGGAACGGCTGACCGGTGACGGCGGCATTGTCGGGCTGCGCGTCGACATCACGGAGCTGAAGCAGCGCGAGGCGTCGTTCCGCCTGCTGTTCGACGGCAATCCCGTTCCCATGATCGTCTGTGCGCTCAACGGCGCGCAGATCATCGCCGTCAACGAAGCGGCCGTCGAGCACTATGGCTACAGCCGTGCCGAGTTCGAGAAGCGCACTCTCCGCAGCCTGCAGGCTTTCGACAGCGAGCCGCCCTGGCTCAGCGATCGTTCGATCGACGAGCAGGCGGCGCGGACCTGGAAGCACGTGAAGGCCGACGGGTCGCTGATCGACCTTGCGATCTACTCGCGCGAACTGGTCTATAACGAGCAGCCGGCGGTGCTGCTGGCCCTGATGGACATCACCGAGCGTAAGCGCGCGGAGGCGCGGCTCGCCTTTCTGGCCCAGCACGACGGCCTCACCGGGCTGCCGAACCGCAACCTGTTGCGGCAGCAGATGGATGACATTCTCGTGCAAACGCGCCGCAGCACCGAACAGGTCGCGGTGCTGGTCCTGGGCGTGGACAACTTCAAGGCGGTCAACGACATGTTCGGCCATGGCGTCGGCGACAAGCTGCTGCGCGCCGTCGCCAAGCGCCTGCGCTCGGTGCTGCGCGAGGAGGACACGCTGGCCCGCCTCAACTCCGACGAATTTGCGATCATCCAGAGCGGGCTGACGCGCCCCGAAGATGCGGTGCTGCTGTCCCGCCGACTGCTGGAGGCGATCAGCGATCCGTTCCTGGTCGAGGACCATTCCATCGTCATCGGCGCCACGATCGGCATCGCCATGGCGCCCGGCGACGGCCAGGACGCCGAGGACCTTCTGAAGAATGCCGGCATGGCGCTGTCGCGCGCCAAGAGCGATTCGCGCGGCACCTTCAGCTTCTTCGAGGCCGGCATGGACGCGCGTGCGCAGAGTCGCCGCAAGATCGAGAGGGACCTGCGCGAGGCCATCCAGAACGACGTGCTGCGGCCGCATTATCAGCCGCTGATCGATCTGTCGTGCGGGCGCATTACCGGATTCGAGGCGCTGGTACGCTGGCCGCATCCGGAACGTGGCATGGTCTCGCCGGCCGAATTCATTCCGGTCGCGGAAGAGACCGGCCTGATCAAGGCGATCGGCGGCCTGATGCTGCGGCGCGCCTGCATGGATGCGGCGACCTGGCCGGACGATGTTCGCGTTGCGGTCAACTTGTCGCCGCTGCAGTTTCGCTCCGGCAATCTCCTGTCGGTCGTGATGGACTCGCTGAAGCAGTCCGGCCTGCCGGCCAAACGCCTGGAGCTGGAGATCACCGAGACCCTGCTGCTGGAAAAGAGCAGCCAGGTGCTGGCGACCCTGCATGCGCTCCGCGCACTGGGCGTGCGCATCTCGATGGACGATTTCGGTACCGGCTATTCGAGCTTGAGCTACCTGCGCAGCTTTCCCTTCGACAAGATCAAGATCGACCAGTCCTTCGTCCGCGATCTCGGCGCCAATCGCGAGGCGCAGGCGATCATTCGTTCGATCGTCAGTCTCGGCAAGGGGCTCGGCGTCGTCATCACCGCCGAGGGGGTGGAGACCGAAGCCGAGCTGAGCTGCCTTCGCTCGGAGGGGTGCCACGAGGGGCAGGGCTTCCTGTTCAGCCGCGCCCGCCCCAACGAGGAAATCGTCGCGCTGTTGCGGGCGCAGCGCGGGGCCGACGTCGGGGCGTCCGCTGGCGCAGGGCAGGGCGCGCTCGTCGCCTGACGCGCGGCGCCACGCGCGATGGCGGCGAATGCCTTACGCGGCGTTGCGCAGATCCGCCAGGAAGGTCTCGACGCTTTCGAACAGCGCCGTCGCGTGACGGCTGAGCTGGCCGGATGCCGTCATGACGCTGTCGGCCAGGGTGCGGGATCGCTCGGCCGCGTGGCTGGCGCCGGCGACATTCTGGGATACCTCGCTGGTTCCGACGGCCGCCTGCTGCACGCTGCGCGCGATTTCGCGCGTGGCCGAATCCTGCTCCTCGACTGCCGCGGCAATGCCGGCGGCGGTGGCGCTGATGTCGCGGATGGTCTGGCTGATGCTGCCGATCGCGGCGACGCAGTCGCCGGTCGCGGACTGGATCGCGGTGACCTGGCCGGCGATCTCTTCGGTCGCCTTGGCCGTCTGGCCGGCGAGCTCCTTCACCGCGGCGGCGACCACGGCTAAGCCGCGCCCGGCTTCACCGGCGCGCGCCGCCTCGATCGTGGCGTTGAGCGCCAGCAGGTTGGTCTGGCTTGCGATGGCGTCGATCAGGCGGAGCACGTCTCCGATCCGTTCCGCGCTGGAAGCGAGGCTCGCGACCATCTCCGTGGTCTTGCCGGCCTTGCCGACGGCTTCATCGGCAACGCCGCTGGAATGGGTCACCTGGCGACCGATTTCAGTCACAGACGAGGCAAGCTCCTCGGTGGCGGCCGCAACCGTGCTGACGCTGGCAGAAGCTTGTTCGGAGGCCGCCGCAGCCGCTGCGGCGCGTTGCGAGGTTCCGATGACGCTCGCGGCGATGTCGTCGGCGGCGCGCTGCATTTCCGCGGCGGCCTGCGCCACCGCGGTCACGACGCCCCTGATGTCGGCTTCGAAACGATCGGCCGTCTGCCTCTGTAGGGCCTTCTTCTGCACCTCGGATTCGTGCTTGGCGGCCTCCTGCGCCTCGCGCAAGCTTCGCGTTTCGATCATGCTGCGGCGGAACACGTCGACGGCCTGGGCCATGGTGCCGACCTCGTCCTTGCGCTCGCCCCCTGGGATCGTCACGGAGGTATCGCCGCCCGACAGCCGGTTCATCACCGCGGTGATCGCGGTGAGCGGCCGCGACACGCCGCGGCCGACCAGGAAGGCCAGAAGCGCGGCGCAGGCGAGAATGGCGAGAGTCGCGAGCATGAGCGTCGTTTGCGCGCGGCTGGCGGCGGCTTCGTACTCGGTGGTGTCCTTGATGATTTCGAGCACCGCGACGGGCTGCCCGGCGTAATTCTTGATCTGCCCGACATAGAGTGCGGCCGGGTGGCCCTGGAAAGTCGCGTCGCGATGCAGCGCCCCGCCCTCGAACACCGCCTTCAGTTCAGCGGGCGTTGTGACCTCGACGTCTCCGAAGGTGGAGGACAGCTTCTTGAATGTCTGGCCATCCAGGGAATACACGGCGAGATCGATGCCGAAGCGCTGCTTGGCGCGGTCGACGAATTCCTTGCCGAAGGCGACGCCGACGTCGACATTGGCGAGGCTCTTGCCGTCACGGGCGATCGGCGTCATCCCGAATATCCCCAGTTGCTCCCGGCCGGGTTCGACACCGACGATCTGCTTGCCGGTCCTGAGCGCTTCCACCACGGTGTTGCGGCGCTTGGAGACGTCGTCTCCGAAGACTTTGGGGGCGTGAACCCTGTAGAAGCTGAGCGCCGGCGGCGTCTGAAACGTGATGAGCGGGATACCTTGAGCCGTCAGCGCCTCCATGGCCGGGCCAAGCAGGGTTGCAAGCGCCCCGCGGTCGCCCTTGGCGATTGCATCGCCGACCGGAGGCAGCGCGGCGACAACGGAACTGATGGCAAGCGCGGCCCGCCCTTCATAGTCGACTGCGGCCACCACGCTGTCATATTGCAGCTTGAGCTGCTGCTCGAGCGCAAGGCGGGTCAGCGCGCGCTGCTGCAGAATGGAAAAGGTGCCCAGGATGCCGCAGGCCGCGGCGACGGTGAGCGAGATGGCGAGGATCAGGCGGCCGGCGATCGATCGGAGTTTGAACATGGAGCATCCCGAACTGCTGCAAGTGCATTGGTCGGGATACCTGAGATTGATTAATATTGCTTACCGATAGCGCGTGTCCGGCTCACGCCGCCCGGCATTCAGCGTGTCGTCGGCGGGCCCTGCAGCTTGGCCGACAGCATCGCACGGCCGGCATCCTCATAGTGGGTGTCGCGGCCCTGGATTTGCTGGGCGATGGCATGGATGTCGCGAAACCGCCGTTCGAAGGGATTGGCGGTGAAGATGGCGGTGGCTCCGGCCATGTGATAGGCGGTATCGACGACGGACGCCGCTTGGTGGATGGTCCAGGTCGAGGCGATGCGCAGCGCCACGCGATGGGCCTCCGTGACGGCCTCGCCGGCCTCGAGATCGCGCCAGACCTCGGCCGCCGTCGCGAACAGGTAGGCCCGCGCCGCGCGCAATGACGCT
The DNA here is from genome assembly GCA_964454955.1 of uncultured Bradyrhizobium sp. Classification (GTDB taxonomy): domain Bacteria; phylum Pseudomonadota; class Alphaproteobacteria; order Rhizobiales; family Xanthobacteraceae; genus Bradyrhizobium. Next base: position 1,330 of record CAYVVB010000290.1, on the reverse strand, counting down.
TCGGTACGCCCGATCAGGCCCTGAACGGCGTTGTTCTCGCGCATCGCCGAAAGACCTTGCGGCTGCTTGCTGCGCGAAAGCTCGATCGCCGCGTCCAGCGTGGCGCGGGCAACGCCGAGCGCGGTTGCGCCGAAGCCCATGCTGAACACCATGTTGGTGGAGAGCCTGTAGAGCGGGCCCGTTTCGCGGAGCGCTGAGGGCTCGTCGCGCAGCGCCACGAATTTCTCCGGAATGAAGAGATTGTCGACCGAATAGGAGTCGGTGCCGGTGCCTCTCAGCCCGATGACGTCCCAGACGTCGTAGAGGGTGGCACTGGTGATGGGAAACAGGATGGTGCGGATTTCGGGTGATCCGTCGGGCTTCTTGCGCGGGCTGCCGTCCTCCTCGACGATCCGCACATGCGACCCCAGCCAACTGGCCTGCCGTGAGCCTGACGCGAAATCCCATCGCGCGCTGGCCCTGTAGCCGCCGGCAACCGCGCGCACCTCATGGGCGATGGCGCCCCAGGCGAGAATGCCGGGCGGCGTATTGAAGATCTCATTGGCCGCATCGTGGTCGAGATAGGCGGCGATCATGGCGCAGACACTGCACTGGCCGAGGCACCATGCGGTGGAGGCATCTGCCTTGGCGATTTCCTCCTGCATTTGCATGAAGATTTCCAGAGGCGCCTCGCTGCCTCCCAGGCTCTGCGGCAACAGCGCGCGATAGAGCCCGTTCTCGATCAAGGCCGAGGTTACGGCCGGCGTCAGGCGCCGCGTCCGCTCGATCTCGTCGGCCTCGCGCTTGATCAAGGGAGCCAGAGCGCGTGCGCGCTCGACAAGGCCGAAGGCGGCAGGTTTGTTCATTGCGTTTCCTCTGTAGCCCGTTTTCTGGGTCTGATTGAGGCCGCAATGGTGGTCTATCTGGAGGAATAGGGCAAGACGGTGAGAGAACTCAAAGTAAGGTCCGTCGGACACGGATTTCGCGCTGCAGGCCTCAGCCTCCCGGTTCGCGTCTTTATCAGTTGCCGCCGGAATGGCGCCGATCAGCTATCCACCTTCAGCGCGGCGATGAAAGCTTCCTGCGGGATGTCGACCTTGCCGAACTGGCGCATCCGCTTCTTGCCTTCCTTCTGCTTTTCCAGCAGCTTGCGCTTGCGCGTGATGTCGCCGCCATAGCACTTCGCGGTGACGTCCTTGCGCAGGGCGCGTACCGTTTCGCGCGCGATCACCTTGCCGCCGATCGCCGCCTGGATCGGAATCTGGAACATGTGCGGCGGGATCAATTCCTTCATCTTCTCGACCATGGCGCGGCCGCGTCCTTCGGCGCGGCTGCGATGCACCAGCATCGA
>CAYVVB010000289.1:0-3873 GCA_964454955.1 uncultured Bradyrhizobium sp. | reverse complement strand
GGACCTTCTCCGCCAGCAGATCGATGGTTTCGATCAGGCAGGCATTTCCGCAGAGGCCGAACAGGACCTGATGAAAGCGCAGGTTGCTGTAGAACACGGTAAGGAGATCGCCGGCAGCCACAGCCGCGCCATGCTGCCGCTGCAGTTCTTCGAGCCTGCCGACGTCGCGCGCGGCGACCGGAAACGGGATGATGCGGATCGCCATGACCTCCAGCTCTTCGCGGACCGCGTAAATCTGCCTCACCTCCTCAGGTGTCAGCCCCCGTACCATCGCGCCGCGGTTGGGTACGCGCTCGACCAGCCCTTTTCTTTCCAGTTCGAACAGCGCAAGGCGAACGTCGCCGCGGTGGGTCCGGAAGAGGTCGCAAAGGTCCTGTTCGATCAAACGCTCGCGCGGGTGACGGCGGCCGAGCACGATATCTTCCTCGATCCGCCTGGCGATCATCTCCACCGCGGCCGGCGCACGCAGGAGTGCGGCCGCGCTCTCACCCGCCTTCACTCCGGACGAGTTTCCGGTTCTGGCGCTTGCCTTCATTGGCTTGAGCGGCTTTGCGGCCATGTCGTCCCGACCGGTCAACGCGCCACGCCCGGCACAAGCCGAACGGCGCAGCGGCTCTTTCCGCCTTCGATCATAATATTGCAGACTATATTGTAAACAATATTGGGAGGCGCTACGCTTCACCTCAAAGTGGACGGCAGGGCAAAGCCTGACAGATCCGGCGGGAGGAAGCGGCATGACGAAACAACGCAAGGACTCCGTCCTCGATCGCGAGAACGGCGCGCATTCAACCCGGTCGAGGCGGCAGAGCCGCCGCCGATTTCTCGCCAATGCAGGCGGCGCGCTGGCGGCCGGCGCCTTCGGCGCGGTGCCCTTGCGAGGCTACGCCGCCGATGCCGTCAATATCGGCGCACTCTATCCCACGACCGGCAGCATGGCGCAGATCGGTGTCGGCTGCGTCGCGGCCGCCAAGCTCGCGGTCGACATGGTCAACGAGGCCGGCGGCATCAAATCGCACGGCGGCGCCAAGCTCACCCACATCATCTCCGCCGTGCAGAGCTACACCACGGTCACGCGCACCGAGACCGACCGGCTGATCACCGGCAACAAATTGTCGGCGGTCCACGGCTGCTACGCCAGCGCGCTGACCCTGATCGCGAGCGAAGTGTGCGAGCGTGCCAGGGTGCCGATCATCACCGGCTCGAGTTCGGACCAGCTGAACAAGGGCCGCAGATACACCTTTACGCCCTTTGCGCGCGCCTCGCAGTTCGCCAAGACGCAGCTGCAGATGGCCAAGCTCGTCAGCGAGCAGCCGAAGGTCGCTGTGATTTTCGAAAACACCGCGTTCGGCACCTCCACCTCCAACGGGCTGAAGGAGCTTGCGCCCGGCGAGGGCGTCGAGATCGTGATGTTCGAGCCCTATTCGGCCGGCTTCACCGACGCGAGCCCGCTCATCAACAAGGTGAAGGCCTCCGGCGCCAATGCGCTGTTCTCGGTCTCCTACCTCAACGACCTGATCTTGATCGTGCGCACCGTCAAGCAGGTCGGCCTGAATGTCGCCATCAATGGCGGTTCCGGCGGCTTCGTCATGCCAGACTTCTACAAGAACGTGGGAAAACTGGCCGAAGGCCTGCAGGGCGTGGCGCACTGGAACCACGACATCGACGCCAATTCCCAGAAGGTCAACGAGGAATTCAAGAAGCGCACAGGCGATTTCCTGTTCGAATATGCCGGCGGTCTGGTCGCCCAAACCTTCATGCTGGCCGATGCGCTCGAGCGTGCGGCATCAGCCGACCCGCAGAAGGTCCGCGACGCGCTCGCTTCTCTCGACGTGTCCTCGGGCTACGCGGCGATGGCGCCGGGTGGGCGGGTGAAATTCGGACCCGACGGCAAGAACATCTACGGACGACCGCTGGGCGTGCAGTGGCAGAACGGTGATCTCGTCAGTGTCTTCCCGAAGGAAGATGCGCGGGCGCCGCTGCTGAAGACCTGACAGGCGGTAACCCTGCGATGCTGGAAACAGTGGCCCAGGCCGTCATCAACGGCCTGCTGATCGGCGGCATTTACGCGCTCGTCAGCATTGGCGTGACGCTGATCTTCGGCGTGGTCAAGATCGTCAATTTCGCCCAGGGCGAGTTCGTGATGATCGGCATGTATATCAGCTATTTCCTCGCGACCTATTTGGGCGTCGATCCCATCGCCTCGCTGGTCGTGACGATGCCGGCCTTGTTCATGGTCGGCGTGCTCATCCAGCATTTTCTGATCCGCAGGGTGCTGGGGCCGAACGACATGCCCCAGATCTTTCTCACCTTTGCGCTGTCGCTGCTGTTGCTCAATCTCGCGCTGCTGCTGTTCACCGCGAACTATCGCACGGTTCACACCTCCTATTCGGACGAGGCCCTTCATTTCGGAGGGCTTTATATTCCAGAAGCGAAGCTGATTGCCTTCGTCGTGGCAATGGCCCTGAGCGCCGCACTCTGGGCCTTCCTGCATTCGACCGATCTCGGCAAGGCGATGCGCGCGGCCGCGCAGAATCGCGACGTGGCGACGTTGATGGGCATCAACCCCAACCGCGTGTTCTGCGTCGCTTTCGGCGCTGCGCTGGCGCTTGCAGGCGCCGCGGGCTCGCTCCTGATGCCGTTCTACTCGGCCTATCCTTTTGTCGGGCAGGTGTTCGTGCTGATGGCCTTCGTGGCGGTCGTGCTGGGTACGCTCGGTAACGTCCTTGGCGCGCTGATCGCGAGCCTGATGATGGGCGTGGCCGAGTCGCTCGGCATCCAGTTCGTCGGCGCAGATTCCGGCTTGATCGTGGTGTTTGCCATGCTGCTGCTGACGTTGGCCTTCAAGCCGACAGGACTCGGCGGCGGGAGGATGCGCTAGTGGGCAAGATCGGAGACAACACCCGCAAATGGAAGCTGCCGGCGCTCGCGGCCGCAGTCGTCGTCCTGCTGCTGATCCCGCAGCTCGTGACGAACGCCTTTGCGCTCGACATCTTCATCCGCATTCTCCTGTTCTCCTTCATCGGCGTCGCCTGGAACCTGATGGGCGGCTATGCCAAGCAGCTATCGCTCGGGCACGTCGCCTATTTCGGCCTCGGCGCCTATACCTCGACCATCATGCAGATTGATTTCGACATCTCGCCGTGGATCGGCATGCTCGCCGGCGGCGTTGTCGCGATGCTCGCGAGCCTGCCGATCGGCTGGCTCTGTTTCCGTCTGCGCGGCCCCTATTTCACCATCGCGACCATCGCGACCGCGCAAGCCCTGATGCTGATCTTCCTGAAATTCCGCGATTTCGCCTGGGGCGCCGAAGGCACGACCATTCCCAACCTCGGCAACGCGCCGCTGATGATGCAGTTCGAAAGCAAGGGTGCCTACTACTATGTCGTGCTCGGCCTGCTCGCGGTCGGGCTCCTGGTCACCTGGCGCATCGAGCAGTCCTGGATGGGCTATTATCTCGTCGCCATCGGCGAGGACGAGGACGCCGCCGAAGCGATCGGCGTCAACGCGCCGCGGATCAAGCGCGACATCTACATGCTCAGCGCGTTCCTGACCGCGCTCGCCGGCACCTTCTACGTCCAGTACATCTATTTCATCGACCCCGCGACCGCATTCAGCTTCAACATCTCGATCGAGGCCGCGCTGGTCTCGATCGTGGGCGGCATCGGCACGCTCTGGGGTCCGGTGATCGGCACGGTGCTGCTCGAAACCACATCGACCCTCTTACAGAGCTGGCTCGGCAGTTCGACCGGCGGCATCCAGCTCACCGTCTACAGCCTGATCCTGATGGCGGTCATTCTGTGGCGGCCGACCGGCCTGATGGGGCTCTTCAACGAAGGCTGGCAACGGTACCTCGGGCGGCAGGGCGCGCCCGTG
>CAYVVB010000288.1:0-2252 GCA_964454955.1 uncultured Bradyrhizobium sp. | reverse complement strand
CCGCCGAGCGCGGTGTAGATGACCAGCCCGACGACAACGCCGCCGAAAGCCGCGACGAGCGACGTCGCGGATTTTGCGAGGACGAGCAACGCAAGGCCTATCGGACAGATGATCATGATCAGGCGTCGCCAGTCGACCATGCCAATCACTGCAGCGACCGGCAGCAGCATGACTTCGATCGCCAGCGTGCGGGCGAACACGTTCTTCTGGCCTGCGAGGCCGCGCCACGCTCCGGAATACTGGCCGTTCGGCGTGATGCCGATTCCGGGAATGCCGGCCGACAGGACTCCGACCGTGACAAACACCGCGAACGTAATCGCGAGCAGATTGAACAGCTGACGCGGATTGAACCGGATGACGAGGAACAGCGCGAAGCCGGAGCAAAGGATGAGCGCGATCGCTCGCCTCATCGTGGAGCCCGGCGACTGCGACCAGAGCGTCGAGACGATCGGCAGGATCTGAAGGACGACCAGCGGCCAGGAGCGAAGGAGGACGCGAAAGATCCAGGGCGGAATGCCCCGGATGAGGACGGCACCAATGGCCGCGAGATAGATTCCGCCGGAGATGACCTGGAACTTCATCGTCCCGCCGGTGCGGTCTCCGTCGCCGCCGAGAAGCATGATGCGGAACGTCTCGAACAGAATAAGGAGGCCAGCGACGGCGATCGCTTTCTCCCACCACGCCGGCGCAATGTCCGTCTCGGTCTCGCGCCAGGTAGTTGGAGCAAAAAGGACTTCGGCGTTGGCCATGAGTTCTCCGCTGCCGCCGCTCAGATCAGGGCCGTTGCTTCCACGGCGCCTTCACTCGCCGCACCCCTCGACCGCAGAAGCCAATACGCGGCGTGCGGATTGGTCTTGAGGTACCGCCAGCCCAGGCGACCTGGATCGCCCCAGGCGCGGTGCGCCCACTCCAATCCGGCCTTCTGCATCCAGCGTGGTGCGCGTCGGTTTCTGCCGGCCAGAAAATCGAACAGGCCTCCGCAGGATTTGGCCACGCCAACCGACGTCAGCCGATGCTGGTTGCGCGCGATGAAATGCTGTTGGTGCGGCACCCCGAGCCCCACCCAGAGCACGTCCGGCGCCGCCGCATTGATGTCGTCGACGATCGCGTCCTCGTCGTCCGGCCCGAAATAGCCGTGGCGCCGCCCGACGATCCTGATGCCCGGATGGACTTCGCGCGCGCGGTGCACCGCGCGCGCATTCATCTCCTCGGTCGCGCCGAAGAAGTAGAAGGTGATGTCGCGATCATAGGCGAGGCGAGCCGCATCGTGGAACGCGTCGGTCGTCGCGACACGCTCCGGAAGTGCCGGACCGCCCCTGACGCGTGACGCGAAGACGACCGACATGCCGTCGGCGCTGATTACGTCGGCCCGCTCGAAGAGACGCTTCACCTGCGCATCGGAGGCGCAAAGAGAGACCACCTGGCCGTTGATGGTGGTGAAGAAAAGACACGGCTTGCCGCTGCCGCGGCGAGAGACGGCTGCGGCGATGGTCAGCCGGGCCGTGCTTTCGCGGTCGAGAACGGCGACCGGAAGGCCGCCCACGATCACGCGGGGGAAGCGGACCTTGCCGTCCGCTGCGACGAATGAGTCCAATGGAGCTGTTGCTTGCCGGCCCGCCATCTCCATTGCGCCGCTCCTTTGTATACCGAGAAATATACAAATATTTGCGAAACGACCAATGTTCATCCCGCATACAGAAAAGCACAATACCATAAAATGAGCAGGAAAAACCAAAAACTAGGCAGGAAGCGACAGATTAGCGCACTGAAAATATTGCATACATTCTAAGTATTGGGACATGAAATCGCCAAAATCACGCGTAGTCTGACCCGGCTTACTTCAAGCGGGGTCCGGTCCATTGCCTGACGGTGCGTTGGCATTCTTCATTCAGGACCTCCGCGAAGGAGGCGCCGAGCGTAGTGTGACGCGTCTTCTTAACGGCATTGTGGCGCGGGGCATTCCGGCCGACCTGGTCGTCATAGAACGCAAGGGCGCGTTCTTCGACGAGCTCGACCCCCGCGTCAGCGTCGTCGAGCTCGGCAAGGGGAGGACACTTGCCAGCGTGCGGAGTCTGAGACGCTACATCGAGATGCGTCGGCCCGTTGCTCTGGTTTCTTCACTCACGCACACAAATGTCGCCGCGATCCTCGCGAACGCGTTCGCGCGTCCGCGCACGCGGCTCGTCGTCGTCGAGCACAATCAATTCTCCGTGAACCGCACTCTGAAGCGCGGCCTCGTCCGGTTCGCCTAC
>CAYVVB010000287.1:0-5646 GCA_964454955.1 uncultured Bradyrhizobium sp. | reverse complement strand
ACGTCCTTCATCTTGATCGCCTTGTAGACGAACACGGAGATGAAGAACGAGTACACCGCGGCCATCGCCGCCGCTTCGGTGGCGGTGAAGATGCCGCTGTAGATGCCGCCGATGATGATCACGACGAGCATAAGTCCCCAGAGGCTCTCGCGGAACGCCGTCCAGGTCTCGCCCCAAGTCGCCTTCTTCATCCGCGGATAGTTGCGCTTCTTGGCGAGGTACCAGGTGACGAGGCAGAGCATCGTTGTCAGCATGATGCCCGGCAGGAGGCCGGCGACGAACAGGGCGCCGATCGAGGTGTTGGTCGACACCGCGTAGACGATCTTCGGGATCGACGGCAGCATCAGAATGCCGAGCGAGCCGGCAACGGTGATGATGCCGGCGCCGAAACGCATCGGATAGCCATGGCGCACCATCTCCGGCAGCACGATGGCGCCGATGGCCGCGACGGTGGCGACGCTCGAACCGCACACCAGCGCGAACATGGCGCAGGCGACGATGCCGGCGAGGCCGAGGCCGCCGTGATAATGGCCAATCAGGCTGACGGCGAAATTGATCATCCGCCGCGCAACGCCGCCATGACTCAGGAAGTTGCCGGCCAGGATGAAGAACGGGATGGCCATGATCTCGAAGCTTTCGAGGCCGGTGAACAGCTTCATCGACACCGATTCCACGGGCACGTCGGTGAGGATGAACATGAAGGCCATGACCGTGAGGCCGAGCGCGATCGACACCGGCATGCCGGTGACCATGAACGCGACCAGCAGGATGAACAGCGTCAGTGCCCGCAGGCCCTGTGGCATGACGATGACGCCGGTGCGCTGCGCTAGGCAGATCAGCACGATCAGGATCGGCGCGCAGATCAGCGTGAGCGCGAGCGGCTTGGACCAGCGCGACGGCACCTCGCCGTGGGCCGCCGTCGACGGCGTCAGCGCTTCGGACGCGGCAACGCCTTCGACGTGCGCCTCGTTATGGTGCGGCAGATCTCCCGTCTTGTAATAGGTCCAGGAGACCTGCAGGAAGCGAAAGCACATCAGGCCGGAGCCGAGCGGGATGGCCAGATAGATCATCCACATCGGCCATTCGAGGTCGTTGGATTGCTGGCCAGTTGCATACATCTTCATGACGAAGGTGACGCCGAAGGCCGCGATCAGGCCGGTGAACAGCGCGCCGCAGGCGATCGCGAACTGGACCACGCTCTTGCGCGAGGCGCGCGGCAGCATGTTGACCAGCACGTCGACGCCGACATGGATGCCGGTCCGCACGCCGTAGGCGGCGCCGAACTTGGCCATCCAGATGAACATGAAGATGCAGAGCTCCTGCGCCCACGAGACGTCCATCTCGGAGAAGAGGGTATAGATCTCCTTCATCACGCCCGGGATGACGGGGATCCCGTGCGCGGTGGACCATTTCGCGAAATCGATGGAGAGGCCGGTGCCGTAGCGGTGCACGACGACGAAGAAGATCAGCAAGGTCGCGGCCGCGATTAAGGTGGCAATGAGCCATTCCTCCAGACGATCGATGCCGCGATTGATCATCATTCGATTTGCCTTCAAGCAAGGAAGGAGGCCCGGCCTACATTCCGCGCGACTATTAGAGTCCATCATTTGACAATTCCAGATCGCTCAGTGCGACAGCCATCATTGCGAGAACGCGCCGATAAACACCTTAAACACTTTCTACGTCTACCGAGAATGCCGATCCACGAAGACGAACACATTTCGAGTAGCGAGCCTGTCGTTGGCTGAGGCACTTCACTCAGTTTTCGACAGATCTCAAAAGTAACCGATAAGTAAACTTCTTTGGACACGCGAACGCCCGGCTTGCGAGACGCTTCGCTATGTGAGCACAACTGCGTACTTCTCTCATGGCCACACGATGGTGCACGCGAGCGCCCGTCAGCATGCCAAACGAATACCCTATAGGTCGCGTCGCACCTGCTCCGCGACTGGGAGTTGAGGCGAAACGATGCATACAGCACTGAAGATCAGTTCGACCATCGACCGCCTAAACGAAAAAATCGGCTGGGTCTGTAACCTGCTCGTTCTTTTGGCATGCCTGGTCAGCGCCGCCAACGCGATGGTTCGCTACGCATTCGACTACTCGTCGAACAGCTTCCTCGAAATGCAGTGGTACATGTTCGCCGTGCTGGTCATGTTCGGCGCGTCTTACACGCTCAGGCGGAACGAACATGTGCGGGTCGAGATCTTCTATCTGTTGCTGTCCGAGCGCGGCCAACTCTGGCTCGATCTCCTCGGCACGATCGTCTTCCTGATTCCGGCCTGCCTCCTGATCGGCTACCTGTCCTGGCCGCTCGCGCACGAGGCATATCTTACCAACGAAATGTCGAGCAACGCCGGCGGCCTCATCCGATGGCCGATCAAGTTCGTGCTACCGTTCGGCTTTGCATTGCTCGCCCTCCAGGGTGTCTCCGAGGTCATCAAGCGCATCGCCGCGCTGCGCGGCGAGGTCACCATCGACGCCAAATATGAGAGACCGACGCAATGATCTCGTTACAGTACATGCCGCCGCTGATGTTCAGCGGCCTAATCCTGTTCATGCTGATCGGCTTCCCGGTCGCGTTCACGCTCGCCGCGGTCGGATTCTCGTTCGGCTTCCTGTCGATCTGGATGGGTTTCTTCGACCTGAGCTTCCTGCAGGCGATCCCAAGCCGCATCTTCGGTAGCGTGCTGTCGAACGACCTGTTGCTGGCAGTGCCGTTCTTCACCTTCATGGGCGCCGTTCTTGAGCGCTGCGGGCTCGCCGAGGACATGCTCGACTCGATGGGCCAGTTGTTCGGCCCGATCCGCGGCGGTCTCGGCTATTCGGTGATCATTGTCGGCTTCATCCTCGGCGCGATCACGGGCACCGTCGCCGCGCAAGTCATCGCCATGGCGATGATCTCGATGCCGGTGATGATGCGTTACGGCTACAATATGCGCTACACGACCGGCGTCCTCGCCGCGTCGGGGACGATCACGCAACTTGTGCCGCCGTCGCTCGTCCTGATCGTGCTGGCCGACCAGCTCGGCAAGTCGGTCGGCGACATGTATCTCGGCGCCTGGGGTCCTTCGATCTTCCAGATCTTGCTGTTTGCCGGCTACACCTTCGTTCTCGGTATCTTCAAGCCGGATCACGTGCCCGCCGTGCCGAAGGAAGCGCGCACCCTGAAAGGCTGGGCGCTCTGGCGGAAATGCCTCATCGGCATCGTTCCGTCCGCGGTGCTGATATTCGTTGTGCTCGGCACGATGATGCTTGGCCTCGCGACGCCGACCGAAGCCGGCGCTATGGGCGCGGTCGGCGCCATCGTGCTGGCGACGATCCATCACAAGGCGTTCAGCCCGTTCGGCCGCATGACGCTCGTCGTCGGCCTGATTGCAGCGGCGATTGGCACCGTTCTGGGCATGATGGAAGTCGGCAAACTGCTGTTCCGCCTCTGCTTCGCGATAACCTACGCCTCCGTCATCTGGATCGGCATCGAGGCGATCCGCATTCCGGACCTGCGCAGCCTGATCAAGCAGGGCTACGAGACGACGATGCGCATCACCTGCATGGTCGTGTTCATCCTGATCGGATCGACCTGCTTCTCGGTCGTGTTCCTCGGCGTTTCCGGCGGCGTCTGGCTCGAACACCTCCTGACCTCGCTGCCTGGCGGCATCTGGGGCTTTCTCATCTTCATTAATCTCTTCATCTTCTTCTTGGCGTTCTTCCTCGATTTCTTCGAGATCGCATTCATTATCCTGCCGATGATTGCTCCGGTCGCGCAGAAGATCCTGGCGCCGGAAGTCGGCGCCGACGCTGCGCTCATCTGGTTCGGCGTCATGCTGTGCGTGAACATGCAGACGTCGTTCATGCATCCGCCGTTTGGTTTCGCCCTGTTCTATTTACGCGGCGTCGCTCCAAAAGAGGTGAAGACCTCGGACATCTACTGGGGCGCTCTGCCTTGGGTGGGATTGCAGATGGTTATGGTGTTCCTCGTGATCGCGTTCCCAATTACGGTGACAGCACTGCTAGACACGCCTAAGGACGTCGATTTGAACACTATCAAGATCGACATCCCGGAGGTCGCCTTGCCGTCACTAGATTTTGGTCCGTCGCAGAAATAGGTCGGCGCTCTAGCGTGGGATCACGGCAAGGCAGGCACAACCAGGCGATCTTCTAGCTAAGACAGATTTGGTTGGAAGAAACCGACTTCAGCGTGCTGCCGGCTTTCGTCTTCGTTGGTCATGATGCTGCCATCACTCGCGGTCGGCGGCATGTCCACTCACGTCTCATCAGCAGCGCATTAGCTGAGGTTGGGCTTGTTCAGCTTCGGGTCAACTTCGGACCGACCAAACTCCCGCCTCGGCCGATAACGTCCGATCCGCCCGAGAAGCGGACCTTAATTTCGGAGCCCTGCCCTCAGGCGCATGCTGATCGGCCTCTCTAACTGAGGAGATCGAGCAGGTGACTCTATTGACGTTTCTCCAGACGCGTTTGACCGCCGGAAGCGTATTGCCCCAGATCGCGCGTTTGCACCACTTCTCGCCCTTTTCCTTGCCTTCGTATGTCGCGCACATCGATCGCCAGGCAAGCCGGCGAGGCTGGCTTAGGTGTTCCACCGCGCCTTCGACGCCCTGCTGGTGAATGAGGTAAATGTCGTTCAAGGTCGGCGTCCTATTCGTGAACATCTCGAACATGACGTTCTCGGTCGTGAACTTCAATGCGGCGGCGACGGTGTTATCCCGCGCATCGAGGATGTCGCCGGAGCCGTACATGTCGAATTCGCGTCTGCTCAGTTGGAATAGGCCGATATACGACCCGGTGCGCTGCTTGGGGTCGAAGCCGGACTCGATCTTTGCAACCGTCTTCATGAAAGTGAAGTCGAGTCCCAGGAGGTCGGATACCCGCTTGATTTCATCGACCGGTGTCCCTGGCGGGATGCCTTTGAGAGAGTCGAGAACGGTATCCGCTGGCTTCGTCTCGGGGGCCACTTCCGAATAAGCGTAATAATGCAAGTACGAAAGATCTTGCTTTACGTCGCTTCGCTCGACGCCCTCGGTCGTAACGGTGGCGGTCGCGTCCTCTAACCGAACTTCCTTTTGCGGACTGGGCACTTGGGCAGGCTCCGAAGTAGCGGGAGCCGAGTCGATGTCTTGCACCCGCCCCTCATCCGACCGCCCGTCATCCATGTAAGTCAGCGGCAGCACTTGTTCTTGCGCGAGTGGAGGCCGCTCAGCTTGCTCGGATGGCGCAATGGGCCCGGTGAGCAGGGACGGCTGATTGACGTGCCGATACGCCACCGAGCATGTCAGGTCGACCGCGAATATGCAGACCCACCAGGAAGTTCGCATTCCCGCTCCCAAGCCACCGGATCGAGCTCCAGCTCATCTCACCGGCGGGCCGCATCATAGCGTGCAATGCGTGTTGGGTTGCAATACTGAACTCTGTCCTCTGAAAATTTGGGCTCGGCCGCCATCGGGTCCACGACGCAGCGGCCGATCATGCGAGCCATCGACGCGCGCGGGCAATTGATCGCGGAAGGCACGGTGCTCGGGACGATGCCGTAGTGCTCGCCCGCACCGAACATTCATTGTCGTCCACCGCAATGATACGCCCGTCCGCGCCAACCGCCATGCCACCGCGATGGGAGCATCCGCTGGCACG